>JANYKV010000121.1 GCA_025358055.1 Gemmatimonadota bacterium
CCCAAGGGATGAGGCCGGCATACGCCGGCCTCCGAGTATGCGACTCGTTTAGGGCTTCGGGACGATGGTCCAGTACATGTCCGCTTTGTGGGGTTTCGGCGCCGGGTTGAATGGATCGAAGAACGCCGTTTGCGAAAAGAGGCCTGATGGTGTGTAGGCATCCACATTGACCGGGACGGCGATGCCGACAGGATACGACGAGATATTCTCCACTGAATCTGCGAGGCCGAGGGTGCGCCAGGCGCCCAGCGGCGCGACGCCTTTCTGCAGCAATCCAAACGGGATATCCTCCGTAAACACCTGGATCCCTTCGTCCGGTCCAGGAAGGGTGTTCACCGCATGCTCGGTCTTTGTGAGGATCCCACGCGCTGACGGCGCTGCAAAGAATTGGAAGGTGCAGGTCGAGAGATCGACCTCCAGCCTGAAGCCGTCGACGCCGGGCGTAGGGACCGGTCCGGTCAGCCCGTCGAATTCGATCTTCTCCGTCGGATCGGAGACCTGGTCGTCGAAAGTTTCGAGCAGAAACACAGGGTACTTCGAGCCATGACGGCTGACACCCGCTAGGAGAGACCCGGTCCACTCGAGCTTGCCGGAGACGGGGCTCGCTGCCGTGAGGGTGGTGGTGACACTGAAGTGGTGATCGGCGTATACCTTGGCGCCTGCCTTGGTGGTGGTGTCATCCTGATAAAACAATTCCAGGTTCGCCCCCCACTCGCGCACGCCGGCAATACCGTCGCAGGCGGTTTGTCGGACATTCAGCACGGCGGGCAGACTGACAACACTACCTGCCGTCGCGGTGACCACAGTCTGGCCCGGCGACACCCCGGTGGCGATCCCGGCCGAAGAGATGGTGCCGATTGCTGGGTCGCGAGATGTCCAAACGATTGCCGGGGTCGGAACCACCTGCCCGCTGCTATTCGTCGCCACCACACTGTACTGCGCAATTCCCGCCACCAGAACGGTCGCGGTGTCCGGAGCCACTTTGAGCGTGAGCTGGTCCACCACCAGTGTGGCCGGCGTGCTAACGACGCTGCCCGCCGTGGCGACAATGATCGTCTGGCCCGGGCTCACCCCGGTCGCGAGCCCCGTTGTCGAGATCGTACCGACCGCGGGGTCGGCGGACGTCCAGACCACGGCCGGTGCCGTCACCACCTGCCCGCTGCTATTCGTCGCCACCACGGTGTACTGCGTCGTTCCGCCAACGAAGACCGTCGCGGAACCTGGAGCCACGACGAGCGTCAGTTGGGTTGCGCCACCACCCGGCGCGGTGGTGCTGCCACCGCAGGACAACAGAGCGAACGTCAGGATGAACAGGCCGAGCCGAGCGAGATAGGCGAACCGGCGGTCGTCGTGGTAAGTACTCATGGCGAAACCTCGGTGGTGTAGTGAAGGCAATGGCAGTCTCTTGTGCATCGTCTGGCGAACCTCTCTCCAACCGCGTCGCGCACGACGGCGCTACGGCGCGGGCTCCGGCAGAATCGCTCCCAACGCATCCCTGCCCGACCACACTCCCTAACGTTTCTCCGCCATCCCGAACGGGACGCCGAGGCCGAGTTTGAGGTGGACGTCTTTCTGCTTGAGCTTGCTGGTCGTCTGACTGGTACCGATGTAGTCGGCGTCATAGCTGTAGAGGTCGGCGCCGAGGCTGAGACCGATTCCGCCGAGTCGAAGCCCGGCGCCCGCGCCCACCACGCCGGTCATGTAGGTCGTCTTGGCCGCGTTCGTGAAGGCCACGCCGCCCCGGCTGATGACCCCGAGGCCGCCGTTCACGAACACGGTGAGCGGACTGGTGATCGGAAGAAGAAAGACCACCAGCTGGCCCGCTCCCGTAAAGAGCTTCGCGTCCTTCTTCTGGAGGCTGCTCCCCGTGCCCAGCTGGTAGGTCGTGGGCACGTAGTTGCCACTGAACGAGACGCCGAGGTGTTTCCCGAAGGTCGCTCCGATCCGGGCGCCGAATGAGATGCCGCCCTCGAGCGAGTCCACAGTGCCAGTTCCGTTGGCGACGCTCTGGAGCTTCTCGGTCGGAATGTAGAAGCCGATCTGGGGGGCAAAGCTCAGCCGGGTCTGCGCCTGAACCGGCAGGGCGACCAGGAGGGCCAAGAGGACGAGTCGGTACGAACGCATCGGAACACTCCGGTCGAGAGAGATGGGTACGGCCCTCACGAATTCCGGCCCGACCACTCGGCGATGAGTTGCAGTAGTTGGTCGCCGGTCTCAAAACTCCGCTTCTCACCAGTTCGGAGTGCCTCGGCCAGGCCGCTGATCAGCTCCGGGTCCCCGTCGGTGCGGACTAGGCGGAGCATCAGGTAGTCGAAGCGTGGCGGCGTCGGCGGGGTCATCCCGGATTCCTCTGGCGTGATCACCCAGCTACGATACTCCTCGAGGCGCAGCCGGGCGTCAACCAAGGTGTCAACCCGTTGTCACAGCGTCAGTTGGGCGGAGAGCGAACGGGTCGTTGGCTTTTGCTTCGCAATGCCTATGCGACCAAGACCCCACGTGCCGGCATCTACGGTGGAGAGCTCTTCAAAGACGTTCCCCATGCGATTGGTAGGTGTCTGTGCGGCCTCGGCCGAGGTTTCTCGTGCTGGTCGTGTTTGTCTCCGTGCTCTCGGCGGGCCGCAGCGAGGCGAGACTCGTAGCGGACCGGCCAACCGGCCGCATCGAGGAGGCCGGTTTCGTGAGGCTCGGGGGCATTGAACAATGGATCACAATCCGCGGGGATGACGACCGCAACCCGATCCTGCTTCTCATTCATGGCGGGCCCGGGGACGTCCAGTCGACGCTTGTTTCAACCTACAAGCCGTATGAGCATGATTTTGTGCTCGTTCAGTGGGATCAGCGTGGAGCAGGCAGGACGTACGGTCGCTACGGCGAGGCTACCCCCGAACTCACGCTCGATCGGGTCGTCGAGGATGGGATCGAGCTCGCCAAGTATCTACGCGGACGTTTTCGGCGCAACCCGATGGTTCTGCTCGGACATTCTTGGGGAACAGCGATCGGCACGAAAATGGTTCTCGCGAGGCCCGATCTGTTCGCGGCGTATGTCGGGACCGGGCAAATCGCGAGTTGGCCCGAATCGGTGAATGCGCAATTCGATTTCCTCAAAGCGAAGGCGCGTGAGACGAACAACGCAGCGTTGCTCGCGGGACTCGATAGCATCGGGCGTCCCGATCCAATGAACTCGACTCAGTACTTCAGGTTCACGCGTCCGTTGCGCGAGTACCTCGACGACTCGGATGCGGCGTGGCTCGCGGGTCTGCTCCCGCTCACCAAAAGCTCTCCCGGCTTCACGGATGACGACCTCAAAGCGCTCGGAGACGGAATGGGTTTTTCAGGGCGCACCTTGTTACCGACCCAAATGCAGGAACGTCTTTCGACGACTGCGTTGAGTTTCGGACTGCCCTATTTTGTGATTCAGGGGCGTGACGACCGCTTTACGCCGACGGCCCCGGCCGCGGCCTACTTCGACAAGGTCACCGCCCCGAAAAAGCGGATGGTCGTGATCGAGGGCGCCGGGCATTTCGCGCTGGCCACGCACGCCGAGGTCTTCGTTGCCAGGCTGAAAGAGCTGCTGGTCCCCGACTGAAGGGACAAGGGAAGCATCAGGTAGTGGGAGCGGGTGGCGTCCCTCATCAGCACACTATTCGAGCGCCAGCGTTCCTGAGCCTTACTCGACGATGTTGAAGATCTCGCGCGATCCTGATTCGGCGTATGGGATGAACGTCTCGTACCACGCGCGCCATTCGGCTGAGCTGGTGACCTTCCTCATTTCCAGCTCGAACGCCGCGAGGCCCTCGAATTGAAGTTCGTGCACGATCGTGTACGAGGTGCCGACGAGGTCCGTGAGCAGACGGGACTCAGCGTTGAGGCCGAGCTTCTTGATGAGAGCGCGGCCTTCCTTGAATGCCGCCACGGCGGGCTTCGACTGGCCGAACTTGATCCGGAACAGGTTCCTCACGACGATCATGACGTCCTCCTCAGCTGTCGGCCCGAGGGCCGGGTGCGTTGATGTACCGTAGACAGGTACCATAGCATACCGTCTTCGTGACCCGGCCGAAACCCACGCACTGTTGATACCGGCCACCCCAACTCGCGTTACTCGAAGTCTCGCAGCAGATTGAGGGGTCCCAATCCAGGCTCGTCTCATGGCTGTGTTGCCCGACCCGCTGGTGAACGCCCTTCATGACCGCTACCGCCTCGAGCGTGAACTCGGCGCGGGAGGCATGGCCACAGTCTATCTCGCCCACGACCTCCGGCACGACCGCCAGGTGGCGCTCAAGGTGTTGCTACCCGAGCTCGCCCGCGTGGTTGGGCCGGAGCGCTTTCAGCGCGAGATTCGGCTCGCGGCCCGCCTCCCGCACCCTCATATCCTGAGTGTTCACGACTCGGGCGAGGCTGCGGGCTCGCTCTGGTTCACGATGCCTTTCGTGGACGGCGAGTCCCTCCGCGAGCGACTTCGGCGAGAGACCCAACTTCCCGTCAAGGACGCACTCCAAATCGCCAAGGAGATCGCGAGTGCGCTGAGCTACTCCCATGCTCGCGGCGTGATTCACCGCGACATCAAGCCGGAGAACATCCTCCTTTCGAACGGGATGGCGATGCTGGCCGACTTCGGGATCGCGCACGCGTTGGACCCGAGCGAAGGGCCGCAGTTGACCGCGACCGGACTGGTGATTGGAACACCGGAATACATGTCGCCCGAGCAGGGATATGCGGAACACGAGCTCGATGCCCGCAGCGATGTCTATTCCCTTGGCACCGTGCTCTATGAGATGCTCGCGGGAGAACCACCGTTCAGCGGGCGGTCCGCTCAGGCAGTCATCGTTCGGCGGCTGTCGGGGGTAGTGCCGCCGCTCCGGCCGGTGCGTCCGACGGTGCCGGTGGCAATCGAGCGCGCGGTGATGAAGGCGTTGGCCTTGGCGAAGGCTGATCGGTTCGCCACCGCGGAGGAATTCGCGAGCGCGCTTTTCGAGAGCGACGTGGCCCACCCGAAGCTTCCGTCCGTTGCGATACTCCCGTTCCTCAACTTGAGCCCGGACCCGGAGAACGAATATTTCGCCGACGGGATGACGGAGGACGTCATTGCCCACGTATCCAAAATCCGCGCCCTCAAAGTGATTTCGCGGACCTCGGTGATGCTGTTCAAGAAGCGGACTCAGAGCCTGCGTGAGATCGGGGCCGCATTGGAAGCGACGACGCTTCTGGAGGGCAGCGTGCGCCGCGCCGGCGATCGGGTGCGAATCGTGGCCCAGCTGATCGATGCCGAGACCGACCAACACCTGTGGGCGGAAACGTATGACCGTCAGCTCACCGACATCTTTGCGATCCAGACCGACGTCGCGTTGCGTATCGCAGCCGCGCTCCGGGCCGAGCTCACCCGGGATGAAACCATCCGCATCAGAAAGGAGCCTACCAGCGACCTGGAAGCCTATCAACTCTATCTGCAGGGCCGGCATGCCCACATTCGGTGGACTGAGGAAGGGCTCCGGAAAGGCATCGAGTACTTCGAGCGAGCGATCGCCAAGGACCCCAAATATGCCATGGCCCATGTCGGTGTGGGCATGGCCTATACGGAGCTCGGCGAAACGGGGGTCCTGAACCCGGCAGAGGCCTATCGTCGAGCCAAGGAAGCGGCGGTAAAGGCACTCGCCCTCGACAGTGAGCTGGGCCAAGCCCATTGCGTCCTGGCGTTTGTGAAGTTCGTCACCGAGTTCGACTGGCTGGGAGCAGAGGAAGAGTTCAAACGCGCGCTGGAGCTGACTCCCAACGACGCCGACACCTATGATCTTTACGGGCGCTTGTGCTCGGCGCTGGCCCGGCATGACGAAGCGGTTGTGATGCAGAAGCGGGCTCAGGAACTCGACCCGTTGGCCCACAAGGCGGACGCTGCCACGGCGCTCCTCCGGGCGGGCGCATATGATGCGGCCTTGCAGGCGGCCGAGCGCGCCATCCACCTCGATCCGCGCGATGCTCGGGGGCACGCGACCCTCGGATGGGTCTACGTGAAGAAGGGCCGCTACGAAAAGGGCCTGGCGCACCTGGAGACTGCGGTCTTACTCACACCGGACGCCACCATGTGGCTGGCACAACTCGGGCAGGCCTTCGGAATCGCGGGCAACATGGACAAGGCTCGGGACGTGCTACGACAGTTGGAAGAGCGGTCGGCTCACGGATATGTGTCACCCTACCACTGGGCCTATGTCTACACCGGCCTTGGTGAACCAGACCGCGCGATCGACTACTTGGAACGCGCCTATGATGAACGAGCCGGCGCGGTGTATGGCATCAAAGGCTCCTTCCTGTTCACGACTCTCCACTCGCACCCCCGATTCACGGCGCTACTGCGCAAGATGAACCTGGCCTGAGCGAACCACTGTGGTTGCGGAGTCCTGGGCCCAGTAGGGCTTTGTGCTCCAGGGCCTGCTTCGCCGCTTTGGATTGAGGATCGAGCGTCAAGGCGCGGCGGAACTCGGCGCGCGCCGTCTCCAGACGGCCGGCGCTCTCGTACGCGCGTCCGAGGCCGAACGCAGCCGTCGCGGCCTTGGGGTATTCGGCCGCGTTTTCCTTCAGGAGTTCGACTGCAGAGCAGACGTCCCCCATCTTTAGCATCTGGTAGCCGACGAACTCCACGCCCTCGTGCGTGTTGAGGTCGGGATGCGCGCCGCGAAAGTCGTGGTACGACCACATCACAGCCCCGACATCGGCTCGTTCGGCATAGAGGTGTTCGAGGAACGCCTGCAGGGGCGTACGGGTGAACACCGGCGGAGAGAACGCCGCCAGGTCGAGCGCTCGGTTCACGGTGATGCTCGTGTATCGCATCTCATTGAGCACCCGGCCGGTCGCGATCTCGATCTCCCGTGCCGAAAAGGGAAAGAGGACGCCTTCAACCGGACGGAAGTCGCTAAACCTCAACTCCGACGCGACTCTCCTCCCGAACGCGTGAATCGCCGCCACCTTGCGCTCCGCGATGAGCAACCAGGTCTCCCGATCGAGGAACTCCTCCTGTTCGAAGCCGTCGGCCATTCGAACGAGAAGACGATACGCCTTGCGGTCGCCGATGTTCGTGACGCCCTTCACCGAGACCGTCCATCCGCGCTCCTTGTGCCCCAACAGCGGCCCGTCCATATAGACGGCGTGGCGGCCGGCCGCGGACGCGGCGCCAACCGTGCGGAGCACAATGCCCGGGTCGGCATAGAACTCCCACGCGCTGCCGTCGTATCCCTCTGCGAAATCGCGGGAGGGCTTTTCCGCATCTCCAACGAGCTTGTAGTAGGGCCGCATCAACGAGAGGACAGCGTCGTCGAGCGTGTACGCCCCCTCCCGGTAGACACCTCGGTAGATGATCGTTCGGATCGCCGTGATCCTCGGGAGCCCGCCCCGTGCATCGACGTACCGCGCGATGATCGCATCGGCGGCCGGAGTCTGTCCGGCGTCACAGTCGTTCGCAGAGAAGGCAACACTCACCACAATGGCCGCACACCGGCAGAGGAATCCAGAGGTTGTGATCATGCTCGTTCGACACCCCCTCAGGCAATTGGGTTGCGTTCGAATGTAGTCCTTCGTCCCACCGCCGATGGAGTACCGAGTCAGAGGTCGTTAGGGTCTGAGTCGCAAGAGCATGGGGAAGAAACCAAGCGAGAACTTGTGAGTATGCGCCTGCTCGTCACGAGTCCACCGGCGGGCGAAGCTGGGCGTGAAGACACGTTGAGACCCACCGCTTTCTCTCGGAAGGTGAGGAATGCCCCTGTCTTCCCGAGCAGCGCGAGGGATCTCAAAGCCCGCCCGGGTAGGCTCTCAAAGACGCATGCCTTGAGATTCCTCAGCCGCTACGCGCTCTGGGAAGACAAACCTGGACTTGTTCGGAACCCCGCTAGAATCGGACCTTTCGGTATACGATGCTGATATCGCCGGTTTGAGAGGGAAGGACGTGCTCGGGCCGCGGTGGAATCAATCGACTCGGCAACGACGGCAGTCCGGCCGATCGGCCGGTGAGTTCGATCGTCAGCGAATCGCCCTTCGGGACCGTGAGCCCGAGTGTGAACCCAGACTCGAGCGGTCCAGCGAAGCTCAGTTGCCATGTCGGCGTGTGGTATCGAAAATGGCTGGGGTCAATCACCCTGCCGTCGACCGAAGCGGAGAGAACGGTGCCCTGCATGGCGCGGAGTCCGATCGAGAGCGTCCCAGGTGCCGGGCGGATCAACACGGTCAGGTGACGACCGTCCTGTGCTTGTGAATCGACAATGACCTTGGTCGTGGGCGCAATGAGCGCGACTCTCGGCGCCCGAACGGCCACAACGCTGAACTCACCTTCGAGCATTCGGGTAAGCCATACCGGCGGCCCGTCCGCGGCCGCGCCTCCACCGGGCATCACCGCTCGGGCCCCGGATCCCAACGCGTTCGCGGCCCACGATCCTGGCTGTGCATACGCCGCCGACGTTCCGAGCCACGCGCCGCTCCCGTCCGCATCCTGAGCATAGGCGAGGGCCGAACGCGAGGGATAGTCCGCATATCTGGGGCCGACCACGAACCCGATGGTCCCCACCACGAGCGCGAGGACCGCGGTGAAGAGAGCGGTACCCCATGGCCGTGGGCCGGCGAGTGCTTCGAGATCCGAGGCCAACAACCACGCCAGCAGCGGGGTCAGCCCTCCGATCGCCACGCCACCGACCCCAACCACCCCCAGAGCCACCACGCTCATTCCGTAGAGGAGCGGTACGATGATGGCACTCGCGAGGATGGTGGCGATCCATCCCACCACTCTCGCCGCGCGCAAATTGGGCCCGCCCGCACTTAGGATCGCGGCCCCGGCCGCGCCAATCAGCGGCCATGTAGTGACGAAGCTCGTCCCGGGCGCCTTCCAAGCCAAAAAGATCGCCAAAGGAGCCCAGACCACCAATGCGCCGAGATGGGCGCCGGCCGCGCTGGCCCATCGGCGAATCAGGGCCCAACAGGCCAAGGCAATCGCGAGTGCGAGAGCCGCGATGGCGAGCGCATAGAGCCCGCGCCATTCCGGGCCGCCGATCTCCGGTGCGGCGCGGAACACGGCCCCGAACGCAGCCAGTCCTCCAAGCCCGACAGCCACCAACGTCCCCACTATCCCAAGCAACAGATCTCTCAACCACCGTTGCTCCCGGCGGCGTACGCGCACGATCGCAACCAGTACGAGCCCGACGGCGAGGATCGCGATCGGCCGAGCCCAGCCTTCGGGATACCACACCAGACCAAGAAGCGGTAGGTCGAAGAAAATGGCATCCGCGGTTTTGGGGCGGGGCAGGGGTTCGGCTCCGAACGTCCGCGCCAACTCGAGTGCCGCCCTTCCTTCCTCCTGCACGGTTCCGGGATCCAGGTGCGCGTAATCATCCTCGCTCGTGTGGTAGCGCTCGACGCCATCGGCAAAGGCAAAGTTCAGAGCCGGAGTGTCGAGGGCAAAGAACTCGGACAGGTCCGTGTCGTTGGGAAGGAAGCGGTACACGGTCACGGCGAGCGACGTTGCGTCCACGCCCAGGCCGCGAAGCAAGCGTACCTGGTCCAAGTTGCCCGGCCCGGTCTGGAACATGCTTGGTCGCCCCCCGGTGCCACGAGCCTCGAAATTGAGAATCACCTGTACGTTGTGGGCCCACGGATGCTCTCGCACGAAAGCTGCTGCGCCGAGGAGACCCGACTCCTCGCCATCGGTAAAGAGCAGAATGACGTCGTGCAACAGTGGAGGCCCGGCCCGTAGTGCCCGCCCGACTTCGAGAAGTACCGCCGACCCTGAGGCGTCATCCCCGGCGGCCGGAGCGGCTCCCACCCCATCATAGTGCGCCGCCAGCAGCACCGCCGGACCACCCGGGCTCGTGCCGGGAATGCGCGCGAGCACATTCTCCACGCGGCCCGCCACCTGAAATCGCGTGCTCACCGCGGTCGCCCGTTGAAACTCCGGCTTGGTTCCGAGGGCGGCCAGTTGTGTCATGATATAGTCCTGCACCCGCGCGTGGTCGGGACTCCCGACCGGATGTGGTCGGGCCGCGATCATCTGCACGTGCCGCATCGCCCGTTCGGCCGAGAAGGCGGTCGGTGGGGCGGTCGATGGGGAGGGCCGTGGAGGCCGGCGACTC
Source organism: Gemmatimonadota bacterium (assembly GCA_025358055.1). GTDB lineage: Bacteria > Gemmatimonadota > Gemmatimonadetes > Gemmatimonadales > GWC2-71-9 > JANYKV01. The sequence goes on from JANYKV010000121.1 coordinate 10,098, forward strand.
GCGTAGAGAATGATTGCGGCGAACACGATTGCCATCGCGATGATGCGGGCGAGCCGTGCCTGAGAAGCGTTTAGGTTCACAATGCCTCAACCGGCGGAGTGGGTGGCGGCCGGCTCGACCTTCCGGAGCTGGCCGGTTGCTATGAGCAGGAGAGCCGCAACCATGATTCCAAGGCTCCAAGCCAGGAATGCGACGCGCGTGACATCGCCGGCGTGGTTCGCCATGAGGTGGGCGAGGATGGCAATCAGGAGGCTCCCGCGGCTCCGCAGCATGAGCCATGTCATCACCGTCGCGATCCCCGTGGCTCCCAAGACAAAAACCGGGAAGGACAACTGACTCTGAGAGAGAGTCGAAAAGTAGAAGGCGGGGAGATGCCAGACTCCCCAGATGAATCCAAGGATCAGGCTCGACTTGGTGGGAGACCAACGATCCAGCATGCGGGGCAAGGCAAACCCGCGCCACCCCAATTCCTCGCCGAGCGGGCCGGGATCGAGGAAGAGGGCCGCGGCGAGTGAAGGTAGGAAGCCTCGGAAGACAAGGGTTGGGGTTGGCCCACCAAATAGGGTCCCGACGACACCGGAACAGTATGAGACGGCGATGAACCCGCCCACGACGACCAGATACCAAACCCAGTGGGTCCGAAGCGGATTCAGCCGGGCGAACAGGCGCTTGAGTCCGGGCCGGCCTTCGAACCAGGTGGTCAACACCAAGGAAGCCATCGCCGGGGCGTAGACAGCCAAGAAGAAGAGAGGGCTCGTCTGATTCATCGAGCCGAAGACCCGCTCGATTAGGTGGGGTGCGATCAAAGCGGCTCCCGCGACTCCCCAGGTCAGGATGAACACGAGGACAAAGTACGTGAGAAGTGGTCGGCTTTTCACAGGCGCCCTCTACTGTGGATGGCTGCGCTTCCTGGGTCGGGGACGGTAGGGAGGTAATAAAATGGCGGAAAGGCTGGAAGGCGGGAAGGGGGCTCTTCGACACGCCGTACGGGCGCGCTTTCTTTCATCCCGGGCACAATTCCGGCACCCAAAACTATGCGGTGGTGTACCGCGACCGTGGAATCGGCATCGTGCTGCTCGGCAACAGTGACAATTTCGAGTCGGTGGCGCGGGAAATCGTTGCCGCGGGCATCGGCGATACCTTGTCTCCTTTCGATTTTCTGGGCTATACACCGTTCGACCCGGCGAGCCATCGGCCCGCGCCACCCCGGCGAGTAGCGATCCAGCTATCTCCGGCGGTCATCGCGGGCTATGCCGGCAAGTACCAGGGCGATCAAGAAAAAATGGTGGTGTTCATCAAGATCGAAGACGCCCGTCTGTATGTGTCGGACGATGGTACCTCATGGGATGAGGCGTACGCTGCATCGGATAGTGTGTTCTTCTTCAAAGGGAGAGACGTGACCCTCACTTTCCGAAAGAGTGCAAACGGAAAGGTCTCTCGGCTAGATGTTGGCATCGAGGGTTCCACCATGGTCGCCGGGAAGGTCGAGTAGCGACCCCTCAACGCGCCTTCGCCAAACCTTCAATGAACCCCACGATTCCCTCGATCAACACCGAGACCAGCGGCGGGCTCGGATCGTGTGCGCTTGATGGTCACGAATCCATCGGCGGCCGAAGCTGAGCCCACGGGGCCATCTCCTCGAATGCCGCCGCTGCCCGAAGCACGGTCGCGTCGGCATGCCACCGTCCCACGATCTGGAGACCGATCGGGAGCCCGTCCGAATCGAATCCGCAAGGAACGGTGGCGGCCGGCTGGCCGGTCAGGTTGAAGGGTGCGGCGAAGGGGGCCCAGTCCATGGGGGTCTTCAGGGGTTGCCCTGCTATGTCCGAAGGACCGTCCGCTCCCGCGGTGAACGCGGTTCGGGCCAGTGTCGGCGTCAAGAGAAGGTCGTATCGCTCCATGAACTGGCGCACCTGCTGGTAGTAGCCGTTCCGCCGAATGGTGAGACGAGCTACCTCCACACCGGTAAGCTTTTGCCCCCACTCAACCAAGCCGAGGCGGCCGAGCTCGATCTTGTCGCGAACCCGGTTCAGGTCGTCCGCGTGAAACGCCGCGGTGGCACTGGCCCACAGCTTGGCCCAAATATCGAGTGGGTCGTCAAACTGGGGTGCCACTTCCTCAACGACACAGCCGAGTTCGGTGAATCGATGTGCGGCCTTCGCGGTCGCTGCGGCAACCACGGGGTCCACCATCGCGCCCCCGAGAGCGGGAGCCCATGCCGCTCGGAGTCCCTTGATTCCGCCATCACAGGCCGCGAGGTGGTCCAAACCGCTGGACCAGGACAATCGATCGCGCGCATCGGCGCCGGCGGTCACATTCATGAGCAACGCCGCGTCGCGCACCGTGCGGGTCATCGGGCCGAGGTGCGAGAGATCTCCGAATGCGCTTGGTGGATACTGCGGCACGAGATTGGCTGATGCCTTAAGACCGAAAATCCCACAGAAGGACGCTGGAATCCGGATTGATCCGCCCCCATCGCTTCCCTGGGCGAGAGGTCCCATGCCCGCCGCCACCGCCGCTGCGGCGCCACCACTGGAGCCGCCCGCGGTCTTCCCGTGGCGCCAAGGATTGTGGGTTGGTCCGACCAGCTTGTTTCCGGAATCGCCCTTCCACCCGAATTCCGGCGTGTTGGTCTTTCCCAACATCACTGCACCCGCGCCGTACACCCGTTCCATGAAAGGGGGATCGTAGTCCGGAACCCAATCGGGGTCGATCAGGGACCCACGAGTTGTCCGAATCCCTTTCGTCGGAGTCAAATCTTTGATCGAAATCGGGACGCCTTCCAATGGCCGGGGTGTTCCGTTGGCTCCATAAGCACGTTCGGCGGCCACTGCTTGAGATCGAGCGAGATCGGCGGTAACAGTGATGAAGGCGGTATAGGCGGCGTTAAAGCGATCGATTCGGGCCAGAACGGCGTCGGTCACCTCCACGGGAGAGAACTTCCGACGGCGATACCCCTCGATCAGTTCGAGAGCGGAGAGATAACAGAGATCGGTGGCGTGAGACGGGATTCCCATTTTGCTTTCCCTTAGACAAACCGAAGGAGAGATCGACGAACGGTTGGGTGCGCTGGGGCTGGGTCGGTGGAGTTGCGGCTGTTATGGATCACCGGTGTCGGACTGGGCCGAGCGTCTGATCGAGCCAGGCATTGATGGCTGGGACTCGGTCTTCGGCGAGAGGTACGTGGCCCGCGCCATTGATGAGGACGAGCTTCTTCGGCTCTCGTAGCAAATTCCAGAACGGTAGCCCGCGGCTGAGCCAGGTGTTCTCCTCGTCGTCGTGGCCATTGAGCAACAATTTGGGGGGCTTGAGGTATGGCGCGAAATTGATATTGCTGGCTTCTGGGAGCGTGGGTTGAAGCCGCTCGTCGATGCCCCCCCCGACGAACACGATGGTGTGAAATCGATCGTCCACGCCGGCCAGCAACGAACGCGAACCGGCTCCCCAGCTCAGCCCCAAATATGCTAGTCGGTTCATATCAATGTCGCTTCGGGTTTCGAGATAATCGAGCCCGGTCCGAAGCTCGATCCCCCGAAGTACCATCTCATCGCGGAACTGGACGCTGTTCGACTCAGCCGCCGGATGATTTGGCTCCCACTCCCTCCCGATCATCCCCTTAAACACGGTTGCCCAGACGGCTCGACCGGCTTTGATGTGGGGGACGAGAAAGGACTCGACTTCATCGGGCATGGCGTGCGAATAGAAGGCCCCCGAACTCGCCACAAAGACGATGGTCTGGTATGGCGCGGCCGCCTGGCGCGGAAGGTACAGGTAGCCGAACACCGAGTCGTTGTTTGCCGCAAGGTATTGGATCTTCTCGCGGGTCCACTCCGACGCCGTGATCCTTTCGATGACCCGGGATTGGAGGGGGCGGCGATCGTATTGGTAATGACGGAGGAGCGCACGGAACTCCGTCTCACGGACCGGCTGATACGTGGGTGTGCGTTGCGCCAAGCTGAGTGGGGCGCTCCCTTGATCACTCTTCGGTTGTGCCGACGTTTTGGCGCAGCGGAATCCAAGCGTCCGAGAAGACGTGAAGGGACCGTACAGGCCATAGCGAGCGAACAGGTACACCGGGTCCTCGTACGAACCCCCGGTCGCCACGAACTCCTCCCCGACTGCTGTACGCGTCCACTCCTTCACATTGCCGGCCATGTCATACGCGCCGTAGGGGCTAATCCCAAACGGGAAGCTTCCAACATCCGTGGTGCCCGTCGTGCCCAGGTTGGCCCGAAACGTGGCAGGCTCCCGCGGCACAGCGGCGCCCCATGGCATCACCAGCTCCTCAGCATGGGGCACCTCCGAGCTTCGCCCCGCCTGCTCCCATTGAAACAACGTCGGCAGCTCCCGCCCCTTCCATTCGCAGTAGGCCTCGGCTTCGTACCAGGAAATATCCGTCACCGGATGTCGGGCCATGCCAGGCTGGTATTCCTGGTTGCTCCACGAGCGAGGCCCGGGCAAGCCCGTACGGTCCATGAATCGGAGCGACGCTTCCGTTCCGCTCAGTTGCTTTCCATGCTCGCGGAAAGGCGGGTGCCACCATCGAGGGTTAGTATAGCCTCCGGCCCGGAGGAATCCTGAATACTCCTGGTTGGTGACTTCGTAGCGATCAATGGCAAAGTCGTCGAGATGAGCAACCGCGTTTGCCGGCGCGTCGGGGCTCATGAGTCGATGATCACCGCCGGGCACCCGGAGCATTCCGGTGGGAAGCGAGTCTCCCGGTTCCAGTTTGACCTGCACAGTGATGACCGAATCCGGTCGGAACAATTGCTCCGCCCTCGTGTAGGCGCTCGAAGCCATTCGCTCGATGGGCGCGAACCCCTGCTTCTTGATCACGACGCGATAGTCACCCCTCGCCACCCGGAGAAGCTTGATCGGTGTTGTGCCGGCCGAGACCGGCGCGATTTGATTTCCGGTGGGTACGAACCGTTGCAGCGTGACCTCCGCGCCAGTCGGCTCGGACGTGATGCTGAGTTGGTCGGAAGTCTGGGGCATGAGGTGGCTGAGCATGGAGTCGTCTGGGATCTGTCGCGCTGCTCGGCGCGCCATCTCGTACGCCTCAGCGAATTTACCCTGGTTCACCAAGAGTGCGATTTGCGGGAGCGAGGCTCGGGCCCGCTCCCGTTGCAGAGTGACCCAGAGCGGCCACGCCGCCAGGAACGCCAACATCGCGACGACGAGGGCAGCCAGGGCGAGTGGTCGGCGGCGTTTGGACACCGGCGCCACCGTTTTCTCGCAGGCGTCGGCGAACTCACCGATGGTTGGAAAGCGGTCGTCGACCACAGGGGCCAGCGCCCTCTTGATTGCCGCGTCCAACTCATCGGGAATCTCCGGCCGCATTGCTCGAGCCGACGGGACCGTCTCGGACACGCGCTTCCCAATGATCGCCTGGACGGTGGAAGCCCGATATGGTGCCTGCCCCGTCAGGCACTCAAACAGGACCGTCGCGAGCGCGTACTGATCCGCACGACCGTCGACCTCACGCTCTCCCATCATCTGCTCAATGCTCATATAGGCCGGAGTACCCAACACGATTCCCGTGGCGGTCAGGCGGTCGGTTCCCGATGTCGAGTAGGCGCGGGCGATCCCAAAATCGGTGACGACCGCCTCTCCCTGGTGCATCAGGATGTTTTCAGGTTTGATGTCCCGGTGTACCACCCCCTGTTGGTGCGCATACTCGAGGGCGCTGGCCACCTGCCTGACGATTTGAATGGCCTCGGAGATCGGAAGCTGCCCCACATGGTCCAGCTTTGCCCGAAGCGATTCACCTCGGACATACGGGAGCACATAATAGAGGACGCCGGCCGCCTCGCCCGAGTCGATCAACGTCAAAATATGGGGGTGGTCGAGCTTGGCCGTGATCCGCGCTTCCTGGAGGAACCGCTCCGGGCCAAGCACGGTGGCGAGTTCGGGTTTGAGGACCTTGATCGCGACCCGCCGGTCATGCCGGAGGTCGTGCGCGAGGTAGACCGTCGCCATGCCCCCTTCGCCGAGCATTTGTTCGATCTCATAGCGCTCGGCAAGGGCAGTCCGAAGCCGGTCTACCGCATCGGGCAAGCGTACCTCGCTGAAGGAGGGCAGGCGCTACAAATCAACTATGAGGCAGATGCTTCCGGCAGTCCAGCGGCCGGGTCCACCCCTCTTGTCGTCCGTGTGCCCCCATCATCGTCGAATCCGCGATTCGTTCGCTGACGCCGGGTAGAAGGGATGATCGCGAGGATGGTGAGGCAGAGGCCGATCGGGTTGCCGCGCATGAACCGATGGAGCTACGGTATCCTGACAAAGACCTTACCATCGCGAACCCGAGCCCGAAACTCCGGAAGCGGGTCCTTGGCCGGCCCGCGCGTCACCTGTCCTGCGGCATCGAAGGCGCTGCCATGACAAGGACAGCGAATGAGCTGTTGGCGAGGGTTCCATCCGAGCTCGCAGCCCTCATGGGTGCAGAGCCCCGAAAAGGCGCGAACCGATCCACCGACGTTCAGCAGTATGACCGGTTTGTCGCGATAGGTCGCCATTAGTGCCGATCCCGCCGGGACGCGGTCGAGATCGACGATGAGCGACGGATCGTCATCGGCGCAGCCAACCAGAGGACTGAGTCCCACAACGAGGGCCGCCGAGGAACAACGGAGCAACACGTCGACCGCCGCGCGCCGGGTGACCGGCTCGCCGCTCATTGCGAGCCGCTTCCCGCTCGCTCGCCGCTCGGCCTTCGCGGCACTCGTGCGACCGTCATCCGCTGCGGATAGTGCCCAGCCTTGATCCGAGTCACTTCCTTCTGATCGGCCAATGAGATGACGGAGATGTTGTCGTCCCCGCGGTTGCTCACATACGCGTACTTGCTATCCTTGCTGAACACCACCCAATTGGGTTGCGTGCCCACCGTCACCGTGCCGAGCAACGTAAGCGCGGGGTAAGAGTAGATCGCGGTGAAGCCGCTCAAGGACCCGTTCGCCACGAGGTAGTGGTGGTCGGGTGAGAGCCCCAGGCCGTGATTCATTACGAAGTTCGAGCCTTTCTCGGTCGGCGTCGGCAGGGGCTTGAGGACCGGAAGATTGACCGTTCGCACCACCTTGTCGCTTGCCAGGTCGACGACCACAAATCCGTGCAGCTTGGAGAGTTGAACGTATGCAAAACGCTCGTCGGGCGAGAGCTGGAATGGCCGCACGCCTTCGCTGAGTGGAATGACGCGTTTCACCGCGTGGGTGCCGCCGGCGTCGACTACCGCAAGCTGATTGGCGCCCATGGAGCCGACGTAGACGCTCTTCCCGTTGGGCGAGAGCAGAGTGCCGTGGGCGCCCATGCCGACGTTGGGCTTCGCGACGATGCTCCGGGTTTTGAGATCGACGACCACCAGCAGGCCTTTGTCGAACAGCGGTACGAAGAGGAACTTCTCGTCGGCGGAGAGCGTGAGATGGTTGGGCACGCCGCCGACCGGAACCTGCCAGAGGACCTGTTCCGTCTCCGTGCTGATCGCGATCACGTCTTCCGCGTCGAGGCGGCTCACGAACAGGATGGTGCCATCCCGGTTCGAGATGATGTCGTCCGGGTGCTCGCCCACGAGTTTGGCTGGAATCGTCCCGACGACCTTGTGGCCCGGGATCTCGATTACACTGATGTCGCCGCTGAGGCTGTTCCCGACGTAGAGATACTCCTTCGCCGTTTGTGCCGCGATCGGAGTGGCGAACAGCAGGGCCGGCAACAGGAGAGCGAGCGCGAGGGACAGCGGGTGAGTTGGTTGGCGGGGGGGCATGGTCCGCTCCGGTTCATGGTGATCCACGGTGGCATCGGGTGCGGCCCAAAGGTCGCTCTCTTCGGCCCCGTCTTCAATAGGTCAGGCTTGGGCTGACCAAATCCACGGCGCGACTCGAACTAACCGAACGTGGCGCACGCGAGTAACAACGCCCCCCCCGGTGGGGCAAACCATCCATTCATGGATGAAATGCTTCTCCTTTGGCCAACATCGCAAGCATCGCTTTCATGCGCTTCTCTCGCGTTTCCGGTTTCGCTGCCGTCCGAAGCCTCCACGCGATCGAGTACCTATTCGCCTTGTTGAGCGTCTCGAAGAACGCTTTGGCTTTCTTATCTTTGGACAGTTCTTTGAGGAAGTCATCGGGTACGGACATGTTACCCGGCGAGTCGTATGCCCTCTGCCAACGGCCATCGCGTTTTGCCGCTTCAACTTCTGTGATTCCGGCCCGTGTCATCCTACCCGCCGCGGTGAGTCGCGTGACATGCTCGGTATTCCGCTTTGACCAGACGCTCCGCGCCCGTCGCGGGGTGAACTTACGAAGCCACGACGCCGCGTCATACGGTTTCAACTGGCCGTCAATCCATCCGTAGCACAGTGCGGCGTCAAGTGCCTCAGCGTAGCTGATGGTTTGTTTGCCGGAGGCCTTTTTATGAAACTGTAACCAAATGCCGTCTGATCGCGCATGATTAACCGCGAGCCACCCTTCCCATTTCTTCTGGGATTGAAACGCAACGATTGGGGCGTCGGTTTTGGGATTCATGTCGCAATTTATCCCGCTTCACCTTTGGCCTCAACGCCTATTGGGATCAAGGAAGCCGGACGTCGTCTCGAGGTGCCGCAATAGTCTTCGCCGCGTTTCCGCATTGATAAGGCGTCCATTGGCGACGACGGCCACGACGCGTCTCGTGTTCCGGATGTCCTCGAGCGGATTCGCCTCCAAGAGAACCAAATCGGCAATCTTTCCGGGCTCGACGGTGCCGAGCGAATCGAGCATCCCGAAGTAACGGGCAGGCTCGATCGTTGCCGAGGCGAGGACGTCGAACGTCGACATGCCTCCGCGGGCGAAAAGCTCTAGCTCACTGTGCAATCCAAAACCGGGCGGGCTGTTGCGAAGCGGCGCATCGGTACCCGGCATCACCACCACACCAGCCCGGTGCATGGCACCAACCAATGCCACCCGCTTTTCAAACAATGCTTGGCCGGTGGAATCGGCCCCCGGTGGCACATCGCTTGGCATCTCGAAGATCTGCGCGACGTAACGCCGCAAGGAATCGGGCAAGTAACGCGCGTAGGCATCACCCGGGAGGTCGCGTTTCGGCCAGTGTGCCACCTCATATTGCGCGACCAAGGTTGGCACGACCCACGTGCCGTTCCGCGCCAATCGGGCCCAGAGAGGCGCGAAATCCTCCGAAGTGCACCGCCCGAGGACAACCTGGATTGCGAACTTCGGGCGGAGGGCCGCGGAATCCTCTGGGGTACAAGGGGTGGGGAACTGCAGGAGATGCTCCAGGCTTCGCTGACCCGAATCCGATGCCTCCGCGACCGATATGCTCTTGGGAACATGGCCGACGAAGGGGATGCCCCGCGCGCGCGCGCGCCGGGCCGCGGCGAAAAAGACCTCGCGTTTGAACTGACTGTGGAGCTTTATGAAATCAACGCCCAGGCGGACGAGGGAATCGACCGCATCGCGAGCCTCCTCGGGAGTGCGGGCGAGGAGGTGCGGAATCGGTACGTCACCGCCCTCGATGTAGGGACCGGATGCTATGATCCTTGGACCGGTCAGTTTTCCAACGGCGATCGCCTTTCTCCACGTGGTCAGCTGGGTCCATTCACCAGCCATGTCTCGAACGCCGGTCACGCCGTTGGCCACATAGAGCGCGAGCGTAGCCTGGCCGCCCGGCATCGTCGTATGGACATGCATATCCCAGAACCCGGGGACAAGGTACTTGCCGGTGCCATCCAGCACCCGCGCACCCCGCGGCGCCCGCACCGCGTCCGCCGGCCCGACCTTGGTGATTCGGTTGCCCTGAATCAACACGGTCTCGTCGAGTCGCGGTTGTGGGCTGTTCCCGTCGATGACAGTGACATGGGTAATCGCAATGATGCTCTGTGCTGGCGCTTGCCGAGGAAAGAGAGCGCCGATCAGGGTCAAGAGAAAGACGAACCGTCTCATGTGACGAGCCTCGACACTGTTCGATCTGAGGAGTGGCCGCTGAGCCGTGAGCCGCTAACGGCGATGGGTCCTAAATGAAGATAGGTTCCGGAGACTCGCCTCGTCCACGCCCCGCGTTGTCAGCCGGTATGCTCAACTTGAGCGGGAGGTAGGGTTACGAGTGCCTTCCGATGCCGGCCTGCTGGCTCCCCGGCGTCTGGGGGGTCATATTTCCGCCACTCCACACCCTCGCTGAGGTACCTTGACCGGCACTTTCGAGGCGTTACGCAGTTCACTGGCGGACCGATACCGACTCGAAAAGGAAATCGGGCGGGGTGGTATGGCCACGGTCTACCTGGCCGAGGACGTCCGCCACCATAGGCGGGTTGCCATCAAGGTGCTGCTCCCCGAACTATCTGCGTTGCTCGGCCCCGAGCGATTCCTCCAAGAAATCGAACTCACCGCGTCGCTCCAGCATCCAAATATTCTGCCCCTGTTCGACTCCGGCAGCGCCAACGGGCTGCTCTACTACGTAATGCCCTTTGTTGAGGGTGAATCCCTTCGGAAGCGTCTCGAGCGCGAGCATCATCTGCCGGTGGCCGACGCTCTCCGGATCATTACCGACGTGGCCGATGCGCTCGAATACGCGCACAAGCGGGCGGTGATTCACCGGGACATCAAGCCGGAGAACATCCTTCTGCATGAAGGCCGGCCCCAAGTGGCCGACTTCGGGATCGCGTTGGCGGTCCAGCAAGCGGGTGGCGCCCGAATGACCCAGACCGGCATTAGTCTCGGGACGCCGCAGTACATGGCACCCGAGCAGGCGATGGGCGATCGAGGCGTCGACGCCCGGGCCGACGTGTATGCCCTCGGAGTGGTTGCTTACGAGATGCTGGCAGGTGAGCCGCCGTTCACTGGGCCGACCGCGCAGGCGATCGTCGCCAAGGTTATGACCGAATCGCCGAAGCCGCTTGGCGAGCTCCGGAAGAGCGTCCCGCCTCACGTGGACGAGGCGGTGCTCACGGCGCTGGAGAAACTGCCCGCCGACCGATGGGACAGCGCGAGGGCGTTCGCCACAGCGCTCCACTCGGAGGCAACGGGAACCGTTGGCGCTCGAGCGCGGGCGGTCGAGAAGGATCGTTCGCCCGGGCGCCGAGTGGCCGGCGCGTGGGCGATTGCCGGTTTAGCCGCCGGCGTAGCGGTCGGGATCGGCGTTCACGCACTCTGGAACCGGTCGGCTTCCGAGGCCATCCAAACTCGCCGGACCATCTTCGACCCCAATGCCACCGACGTGCGGGGCAGCTTTGGCCGGTTCGCACTGTCGCCCGACGCTCGGTATGTGGTCAACCGCGATCCGACTGAGGCCAAGCGGCGGCTCACCCTCCGACGAACCGATCAGCTGACCAGCACCCCGATTGCGGGCTCCGAGGGGGCCCTGAGTCCCTTCATCTCCTGGGACAGCCGCCAGCTGGGGTACGTCGAATCGGAGGGCATCTACGTACTGCCGATCGAGGGCGGGGTGCCCACTCGTCTGGCGAACGCCACGCCGAGAAGTGTCGGGACGCCGGCCTGGACGCCGGATGGCCGGATCGTCTTCACCGATAGAATGGGTGGGCTCTCGATTGTGAAGGCCGACGGGAGCGACCCGCGAACGATCACCGTCCCCGACTCGGGCCGCACCCACGTCTCGCCCATCGTGTTGCCAACCGGGAAGGGCGTCCTCTTCACGATCACGAGTACCAGCGGCTTTACCAGGCGGACGACGGTGGCGGTGGTATCGCTCGGGGGCGGGTCGGTGTTCGAGCTGGTGAAGAACGACGGGGCGGCCCCGCAGTACGATGACGGCCACCTGCTTTATGTTCGGGGGGACGGCGCCCTGATGGTGGCCCCGTTCGATCTCGTTGCCATGCGAATCACGGGGCCGGCGGTTGCGCTGGGCGACCGGGTAACCCAAGCACTTGCGGGTGTCGCTTTCCTCTCGGTCAACCACGGGTTGATCATCTACCAACGCGCGACCGTAGCTCGGCTGTTCACCATCGACCGGGCCGGCACCCGGACTCAGTTGCTCGACCAGGTGGCAGTCTTCCATCGGCCGGTGTATTCGCCCGATGGGCGGATGATCTCGGTCGATATCGCGGGCGACCGCGACGGGCAACGCGATGTCTGGCTGCTCGAAGTCGCGACGGGGACGCTCTCTCGGCTCACCAACGTCGGGGATGGGCACGACGCCGGCTGGACCCCCGATGGCCGAAGAGTCACCTTTTTCACCAACGATTCTCGGGACGGCCCCATCTTCACCGTCCCGGCTGACCGAGGCGGAGCGCCAGTGCGGCTGCCGATTCCTCCTAGTCTCGATGCCAGGCTCGTGGCGGTGCCCGGCAACTGGCTTCCGGACGGGACCACCTATCTGGCCGCCACGGAGGACCCGATCACCCTGGGCGACATTTGGGCGCTTAAGGCGGATGGATCGGCCCCGACTCGTCTGGCCGCGACCGCATCCGACGAGCATTCGCCGACCGCTTCGCCTGACGGCCACTGGTTTGCGTACGTGAGCGCGGAGAGTGGGCGAGAGGAGGTCTACGTTCAGCGGCTGGCTGAGGGTGCGGCGCGGGTGCAAGTGTCCCGTGTCGGCGGCCGATCACCGGTGTGGTCCCGGGACGGACGCTCGTTGTTCTATCTCGAGTCGGAAGGAGTGACCAATACGCTGATCGAGGCGTCCCTTCGGCTGGCGGGCGCCCCGCAGGTTGCATCCCGCCACTCCGTCCTCTCGGGATTGTTCCTGACCCTCGCCTCGAATCACGCCAACTATGACGTCAGTCCGGATGGAAAGCGATTCGTCTTTGTAATTCCGGAGCCCAACCAAGGTCTGATGGCCGTGTTGGGCTGGGAGGGTGCACTCGCCGGCAAGCCATGACCTCCAGCACCGTTGACGATGACCAAACCGGAACCGACACCCACTCTCCCGCATCCGTATCGCGGATTTTCGAGTCATCTATAGTATTGAGGATCGCGGGCTCCTCATGCTCCTGATTCGTGTGGGCAAGCGGGCGCAAGACGAGGTTACCTTCACTGCATTGGCGGCTTCGGTAGCGGTCAGGGCCTGACGGCGGTCCGCCGGTGAGATGGGGAAGGTTTTTTCGAAGGTTGGAGCAGAGGTGTTCACATGACCGCACGCTCAGGGCGCCTGGTTTCGCATGAATCACTATTTGTTGTGGTCCTCGCGATCGCATGCGGCTCCGAGGGCCCGACTTCCGCCGGTCCTGGCCCGGTCTTTCAGTCGTTGGCATTCCACATCGAGCCCAACAGTTTTATTGTGGCCCCCGGTGACAAAGTCCGCCTCCGAGCGGTTTCCGATTCTGGGGTCGACGTCTCTGTGCTATGGCGGCTGGCGGACTCGGCGTCTGGGTCAATCACCGACCGGGGCCTTTTTTCAATCTGTTTCAGCGGAGGTTCGTATGAGGTGGTGGCCCTCCTCAAGGCGGATACGACCAAGATTGCTCGCGTCACACCGGCGCTCCGCCTGACTATACCGCTTTCGATTCAGGCCATTCGCAATGTGAGCTCCCATGATGCTGTCGCGTTGGACTCGGTCGCCGATAGTGTTGCGGTGGAGGTGAACCTAGATCCAAAGGGATTAGCCTGCCGCCGCATCGAAAAGGTTAGCCTTCAGGCCATTGCGGGAGACGGTTTGGTTACTGAACTCGCCGGAGTGACTTACCAAACTACACCGGGCGACAGTTTCACCGAGCACCTCTCGTGGAATTCTCACCAGCTTCCGAATGCGGCGTATGCGCTTCGAGTCACGGCTTTCCTTGACCGGTACGGGCCAGTCGAGTCCAGCGAGACAAACATCACAGTGCGCAATCGGTGATACCCCCGGTCCCCAGTTCCCGTGACTAGTCCCCAGATCCTGATCGCCGACGATCAGCCCGATCTACTCGAGGCACTTCGGTTGTTGCTCAAGGCCGAGGGGTACCGCACGGTCACGGCGCACGTGCCGGAGGGAGTGCTTTCCATCATCGATCGCGAGGAAGTCGATGCGGCGCTGATCGATCTCAACTACACTCGGGACACGACGTCAGGGCGCGAAGGAATGGACCTCCTCTCGCGTATTCGCGCCCATGATCCGACGTTGCCCGTGATCGTGATGACCGCGTGGGGTAGTGTGGACAAAGCCGTGGAGGCGATGCGACTCGGCGCTCGCGATTTTGTCGAGAAGCCGTGGGACAATACCCGCCTACTCACGACCCTCAAGGCGCAGGTGGAGCTCGGCCGCGCCCTTCGGGTGAGCCAGCGCCTCGCGATGGAGAACCGGCTCCTGAAGAAGGACGGACTCCCGGAGCTGATCGCCGAATCACCGGTGATGCGCCCGATTCTGGAAGTGATGCAGCGGATCGCGCCGTCGGATGCCAATGTGCTCATCACCGGAGACCACGGAACCGGCAAGGAGGTCGTGGCGCGGTGGATTCATGCGGCTTCGCGCCGGGCGGACAAACCGCTAGTGATCATCAACGCCGGAGGCCTGTCGGAAGGCGTTTTCGAAAGTGAGCTGTTCGGGCACGTGAAAGGTGCCTTCACCGACGCCAAGACCGATCGCGTGGGACGATTCGAGCTCGCCGACAGTGGCACCATGTTCCTGGACGAGATCGCGAACATCGGGTTGGCGCAGCAGGCCCGTTTGCTTCGCGTCCTGCAAACCGGGGAGCTCGAACGCGTCGGGTCCTCCCAAACCCGGCGGGTCGATGTCCGCCTCATTGCGGCGACCAACGCAGATCTCCGAGCCGCCGTCGCTGCGGGCCGGTTCCGCGAGGATCTCCTCTTCCGGCTCAATACGATCGAAATTCACCTTCCCGCGCTCCGGGACCGGCCGGAGGACATCCTCCCGCTGGCCCAGTCATTCCTCACCCGTCATGCGGTGCGGTACGGAAAGCCCTTGAGCCGCTTCAGCCATGAAGCGCTGGCCGCACTCCGGCGCTATGCCTGGCCCGGCAACATCCGCGAGCTTGATCATGCGGTAGAGCGCGCGGTCCTGCTCGCTCGGGCGGAGGAAGTGCAAGGGTCCGATTTGGCGCTGGTCTGGCCGGAAGGCCCACCGGGAACGGGAACCCGGAGCCTGGACGAAGTCGAGCGCGACACGATCCGCAATGCGTTGGATCGGGCCGGCGGGAACGTCAGCCTCGCGGCGAAGGAACTGGGCTTAAGTCGGAGCGCACTCTACCGGAGGCTTCAACGGCATCGGCTCCTGTGAGGTGGCTGCGCAAACTCACCCATGATCAAAGGATTGTTGCCTACATCCTGACTGCGGCCGCGCCGGCGCTCGGTCTTGCGGTCTACTTGTTGTGGGCCCAGTCCTGGTCAACGACCTGGCGCTGGCTTCTCATCAGCTTCCTCGTGCTCTGGTTGTTGCTGGCGGTGCGAGCAGCTCGGATCACCGTCCTTCGCCCACTTCAAATCATCGCGAATCTCTTGGCCGGTCTCCGCGAAGGGCATTTCACCATGCGAGCCCGGGGTGGCGACGATCGCGAAGATGAACTCACGTCGGTGTTCCGCGAGGTGAACGCCCTCAGCGATACCCTGGAGAGCCAGCGAATCGGGGCGGTGGAAGCCGATGCCTTGCTCCGCCGGGTGATGGAGGAGATTGAAGTGGTGGTCTTCGCGTTCGACGGCCATCGTACCCTTCGCCTCGCCAATCGGGCCGGGCAGCGGCTGCTGGGGCTACCGCTCGAGAACATCTTGGGGAAAAGCGCCGATACGCTGGGTCTCCGAGAATGCGTCGAAGGTTCGACGCCGCGAACTATTGAGGCGGTCTTCCCCGGTGGACGCGCCGGCCGTTGGGAGGTACGCCGCAGCAGCTTTCGCCAAGAAGGCCTCCCGATGGAGCTCGTGGTGCTGGCCGACTTGAGCCGCGCCCTTCGCGAAGAGGAACGTCAGGTGTGGCAGCGGCTCGTGCGAGTGCTCAGCCACGAGATCAATAATTCGTTGGCTCCGATCAAATCACTCGCGGGTACGCTGCGCGGCATGCTCGATCGGTCGCCGCGAGCCCCGGACTACGAAGAAGATCTGCGATCAGGACTCGAAGTCATCGGTGGTCGTTCGGAAGCCCTCGAACGACTGATGGGGTCGTATGCCCGTCTGGCGCGACTTCCTCCCCCGACCCTGGGGCATCTCAAGATCGACGAGCACGTGCGTCGGGTCGCCGAACTGGAAGCCCGCCTTCCCGTCCAGGTGGTACCAGGGCCTCGCGTCACCGTGCGCGCCGATGCGGACCAACTCGATCAGCTGCTGATCAACCTGGTCAAGAATGGGGTCGAGGCGGCTCTGGAGACTGGCGGGGGAGTCGAGATGGGTTGGTCGGTCCAAGACCATGCTCTCGACCTGTGGGTCCGAGACGAAGGGAAGGGATTGAGCTCCACCGCGAACCTGTTCGTGCCGTTCTACACCACCAAACGCGGCGGCTCTGGTATCGGGCTCGTTTTCAGCCGACAGGTCGCCGAGGCACATGGGGGTACACTCACGCTCGCGAACCGACGCGATCATCGCGGATGTGAGGCACGACTCCACTTGCCGAACGCCGCGGAGACTGCTGAGGAGGTCTCCGATCCTCGATCCTGAAATCACCCTTGGTGGCTATATGAAGCGCCACGATCGCGCAGCAGCATTCGGGGGCAGCGACGGGCACGCCTATTCTGTCGCCATCTATGTCGACGAAACCCCGGACGAGCGGGGTCGGCATGGGGCGTCTCTGCTGTTCGTCCGCTGGAGCCCTGCCGGCGACGCCCCCGTGGGTCACGTGGAGACCGACGTTCTCGCATGGGACGTGAGTCCCGACGCCGCCTCCGACCGCCTCAAGGCGTACTCGCTTTTCGACGTGAAGGCGGCGCTCGACGAGGCGATCGCTCGACAACCGGAGGAGTGGTGAGCGACCTCGAAGGGACAGTGCTCTCGCGCGAGGGTGGGCAATATCGCGTTGCGACCTCGATTGGTGAGGTCACCGCGGTGCTCCGGGGGAAGGTGCGGCGGGCGGAGTCCGCAGGAAAGGTCGTGCCCGGCGACCGAGTGGTGCTTGAGTCGTCCGACACCGGAACGACGTACGGCATTTCCGCAACCTTTCCGCGCAAGAATGTGCTGGAGCGCCGGACGCCCGAAGGTCGAGGTACTAGGCCGGTGGCCGCCAATCTCGACCATGTCTTCGTGCTGACCGCGACCGTCGATCCCGCGCCCATCCCGCAGTTGATCGATCGGCTCCTCGTCCTCGCCGAGGCCAACGAGATTCACGCCTCGGTGATCATGAATAAGACCGATCTCGACCCCGGGACGCAGCTGATCGAGCGGATGCGGAAGGCCGGCTACGAAGTGTTCCCGGTCTCCGTCAAGCAAAGTCTGGGACTCGAGCCTTTGGCTGAAAAACTGCTGCATCACACTTCGGTTTTGGTGGGTCCGTCCGGCGCTGGGAAATCGAGCCTGCTCAACCGCATCGAGCCCGGACTGGCGCTCCGCACCAATGAGATTAGCGAACGGGTCCGCCGCGGAAAGAACACGACTGTTTCCGCCGTTATGGTGCCGCTCGGGCAGGGCGGGTTTCTCGTCGACACGCCTGGATATAGCGAGGTGGGACTTTGGGGGATTGAGCCGCGGGAGCTGGCGAGTTGCTTTCCGGAGATGCGGCCCCTGTTGGAGCGCTGCCACTTCGCGGACTGTCGCCATCTTACGGAACCTGGGTGTGCCATCAAGGCAGCGGTGCGCACCGGTGAAGTGGCAGCGGACCGCTACGATAGCTACCAGGTGTTGCTCAACGAGCTAGTGACCGCGCCCCAGGACTGGGAGTGATCCCGGGCCAGTGAGGCGCAAGATCTAGAGATGAGGGGTCGCGTGAAGCCACGATGCGTTCGGTTGTGACGTCACCCTCGGCGAAGACAGCTGGAGGCGTGCACCCTTTCCTCATGTTGGTGGCGTTCGCTGCGTGCAGCAACGCGACCGATCCATCGGCTCGCGCGTCATGGGAATCCGAGCAGGTCACCCGCCAAGACACCGCGGTCGTCGTTGAGCAGGTCACCTATCGATCCAGCGCTTTGGTGGTGCGCGGCGTTTTATGCCACCCGACGCGCGCGGGCCGATATCCCACGATCATTCTCAATCACGGCGGATGGTCGGGGTTGGGAACCGAGCTCAACTCCACGGGTAGCGTGTGCGCGGTCTTCGCGCAAAGCGGCTACGTAATCGCGGAACCATCCTACCGAGGCGAGGATACTTCCCAGGGCACCATCGAAATGTGTCTTGGCGAGGCGGAGGATGTCGCCCGGATGCTCACCATCGTGCGCGCTCTGCCCTACGTCGATTCCAACCGGATCGGGATCATCGGAGGATCCCACGGTGGTTGCATCACGCTCCGATCTCTCACGCTCGGTATCGTGGCTCCGCGAGCCGTCGCCGTGGCGGGGCCAACCGACTGGGCCGGGATCTATGCGAAATCGAGGGAGCATGTTGCCCACATGGACGCGCCGAATCTTGCGTTCCACCAGTTGATCCTCGCCACTCTGGATCGCTACGTGGGTGGGAGTCCTGAGCAGGTACCACAGGCGTATGCCGATCGCTCGTTGCTCACCCGCGCCGGGCGAATCGCGGCGTGGGACGGACGCCTTCTCATCCAGCATGGGGTGGAGGACGATATCGTGCCGGTCGGTCAGTCCTGCGCTCTGGCGGCGCTCATCGGCAACGTCGCCGCCTATCATATTGACTACCGGGGCGAGGTGGTCGCTGCTCCGCCAGCTGCCTGCGTAGGGGCGACACTCACCTGGCGTTCGGACCGGCTGCCGACCGATTGGCCCGCCCGACACTATCTGGTCGTGTACGACTCCCTCGATCATGGGTTTGGTCTCAACCTCGCCCGCCAGAACACGGACGCCCTAAGTTTCCTCCTGTTCCCCTAAGGAGCCTCTGCACCAGGTCCCGGCCCCGCCACGACACTTGCTCAGAGCTTCCCGTAGGCGCCTTCCTCCCCTTGACGCTTTAGGGTAGAACCTCTATCTTCCCTAAGAGGTTTAGGTGATACGGCACTACCACCCAACACCCAGGGAACCACGGTACCCGGGACCACCAGGACCTCTTCATGACCCAATCCGTCGACCTCATGCAGGGCACGCTCGAATTCCTCATCCTCAAGACCCTCACGTGGGGCCCGATGCACGGCTTTGCCGTCGGACGGTGGATTCGGACCACCACGGACGACGCTTTGGAGATCGAGGAGGGAGCGTTGTATCCCGCGCTTCACCGGATGGAGCGCCGCGGCTGGGTGGACGCGGAGTGGGCGCTGACCGAGAACAACCGGAAAGCCAAGTACTACGAGATCACGCGGTTGGGCCGGGAGCAGCTTCGTAAGGAGGAGCGCAGCTGGACCCGGTACGTTGCGGCGGTGGCCAAGATCATGGCAGCGGCGAAGGCCTAGCCCCGTGAGGAGGCTCTTTCGTCTGGCCACCGGTCGATCCACCAGCGACGAAGACTTCGCCGCCGAAGCCAAACTTCATGTGGACCTTCGCACGCAGGAACTCATCGAGGGAGGGATGTCTCCCGCCGCGGCCCGGGAGGCTGCGTCCAGGCACTTCGGGGATCTGGAGCGGATTAGCCGGAGTTGCCGAGAGATAGACCAGAATCGGGAGCGATCGATGCGGCGGACCGAATTGTTCCAAGAGCTGCGACATGATGTGCGATTTGCCTATCGCACCCTCGTCCGGAGCCCCGCGTTCACCGTCGTTGCGATTCTCACCCTCGCTCTTGGCATCGGTGCCACCGCGGCGATGTTTACCGTTGTAAACGGGGTACTCCTGCGCCCCTTGCCCTATCCGAACGCTCCGGGCTTGGTGCTCGTTTGGACGACACCCAAATCCTCGCCTGGAGTGGAGTGGCCGTTCGCGGCCGGGAATTTTCTCGATCTCCGCAACGAGTCGCGCGTCTTGGAGCATGTGAGCGCCTTTCGCGCGCGATCCTTCATCCTCACGAGCGACGGCAATTCGGAACTGCTCGAAGGTGCCCGAGTCACCGCCGGATTTTTCGAGGCGTTGGGAATGCAGCCGTTGCTTGGTCGGACGATCGCAACGGAGGATGACCGAGCCGGGGCGCCGCACGTTGTCCTTCTAGGTTACGGGCTGTGGCAGCGCCGGTTTGGCGGCGATCCGAACATCCTTGGCCAGCTCGTGGCCCTCAACGATAGCAGTTATCAAGTGGTCGGCGTCATGCCCAAGGGTTTTGCCTTCCCGAGAGGGGCGGAATTGCCGAGCGGCCTCGGATTTCCGGGGCGCTCCGAGCTGTGGATTCCCATGGCTTTTCTCCCCGCGGATGCCGAGAACCGAGGGAGTCAGAATCTCGCAGTCGTGGGCCTTCTCAAATCCGGTCGTACGGTGGAGGATGCGCGAGCGGATATCGCGCTCTTTTGGCGCGGGCTGATCCAACGAGTTCCGCCGCTGGCGGAGGTCTTGTCGCCTTTGGTGGTCGCGCTGCAGGATGATGCCACCCACGGCATTCGTCGCTCACTGATCGTGTTGCTTGGGGCGGTCGCATTCCTTTTGCTCATCGCCTGCGCCAACGTTTCCAACCTGCTGCTCACCCGGTCGACGGCGCGCCATCGCGAAGTGGCCATTCGGGTTGCACTGGGCGCGGGAAACCGGCGGTTGGCCCGCCAATTCCTCGTTGAGAATCTTCTGTTGGCCTTGGCGGGTGGCGCGTGCGGCGTGCTTCTAGCCGTGGCCGGTAAGGGAGCGCTTTTCGGGATGCTACCCGGCCACCTTCCGCGGGTGGACGATATCACCGTCGACTGGAGCGTGCTGGCCTTGATGCTCGGGATCGTCATCGTCGCAGGCATCGCCTTCGGTATCACCACGGCCGCCCACATGACGCGGAGTGATCATAGCGAGGTCTTGCGCGGTACTGGGAAATCCAGCGTGGGCCGGGCCCACCGCCGCACCCGACAAGGGCTCATCGTGGCCGAGGTGGCCCTCTCGTTCATTTTGCTGGCCGGGGCCGCGGCGTTGGGCCGGAGTTTCATCGTGCTGCAGCGGGTGCAGTCCGGCATGGATTCGCAGGGCGTATTCACGGCCCAACTGATTCTGCCCCTTACCGAAACGTTCGACCCCGCGCGCGATCCGCCTCGCTGGGCCCGCTTCTTCCGTGAAATCACCGATCGTCTGGCGACCCGCCCTGGTGTCATCGCGGCCGGAGCCGTGACCGCCCTGCCCTTGAGCGGGGCCTGGGAGAGCACCGGTTTCTCAATTGAAGGCCGGCCGGCCGCTGAACCTGGACAAACCCCCATAGCCCAATACGCCGGTGTGTCGGATGGCTATTTTCGCGCACTCAGGATCCCGCTTCGGTCCGGCCGATTCTTTGGCGCCGAGGAACGAAGGGACTCCGCCACCAGCATGATCATCAGCGAATCGATGGCCGCTCGCTACTTCCCGGGAGAGAACCCTATTGGCCGCAGGATCAAAGCCTTCTTCCCATTCGCGCTGGAGATCGTTGGCGTCGTTGGCGATGTGCGGCAAACGACGCTGGACTCGCCCATCGTGCCAAGTATCTATTTCCCGCTCGCCGAGTACCCTGCGCCGAACATGAGCATCGTGGTACGAAGCCAGCAAGACGCTCGTGCGCTCGAATCGCTCTTGCGCGAGGTTCTGAAGGAAGTGGACCCCGGCATTCCACTGAGCCGGCCCGAGACCATGTTGGACGTCCTCGCGGGGTCACTCGCCCAGCAGCGCTTCAGTCTCATTCTGCTCGCCTTCTTCGCGTGCGCTGCGCTCGGTCTCGCGACCGTGGGGATCTACGGCGTTATCGCGAACGTGGTCAGTGGCCGAACCCGTGAGCTTGGCATTCGCCTCGCCCTCGGGGCCGAGCCCAAGGCCGTTCGCCTGCTGGTGCTTCGCGATGGGCTTGTGCTTTCGGGCCTCGGGGTGGTGATCGGGGGACTCGGCGCAATGGCTCTCGGCCGCGTACTTGCCAGCCTCGTTTACGCCGTGAACCCGGTTGATCCGCTGGCCCTGGCTTGCGTCGCTGTTCTCCTGTTGGGTGTCGGTACGGCCGCTTCGATCCTCCCGGCACTGCGGGCTATGCGGATTGACCCGATCGCAGCGCTGCGCGCGGAGTAGACCGCTCGATCCTGGGAGTTGCCATGCCTGAGAGACCAACGCTCCGTCGTCTGTTTCGGCTCGCAACCGGCCGATCCACCGTCGAAGAGGACGCGAGGGACGAACTCACCCTCCATGCGGAGCTTCTGACCCAGGAACTCGTCGACGCCGGCATGCCGCCACAAGAGGCATCCGCCGAGGCAACTCGGCGCCTGGGCAATCTCTCCCGAATCACTCGCGAGATGATCCGCATCGATCGGAAGCGCAGAAACTCGGCGGGCCGAGCCGAGTTCATCAATCAGTTACTCCTCGAAATTCGGTACGCTTTTCGGCGTCTCCTACGCGCCCCGGCGGTTTCGATCGGGGCGATCGCTGCCTTCGCCATCGGCATCGGTGCCACGACGACGATGTTTTCGATCGGGCATAGCATCATGACCCCCCTTCCGTTTCCCGAGCCCGACCGCATGGTGATGATCCTGGGGACCGATCGGGTCAAACGACTGCGCCGAGTCGGCGACCTGGGTCTCCGGGCGCGAGAATTCCTAGATATTCGGGAGCAGAACCGCACCCTCACCCAGGTCGCGGTATTTGCGTCCGACGGATTCCACCTGGGCGATGGCCGGAGCGCCGCGGAACGGGTGCGAGGGGCCCGGGTTACGGGGCGGCTCTTTACCTTGCTCGGCGTGCAGCCTGAAATCGGGAGAGAGATCCTGCCCTCCGACGAGACTCCAGGCGCTTCCCCGGTCGTGGTCTTGGGCCATAAGCTCTGGCGCGACCGCTTCGGGGGCGATCCTGGCGTTCTGGGGAGCACGATTAGGGTCAGCGGAACGCTTGCGACTGTGATTGGTGTGATGCCGGCGGACTTCGCGTTTCCCGGGTTTGAGAGTATCTGGATGCCCCTAGCGGTGGACCGCATCACCGCTACGAAGGATACCTCGCCGCAGTACGAGGTCATCGGTCGCCTCCGAGATCGCGTGTCGATCGATCAGGCCCGCGCTGAGGTCATACGCTTGGGTGCCACGATCACCGCCGATCGAGGAGGCCATCTCGATCGCGAAGGCCTCACCGTTCTGCCGGCCGCCAACTGGTCCATTCAGCCTGAAGGGCGGCTGCGACTCTACGGTATGACCCTGATCATCTCATTCGTCCTCCTGATCGCCTGCGCGAACGTCGCCAACCTCCTCATTGCGCGGGCGGCGGCAAAGAGTCAAGAAACCGCTGTTCGCGTGTCGCTCGGAGCCTCGCGATTCGCAATCGTTCGATCCTTCGCGACCGAGTGCCTGATCCTGGCACTCATCGGCGGAAGCCTGGCCGCCTGCCTGGCTCAGGTCGGCGTCACGCTGTTCGGTCGAGCCGTAGCGTTCGAATTGCCTAGCTGGATTCATTTCGGCGTGGATCGGACGATTCTCCTGTTCGTGTTCGGCCTGATTCTTCTCAGTGCCTTGGCGACCGGGCTCGTACCTGGGAGCCGGTCGGCCAACGTGAATCCGGCGGATCTGCTCCGTGGAGCAGTGGCTGGGGGTACCCAATTTCGATTGGCACGCTTAAGCCAGGGGCTCGTCACTATACAGGTTGCGCTGGCCGCCACCTTGTTGATCATCGCGGGCCTCATTATTGAAGGCGACCTGATCTCCCTCGGCCGGACCCCGGTCCGCGCACCGGAAGAGATTGCAAGCGGCCGGATCGAGCTTCGTACGGAGGCGTACCCCACCGCGGTCGAACAGGGTCGGTTTGTCACGGAGGTCCTGGATCGATTACGGCAAATTCCCGGTGCGACGGCGGTCGCCGCCGGAACCGCGACACCGGGCTTCGGTGGTCCGACCCTCGAATTCGAAACCTCCGGAACCGCTTCGGATCCGAAGCACCCGCTCCAGGTAGCCGTTTCGGCCGTCTCTCCGGATTTCTTTGCCACGTTTGGTATCCCAATCCTCTCCGGACGGGAGTTCGCCATCACAGATAGGGTTGGAGGAACTCGAGTTGCGATCGTGACCCAGCGGTTCGCCGCGCGATATCTTCACGACCGGTCGGCGGTGGGAAGCACGATCAGGATCGGCGATCCTCGCGCGCCGTTTCATCCCAACACAGCTCGGCCGGAATGGGTGACGATCGTGGGAATAGTGGCCGATGTGCCCGCGGTCGACGCGAATGCGTTCGACGAAAGCGGGGTCTTTCTTCCGATACTCCAAGTGGGTGACGAACGGGTGGCTTTCGCCATCCGAGGCAAAGGAGCCCCAGCCGATTTGCTCAAACCGTTCCGCCAGGCCGTGTTCGCTGTCGATCCTGATGTTCCGGTGTTTGGGGCGGGCTTGCTCTCCGAGAAGTATGCCGAGGCTACGGCCTCGCAGAAGGTCTTTAGCGGATTGTTCGCGGCCTTTGGCCTGGCTGGGTTGGTGCTGGCCTCGGTCGGGCTCTTCGCGCTTGTCGCGTTACGCGTTCGCCAACGGGCGCGCGAAATCGGGATCCGAATGGCCCTGGGGGAACCTGGCCGAACGATTCTCTGGAGCCTTACGAATGGAGTGGGGCGGCGAATCGCCGTCGGCCTGGCGATCGGGGTGGGTCTCGCCTACCTGTTGGCGCCCCTGCTGGGTGAGGTGCTATTGGGCGCGTCTCCACACGATCCGTTGATCTTCGGCGGAGTGACCGGCGCCATCGTCCTGGTGAGTGGGCTCGCCGTCCTGCTCCCAGCCTATCGGGCACTTCGGCTGGACCCGATCGCCGCGTTGCGTTCGGAGTAGCTCCACTCCTCTTGACCTTCTATAGAAGTGAGATATCTTCTCCTGTAGAAGCTTGAGAGGATACCCATGTCCCCATCGACCGATCTGCTGCAAGGCACCCTCGACCTCCTCGTGCTCAAGGTCCTCGCGCGGGACTCCACCCACGGATGGGGTATCGCCCAGAGGATTCTCGAGGTGTCCCGTGAAGTGCTCGCCGTCAACCAAGGCTCTTTGTATCCAGCCCTCCACCGGCTGGAAGATCGGGGCTGGGTTACCGGAAGCTGGGGCATCACCGAGAACAACCGGCGAGCCCGGTACTACCAGTTAACCTCGGCGGGGCGCCGTCAGCTCGAGTTGGAGCGCGGGGAATGGAACCGGTTCAGCGGTGCCGTCGAAGCAATTCTCCGGTCCGCCTGACCGATGATCTCACCTCCTCGGGCTCTTCGCCGCCTTCTCGCTTGGTTTCGGTCCTGGAGCCTCGACCGAGAGACCCAAGAGGAAATGGATTTCCATCTCGAAATGGAAGCAGCGAAGTACGAAGCGCAGGGGACCCCCCCTGCGGCCTCCGCTCGGCTGGCGAAACGAGAGTTCGGAAATACCACCAGGGTTCGCGAAGAAGTTCGAGACGCGCACGGGCTGGCCTGGTGGGATGACCTCTGGCAGGACATCCGTTTCGCGGTTCGCTCCATTCGCCGATCGCCCGGCTTCCACGCGTTGCTGATCGGGACACTTGTCTTGGGGATCGGGCTCACGACGGTCATCGTGAGCGTGGTCGACGCGATAATGCTTCGGCCGGGTCCGTATGTGGACGTCGCGCATACCGTCAATCTCGGGGAGCGGCGCGCTGATGGTTCGGTGGATGTCGATCTTCGCCCAACGGCCTATGACCTATGGCAAGGTCAACCCAGCGTATTCGACGCGACCGCATGGTATGATATTCGTGGAGCGGAATACCGGGGTCCAACGGCACCAGAAAGTCTCATTGCGTCGCAGGTCTCTCCCGACTTCTTCCCGATACTACGGGCCCCCGCTTTTCGTGGTCGTACTTTCCAACCCGGCGACATCGATTCCGGAGCCGGATCGCTTGCGGTGGTCAGCTATTCCTTCTGGCGGGTAAGGCTCCAGGGCGACCTGAATGCCATCGGACGAACGCTCGTTTTCGATGGGATGCCCCATACCCTGATCGGGGTCATGCCGGCCGATTTCGGCTACCCAGAGCGGCGCACCGAAGTGTGGTTTTTGACGGCGCGGAAGGCGCCTCATGATGGCGCCTTGTCCTTCATCGGACACATCCGAACCGATCTGGTAACCGCGCAGCTGGCGGTCGACAACGTCGGTAGAATCCTCGCGCCGGAACACGAATGGCTGAAGGACTTCAGGTGGGCCTTGGCGCCGTTCCCGGTCCGACGACTCAACCCTGACGTCGTTTTGGGACTGAAGGTGCTGGCGGCTGCTGCGTTCTGCGTTCTATTGATCGCTTGTGTCAATGGCGCGAATTTATTGCTTTTCCGGGGCGTCACTCGCCGCCGCGAGTTCGCGGTCCGTCTCGCCCTTGGCTCCGGGCGGTGGCGCCTCGTCCGTCTCGTGCTGGTAGAAAGCTTGGGGCTCGCGGCTGTGGCTGGCAGCTTGGCGATCCTCCTTTCCTTCGTTGGCGTTGCGACAGTCGCGCACTCCATTCCAATCGACTTTACTTGGACGTCATTTCACGACATCGAAGTGAGTCGCCGGGTCTTGGCTTTCACGGGCATTCTCTCCCTGGCGACCGGCGCTCTCTTTGGGTGCCTTCCCGCGCTTCGCGCTGGACGGGCCGACGCGCAGGTTTTTCGCCTCGGGCGGCTCGCGGGTGGCGCCAGACATCGCGGATCGCTCCGACATGCCCTCGTCGGAGGCGAGATTGCCTTCTCGGCCGCGTTGCTCCTTGCCGCCGGACTCTTCGTCCACAGCTTTCTCCGGTTGACATCGGTCCGGCCCGGGATCGATGTGGCTCGTTTACTGGCCCTGCACGTGGGCATGTCGTCGAGCCGATTTCCGGACAGCGCCAGCCGGCGGAGTTTTCTCGGGCGGCTCGAGGAAGCACTCACTCGAACCCCTGGGGTGGTTGGGATAACCCTTGCGGCGGGCTTACCTCCGATGTCCGGTGGTCTCCGCTTTGCGGAGCACATCGAGGTGGAAGGCGATACGCCGCCTGCCGGTCAGCCCGGAATTATTCCGAACACGGCGGTAGACGTCGACTACTTTCGAACCGTGGGCACGCCGATCCTTCTCGGTCGCTCCTTTACCCAGGCGGATGTGCGAGATCCGGCCCGTCCCGTCATTGTCGATCCTGATTTTGCGAGATGGCTCTGGCCGGAACGCAGCCCCATCGGACGCCGGTTTCGCTTCTCGTCGACTGAGGGTTGGCTCACTGTCGTCGGGGTTGCGGCGGATGCGAAGCTGTTCGGGCCGGATGACCGGCAAGGGCGGTTTGAGCTCTACTACCCCGCGGATCCCCACGAGTTTCAAGGCGAGATTGCCATCGGAATTCGATCCGCAGGGGATCCTCGTCTTCTCCTGGAGCCCATCCAAAGCCTCATGAGGCGATTCGACCCGGTCATGCCCGTGTGGTCGATAAGCACTCTCGAAGACGAGTTTGGAGCCGCAGTGTCGAAGCCGCGATTTCTCACGGACTTGGTCCTGGGGTTTGCTACGACCGCCCTGTCCCTGATGCTGATCGGTTTGTACGGGGTGCTTTCCTACTCCGTGAGCGAGCGGACCGGGGAAATCGGCCTGCGGTTGGCCTTGGGCGCGAACCCACATGGTATCATCGCCCTGTTCATGCGTCAGGGGTCGGTGGTCATCGCGGTCGGTGTCGCGGTAGGGTTGCTGCTGGCGTTAGCCGCTTCGCGCTTGATTGGTAGCCTGCTGTTTGGGGTGACGCCATACGACCCGGCCATCTTCACAATTGTGCCTTGCCTGATTTTTGGCGTGAGCCTGCTGGCCTCGTTCGTGGCTGTTCGACGGGCCAGTAACGTGGACCCGATGACCGTACTCCGGGTGGAATAGCCTTCAGTCAGTCCCCTTTCTTCCCGTTCCCTTTTCCCTTTTCCCCGTTTTCTTCGTCCACCGATCGACATCCCGGCTCTCGACTTTGTCCATCATCCGGTCGAAGGCGACTTCCAAATCCAGCCCTTCCCGGTTGGCCATGCAGATCAGAACGAACAGAATGTCCGCCATCTCCATGGCCATGTCCCCTTCGGGCTCTTCCTTTTTCTTCGTCTTCTGCCCGAACTGGTGGTTGACCTCGCGGGCCAGCTCACCGACCTCTTCGGTGAGCCGTGCGAGGTTCGTGAGCGGATGGAAATAGCCCTCCTCGAATTGGGAGATCCATCGATCCACGCGCTGTTGGGCTTCCTTCAAAGGCATCCTCGGTTTCTCAGGCTTTCGTGTAGACGAGCGTCGATTCCATTTTGCCTTGTGGTGTATCGGACGTTCGGTGGATCGTCAGCGTTTTTCCGTCGGCCGAGAGATCCCACAGGTCAATCGAAGTGACGGTCATGGCATTTCCACCCATGTTCATGGAGCGAACCGAACTGGTCTGGAGTTTCTTGCCGTCCTCCATCCACTTGGCCGTGAGCTTCGCGGTGCCGGGCATCCGGCCGGTCATCTCAGCGGTCGTTTCGCTGCCGTCCAGATTGTAGGTGAACTTGGTCGTCGGCATCGCCTGACCACCCATCGTCGAGGTCGATTCATTCGTCAAGGTCTTGGCGTCTTGACTGATCACCAGCTTCTGAGAGTCCAAGTTCTGCATCATCCGCGGAAGCTGACTCTTCGCCTTGTCGAGGGTCCAGGTGCCGGCGTAGTTGGTTGGCGCAAGCACTACCAGCGTCAACAAGGTGGTGAAAAGACTCATCATTGAGGTAACTCCTTGGAGCGAGAAAGTTTGTCCAATACATGAACCAGTCGCAACGATACTACGGCCGCTATCGGTGGCCCGTTGAGATCGGGCCGGTTAGGGCATCCGCCCGTACTTCTTCATGGCGGCAATCACCCGATCGCCCGGGAGACCATGAACTCGGAGACCATCGGCTCCGGTCATCGTCTCGGCCGCCAACATTGCGTTCACCACAGCCTCCTCGGTTGCGTCGATGGTCGCGCGGAAGAAGCGATTGATCAATCCGTTGGGCCACATCGACAAGGTCACTTCAGCCGTATCAACCGCAGCGCCCTTGTTGGCGGTGGAAAAAGCGAGAAAGAGGTCGCCCGATGTATTCCCGGCCAAACTGCCGAGCCTGCCGAGCCCCATTCCCACCCGTTTGGCCAGTCGTTCCAGTTGGTGCGGCAACATGGGTGCGTCGGTGGCAACGATCACGATGATCGACCCTCGGCCGAACGTGCTCTCGTCGGCGGGCGCGGCATCGCCGGGCCGACGCGTCCGGTCGTCATCGGGACACGCAGGGACTCGCGAGAGCCAGGGCCGAGACTGTGGTTCACGCTGGGTTGTGCACTGCCCCAGATCGGTGATCTCTCGCCCCACGGGCACGCCGAGAATGTGAAGGTCGCCACCGTAGTTGCATTGAACCAGCACGCCCAGTGTGTAGTAGCTCCCGTCGGGCTTACCTTTCTCCACCAGGCGCGATGAAGTACCAATCCCACCTTTGAACCCGTTGCATCCCATCCCCGTGCCGCCCCCGACCGCGCCCTCCTGCACGGGTCCGGGTTTCGCCGCATCGAGTGCGGCCCACGCGTGCTCCGGTTTCACATGCTGGCCATTGGCGTCGTTCAAGAAGTCGAAGGTTTCGGCGACGATCGGGTAGGTGAATACGAACTGGCGGCCCCGCGCGATCTGCCATTGTATCGCCGCGTCGCGGACCGTGCCTACGCTGTGTGTGCCGGTGAGAAGAATCGGTCCTTCGAGGAATCCGGATTCCTTGATCCAATTGATCCCCGTCATATCACCATTGCCGTTCTGGTTGAACGTCGCGGCCATCACGAAGTCCCAGTCGCCTTTGGGCCGCGGAAGGATCGCAGTGACCCCGGTCCGGATCGGGCCTTGACCAGGGACCAGTTTGCCATCGCCCTGAATGATGGTCACGTGGCCGACGGCGATTCCCGGCACGTCGGTGATGGCATTGTAGACACCGGTGCGGCCCTCGAATGGGACTCCCAGGTCGCGTCCACGGGGGCGCTTCTGAGCGTCGAGCAGGGCCGGTACCAAGCCAATCACCACCAGCAGGTGAAATCGTGACATTAGCGGAGTGCTCCTATGAGGGCCTTCATGAAATGTGGCAGATCGGCCGGCGTCCGCGAGGAGATCAGGTTCCCGTCAACCACCACGGGACTGTCCTCCCAGATCATTCCCGCGTTGACCAGATCGTGCCGGATCGCACCCACGCTGGTTCCTCGCTTCCCCCGAACGATCCCGGCTGAAATGGGGACCCACCCGGCATGGCAGATAAATCCGATCGGCTTGCCTGCGTCGAAAATCTCCTTGGTGATTTGGAGCAAACGTTTCGATCGACGCATGATGTCCGGCGCGTATCCGCCCGGAATGACGAGTCCATCGAACTCCAGCGGGTCGATTTGGTCGACGTCCGTGTCGACCGTCAGCGGATAGCCTCTTTTCCCTTGGTAAGATTTCTCTCCGGTGCCGGCCACCACTGTTCTCGCGCCCTCTTCTTCGAGTCGGATCTTGGGATACCAGAGCTCGAGGTCTTCATAAAGAGGCCCTGCGAAAAAGAGTACTGTCTTGCCCGTCAGTGGCATATCCACCCCGATCTTTTAGCGTCTCCATCGCGACCTACATCCTCCCGTATTTCTTCAATGCAGCGATCAAGCGCCCGCTGGGAAGCGCGTACACCCGGTGCCCGTCCCCGCCCGTCATGGTTTCCGCCGCGAGCATTGCGTTGAGAATGGACTCCTCGGTCGCTTCGACCGTGGCCTGGAACAGCGGGTTCATCTTTTCACTTGGGAACACTTTGATGGTCGAGACCGTGCTGTCGTTCCACGCGCCGGCATTTGCGGTCGAGAACGCGATGAAGATATCACCGGAAGAGTCCTCGCCGAGGCCGCCCATCCTCCCGACTCCGAGTGCGACCCGTTTGGCCAATCGTTTGAGTTGATGCGGCAAGAGCGGGGCGTCGGTGGCAACCACGACAATAATGGAACCACCGCCGCTTTCATCCAGCTCCGGCGTGCAGGGAGCTTGTGCGCGTGCGGTGGATTTGCCCCCTTTCGTGACGCAGGGCTTGAGGTCCATAATCTCCGCTCCAACCGGGGTGCCGAGCACCGACAGTCGGGGTCTGCGTCCGTAGTTGCATTGCACTAACACGCCGACAATGTAACCACCGAGATCGACCGCGATTTTTCGGGAAGAGGTGCCGATGCCACCTTTGAATTGATGGCACACCATGCCCGTACCGCCACCCACATTGCCCTCGGGGACTCGCCCGGCACCAGCGGATTCCAGGGCTGCGAAAACATGCTCCTTCTTTACATGAAATCCTTGAATGTCGTTGAGCCCGCCGTCCCAGGTCTCCGCCACCACCGGAAGCGAGAACAAGAAGTCGTTCCGGCCGTGTTTCACCAACCATTCGATGGTTGCGTCCCGAACGGTTCCTATGCTAAGGGTATTCGTCAACATGACGGGGCCCCAGAGGTATCCGTTCTCTTCGAGATATGTCGTCCCGGTCATCTCTCCATTTCCGTTGAGCGCAAACCAAGCCCCGAACACCGGATCGGGTGAGTCTGACCCCCGGGGAAAGATCGCGGTGACTCCCGTTCGGACCGGTCCTTTCCCAACGACGAGCGGGCCCTCACCTTGGATCAAGGTCGTATGCCCGATCATGACCCCCGCTACGTCTGTAATGGCGTTGAGGGGTCCTGGACTTCCGGGCAACGGGATTCCTAGGTCGCGCGCTCGGGGTTTCTGGGCCTCGAGGGGCGTCAGCAGGATGGCGAGGAAGAGTATGGGGAGAGGGCGTAGGCGCATGATCGTCTCGGCTCCGGAGGCTTGCCAGCGTGACCTTCAAACTACATCCTTCCGGCATCCAGCACCCAGTATCCGGGCTACATTCCTGGTTCCACCTCAGCCACTTCACCCCTGACTCGTAGGCGACCATGCGCCCCCGCGAACGCATTCTGGGCAATCTCGAATCGATTTACCGCGAGTCTTACGACGGCGCCAAAGCTGCCGGAGAGCCCCATCGGATGGTGGATTTGGAGAACGCCTACATGCGGGATCAGCTGATGCTCGAGATTCTGCTAGACATTCGTGACCTATTCTCGGTGGCCCCAGCCGCTCCGAGCCCGGGCAAGAGCGCTTTGGAACAGCTTGAGGCCATCCGCCGGCTCACCAAGTTGCGGTAAACCGCACCGGCCTTACTCCACCCAAGCCCGCGGGGTATACTCTGACCTCTCCTTCAACCGATGATGATCGGAACCCTGCCATGGCCCTCCGTGCCTACACGAGCGTTGTCGCCTTGTTCACCCTCACAATCATCGGTTGTGCCACCCCACAACCCGCCGACACCGTGTTCTATGGGAAGACCTGGACGGGCGACTCCACCAAGCCGATGGCGGCCGCTGTGGCGGTGCGAGGAGACTCCCTCGTCGCGGTGGGGGACAGCACGGCCATTGCTCGGCTCGTCGGCCCCAAGACCACCGTCATTGCCGCCGGCGGTGGGCTCATCGTGCCTGGCTTTATGGACGACCATGTTCACTTCTTCGAGGGCGGGCAGCATGTGGGGAGCGTTCTGCTCCGGGACGCAGCCAGCCCAGCGGAGTTCGTTCGACGGATCAAAACCTATGCGGCCACGCTCAAGCCAGGGGAGTGGATTCTAGGCGGGGATTGGGACCATGAAATGTGGGCCGGCACCCCGCTGCCCGATCGGTCTTGGATCGATTCCGTGACGCCCGCCAATCCGGTCGCGTTGAACCGCCTTGACGGACACATGATCCTCGCAAACTCTCTCGCGCTCAAAGCGGCGGGTCTCTCGCGAGGTACGGCAGCGATCCCGGGCGGAGAAATCGTCCGGCGACCGAACGGCGAACTCACCGGGGTGCTGAAAGATGAAGCCCAAAACCCGGTCTATGCCCGGATTCCTCCGGCGACCGCGGAACAGCTCGATTCACTCTTCAGCAAAACCATGACGTATGTCCTGCAACGCGGAGTGACCGGAATTTCCGCGGTGAGTATCGCGTGGCCTGAGGTGGCGGCGTTCCGGCGGGCCCACGACCATGGGAACCTCCTGCTCCGGGCTTCCCTCTACGTTCCGTTGGGCGATTGGCGCCGCATGGCGGATACCCTCAAAGCGCGTGGTCCGGGGGATGAGTGGCTTCGGGTAGCTGGTGTGAAGGGATTAGTGGATGGCTCTTTGGGCTCCACGACCGCGCTCTTCTTCCAGCCGTTCAGCGATGCGCCCAACACGTCGGGCCTGTTCGTCACTCCGGAGGACTCGCTCCGCCGCTGGATTGCCGGGGCGGATTCCGCCGGCCTTCAGGTGGTCGTGCACGCCATCGGTGATCGGGCCAACGCCCTGTTGCTCGATGTGTTCGACAGCCTCGCCAAACTGCGTGGCCCTCGCGACCGACGTTTTCGAATTGAACATGCTCAACATTTGCGTCGCGAAGATATTCCCCGTTTTGCCGCGCTCGGCGTCATCGCTTCAATGCAGCCATACCACGCGGTCGATGACGGCCGCTGGGCCGAAAAACGGATCGGCCCGGAACGAATCAAGACAACTTATGCCTTTCGCTCTCTCATCGATGCGAAGGCCCATCTCGCGTTTGGGTCCGACTGGTTCGTTGCGCCGATTGATCCTCTCCTCGGCCTCAAAGCCGCGGTGACTCGACAAACCGCCGATGGCAGGAATCCCGGTGGGTGGGTGCCGGAACAAAAGGTCACCCTCGCGGAAGCACTCCGGTCCTACACGGCGGAAAACGCCTACGGGATGTTCGCCGAAATGCGGGTCGGGAAGCTCATTCCCGGGTTCAAAGCGGATCTGGTACTGCTGGATCGGGATTTGTTCAGCATTCCGGCGGAGACTATTGACCAGGCCAAAGTCCGACTCACCATGGTGGGAGGAAAAGCAGTATACCGCGCCGGGAATTGAGCGCCAGTCGGCCCGGTAGCCCCCGTGAACTCATCGATTGGTTCGCGCGCGGCGCAACTCGGACCCAGCTAGATTGTGCCCTAGGGAAGCTCTGCACCGGTCGCGGGAAGGGGAGAGGCCGCAGGAATCCTGGAGGGCGCGTGGCGTAGCTGGCCCTTACCGCGTTCCCGTCCCCTACCACAAAGCCGAGCGCCCCGGAGGGACCCTGCGGTCGAACCCCGGGACGGCACAACCCTTGTTCAGAGCTTCCCTAGGACAAGCTTTTTGCGTTGTTGCACCTTAGCGCCCCGGGACCCCACGACATGGCTACTCGTGCCACAACCCGATCCAAAGCCTCGACCCGGCTCGACAAATCGGACCTCCTCGATCTGTATCGGATCATCCGGCTGTCTCGACGCCTGGATGACAAGGAGATCCAACTCAAACGGCAGAACAAGATCTTTTTCCAAATCTCGGGCGCGGGGCACGAAGCGGTTCTCGCCGCGGCCGCCCGCGTTTTCCGCCCGGGGTATGACTGGTTCTATACCTACTATCGCGACCGCGCCTTGTGCCTTGGGCTTGGCATGACCGCCACGGAGCAACTCCTGTCATCGGTCGGTGCCGCGGACGATCCGAATTCGGGTGGTCGGCAGATGCCCAGTCATTGGGGTCACAAAGAACTGAATATCGTGAGCGCTTCGAGCCCGACGGGAACCCAGTTTCTCCAGGCGGTCGGGTGCGCCGAGGCGTGGCTACGTTATTCCCAGAACGATCTGATCCCCGTCTCCGATCGCGATCAAGTAATGCGGGGTGACGAGGTCGTGTTGTGCACGACCGGAGACGGCACCACGAGTGAAGGCGAATTCTGGGAATCGCTGAGCAGCGCTTGCAACCTCAAACTTCCGGTCGTGTACCTAGTGGAGGACAATGGCTACGCCATCTCCGTGCCGGTCGAGGTCAACACACCGGGTGGGTCGATCTCCAAACTCGTCGCGAGCTTTCCGGAGCTGTTCATTCAGGAAGTGGATGGGTGTGATCCGCTGGCGTCGTTTGATGTGCTTTCCAAAGCCTGGGACTACGCTCGTCAACGAAAGGGTCCTGCCCTGGTACACGCCCAGGTCATTCGGCCCTACAGTCACTCGCTCACGGACGACGAGGTGCATTATCGGCCTCCGCGCGAGCGCGAGGTCGATGCCGCCCGCGACCCGCTCACCTGTTTCCCGCGCTACCTGGTTGAGCAGGGCATCGCTTCGGTCGCCGAGATCGATGCCATCAAGGCAGACGTGGAAGAAGAGGTAGCTGTTGCCACCGAAACTGCTTTGGCTTCTCCGCAGCCGGCGACGACCACCGTTTACCAATATGTCTATTCGCCCGATGTCGACCCGACCTCCGACCAATTCGACACCGAGGACGATCCCAAGTTTTCGGGCGATCCGACGACGATGGTCGATCTGCTCAACGTGTGTATGAAAGAGGAAATGACCCGTGATGCCCGCATCCTGGTCTTTGGCGAGGATGTGGCGGATACGAGCCGCGAGGAGTATCTGGGCGAGGTGAAGGGCAAGGGCGGGGTCTTCAAGGTGACCTGGGGTCTCCAGAAGATGTTTGGAGGCAATCGGGTCTACAACTCGCCCCTGGCGGAGGCAAACATTGTCGGTCGGGCCATTGGTCTTGCCACCCGCGGTCTCAAGCCGGTCGTCGAAATTCAATTTTTTGACTACATCTGGCCGGCCTATATGCAGATCCGGAATGAGCTCGCGATCATGCGTTGGCGGTCCAACAACGCGTTCGCCGCCCCCGTGGTGGTGCGGGTAACGTATGGGGGATATCTCAAAGGCGGGGCACCGTACCATTCGCAGACCGGCGCTGCGGTGTTCACCGGCATCCCCGGGCTTCGGGTCATCTGCCCATCGACCGCGCTCGACGCAAACGGCTTACTCCGCACCGCCATTCGTTGCGACGATCCGGTTCTGTTCCTCGAACACAAGCACCTTTACCGCCAGACCTATAACAAGGCGCCGAACCCGGGTCCGAATTTCATGATCCCCTTCGGGAAGGCGAAGGTGGTTCGGGCCGGCACCGACTTGACCGTGGTGACCTACGGCGCCGTGGTGCAGCGCACGTTGGTCGCGGCGAAGGAATTGGAAGAAGAGCAGGGGCTAAGCGTCGAGGTGATCGACCTTCGGTCGCTCTCTCCTGTGGATTGGACCACCATCTATAATTCCGTGCGCAAGACGAGCCGAGTCATCGTAGCCTACGAGGATGCGCTCTCGTGGGGCTATGGCGCTGAAATCGCCGCGCGCATGGCCGATGAGATGTTCCCGTGGCTCGATGCTCCAGTTCGGCGGGTCGCTTCCACCGACACCTTCGTGGCCTACGCGCCGGAGCTGGAAGAAGTCATTCTTCCCCAGACCCCGGACCTCAAAAAGGCTATGGTGGAGATTTTGTCGTTCTGACCTCTAGAAGGTCGCTGAAATACACACCTTTGTCATCCCGAGCAACGCGAGGGATCTCAAAGCCGGCCGGGGCCGGTTAAAAATTCATGGTTTGAGATTCCTCGATCGCTTTGCTCTCTCGGAACGACACCCGTGGAGTTTTTCAGCAGCTTGCTAGGGAAGCTGCGCACAAGGCCGCATTGCCCTTCTGTCATTGCGCGTAGGCCCGAAGGGCCGGGGAACCAACCTGTGACTACTTCACCTTCTGGCACACCATCAGTTCGACGCTCGGGCTTTCTTTCATGAAACGATTGAGGAGGTATTCAACCGGATAGAGCAGAGCCCCCAAAATCCATCCTAGCACCTCGCTCAACATCGCCGGCGAGACCAGCGCGGTCCACAAGTACTTCGGTAGCCGCGACCTCGTGTCGGCTGGATAGTTCATCACGACGAACATGGGCACCCGCCGGACTACCTCGAATCCAGCTTCTCGAACTCGCGCCTCGCTTTCCGCCAAAGGCCGACTTGCCTGATGGGCCACTCGAACGGTGGCCTCGTGAATGAAATTGTCACTCCATAAGAACCACCCGCCCGGCTTGAGCAGCGACGCGACGTTCCGAAACGCCTGGGCGTATTGGGCATCGTCGACAATGTGAAAGAAGATGTCGAACGCGGAGATGGCGTCGAACGAGCCGGGTGTGAGAGTCCCCCGTTCGAGCGGGAGACCGATATCACCCCGCACAAAGGCGCAGTCCGGATATTTCTTCGCGAGGGTATCGACCACCACTTGGGTCAAATCGACCCCGGTGATGTCCCGGCAGCCATGCTCCTTCCAACGGTCTACATAGAATCCCGTTCCCGACCCGATGTCGAGAATGCGGGCGCCGGGCCAATCGATCGGGAGGGTTTCGGTGACGCGGTCAAAGACGGGTATGCGGACGCGGTAGAGCCACTCGTTATATTGTCGGCCGAGTCTGAGGTAGCCGACGCCTTCGAGACTGAAGTGGGTCCGGAGCCGTTGTTCCCAGTAATCCCGATTCTGGAACGACCCGTTCAACCCATAGCCTCGCGAATCTCCGCGGCCGCTGCGATGGCGTGGTCCACGTCGCGGGAGATGGCGCGGGCCTTTTGGGTGGTCTGAGTGAGGTCACCAATGACCGCGCCCACGCCGGCTGATCGGAGCCGCAGCAAATCGAACCGGAGGTTTTGCATGGCCAGCACGCTCGATTCGAGGCGGTCCGCGAGACCGGAGCGCCGGCTGGCCAGATCCGTGGCCGTCTTCAACTGCGATTCGAGTAGGGTGATCCGCCGGTCGCGCTCCTCGCTTGGCGTCTCCTTCCTCAGCGTCTCCAAACGGCTGGTGACCCGGGCCATGCCCTCTTCGCCGAAGTTGGTATCCATCTCGTAGAGCGCCCGGGCCATCTCGATTGCCTTTTGGTACAGGCCTTCGGTCGTCGCCTCGATGTCGGTGTCCTGGAGCATCTCGCGATCTGCCGGTGGCAGTTTCGCCACCAAAGCCAGAATCGCCGCCCGGTCGTTATGAACCTGCATGACCGAGGCGTAGTGGACCCCGAACTCCACCGGCTTCGGAGGCGGAATCTGGCGTCGTGCTTTGGAGTTCTTCGACCCGGGCACCGTGATTGCGTCGGGGGCGGGTGGACGGTTCAACACGTCGCGCCAACTGTACCCGGCGTGCCAGAGTTGGGCATAGCTCTTCACGAGCCCAATCCCCATGAACGCGGCGACGATCAACGACCATGGCGTCGAGATATCCGTGACGAGGTTCACGAAAAAGAGTCCGCCGGAAATACCGGCCCAGCGCGCGAACTGACCCCGGACCTTCTGGACGATTGCCGGCTCGCCGGTATCGGGGACCGCGTAATTGCTCGGGTCGCCGGTTCGGATCCACTCGCCCCGCTCGTTCCGAACCCACTGTCCCTGGGCGATCCGAGCCTGCATTCCCCCCGCGTTCCGTCCCTGCCCGCCGACCTGCGGCAACCGTGGCGGCCGCGCCGGCATCGGGACATTCGGGCTCTTGGGAATCGATCGCTGCGCCAGGGGGCGCAGCGGAGAGGCGGGAGCGGTGCGGGGACGCGTGTTCGTGGCGTTCCGGGAGGACTTCATCCCGGTGAGCGTCGGGCGATAGCCGGTAACCTGTCGGCTCTCCAACGCTCGACGCAGCGCATCCGCCGTGGCCCAACGATTTTCCGGGTCCTTCTCGAGGCATCGACTCACCGCCAACGACAAATCCTCCGGAATGTCTCCTCGCTTTTCGTGGAGAACCGGTGCGGGTTCCGTGATCTGCTTCATCAGGATGCCCGCGACTGTTGGGGCGTTGAAGGGGAGCTCACCAGTGAGCATTTGAAAGGAGACCACGCCCAGACTGTACAGGTCGGAACGACCATCGATCTCTCGCTCGCCGGCGGCTTGCTCGGGGCTCATGTAGGACGGAGTGCCGATCGCGACACCGATCCCAGTCAGGGTAGCCCCAGAGCCGGTCGACAAGGCTTTCGCGATGCCGAAGTCCGTCACCATCACTCGGCCCCGCGTTCCCTCCAGGAGAATATTGTCCGGTTTGATGTCGCGGTGAATGACCCCCGCGCCGTGGGCGGCGCTCAACGCGTCCGCCGTTTCCTTCATGATTCGCCGCGCCTCTTCGGTCGGCAGTCGCCCGCGCCGTTTGATGCGGGCGCCCAGCGACTCCCCGTCGACCAATCCCATGATGAAATAGACGAGGCCTTGACCTTGGCCCACATCGTAAATGGGGACGATGTGCGGGTGCGAAAGGCGTGCGGCGGTCTGCGCCTCTCGAGTGAATCGTTCTTTGATGTCCTTCTGGAATGCGAGCTCCGGGGGCAAGACCTTGATCGCCACCCGTCGCTGCAGGCGTTCATCCCGAGCTCGGTAGACCACGCCCATTCCGCCGCGGCCGATTTCGCCCTCAATGGTGTAGGTGTCACCGAGGGTGTCCTTGAGCCGCTGGACTAGAGATCGGTCTCCCGAGTCAGTCATTCCTGCTCTTTTCAGAAGGTCCTACGGTATACCCTAAACCATTAATCTGAAGGGTTTTCCCTCTTTGGGCAACCGGTTCCCGTCGCGGATGGTCGGTACTACGGCTGAACCGATTAGAATGTTCCTCGTCGATTGTCATGGGAGATCGAACGTCAAATTGGCAGAAACAACCAATCTCATGTGCTGAATCCATGCCAGAACACTCCCTAGTTAAGGGCCATCACCGCCGTTTGCGTGCCCAAGTCGTTACTCGGTAACACGATCCATTTTGGTACCCGTCCCTGGCATAGGTGATGCCCTAGACTAGCACGATTACCAAACACGCGGCATTCTTCCCCTAACTGGGGTTGAGGAGACTATAAATGGGTGAGCGACTTACTCTACCAGTTTTGCCCCTTCGGGAAGTGGTCCTTTTCCCTGGGGTCACTTCTCCGATCGGCGCCGGGCGACCCGGTACCCTTCGGGCGATCGAAGCAGCGCTAGCCACCCCGGACAAATTGGTCTTCGCGGTGACCCAGCGCATCAACACCGAATCCGTCACCTCCGAAGCGCTCTATACCATCGGCACCATCGCGCGCATCGGCCAGCTGCAACGTGGACTGGCCGGGATCCAACTGCTCCTCCACGGCGAGCGGCGCGGAATTGCGATGCATGTGAGCGAACATGAAGGATATCTCCAATCCATCGTGGTCGACGCGGAGGAAATGCCACCCCTCAACCCCGAGGACCCCGGCTTCATCGCTTTGCATCGAGAGATTCGGGCGCGCGCGGGGGAGTTAGGGCAGAAATCAGGCCTCCCCGAAGAGGTGGTCCAACAGGTCCTGAGTGGCGTCCACGATCCTGGCCGTTTCGCGGATCTGGTCGCGGGCTACATCGATATTACTCCTTCGCAGCGCCAAGGACTGCTTGAGACCTTGTCGGTCGAAGAGCGCCTCCGGCGCCTCTTGGTTCACGTTCAGCGACAGATCGCAGTGTTGGATGCGCAGGAAGACATTAAGTCGCAAGTGCAGGAAGAGCTCGGTGAGCGGCAGCGGGAGATGTTCCTGCGGGAGCAACTCAAGACGATCCGTCGCGAGTTGGGTGAAGACGAGGAGGGGGACGAACTCGACGAACTTCGGACCAAACTCGCTTCGTTGGACCTCGCGCCTGAGGCCCGTAAAGAAGTCGACCGCGAACTGAGTCGGCTCGGACGCGTCGGCCGGGAGTCCATGGAATCTCAAGTCGTGCGAAACTACCTCGAGACGATTGCCGAGCTTCCGTGGAATACTCGAAGCGATGAGCATCTCGACCTTGGGAGCGCCTCGGCCATTCTCGAGACGGACCACTATGCCCTCGCGGACGTGAAAGATCGGGTGCTCGAGTTTCTCGCTGTGCGCCAATTGCGCCAGGCCCAACAACAGGCCGAGAAGGCCGCCGCGGCCAAGGATGACGTGCCCGTCACGAAGCGAAAGGCCGGGTCGGAAGAAAACGACTCCGAACCGGGGGAGCTTTCACCCCTGTTGATTCCCACCGAAAAAGCCACCAAGAAGGAAGGGGAAGAAAAGTCGGCCAAGGGTCCCATCCTGCTGTTCGTCGGTCCCCCTGGTGTCGGCAAGACCTCCGTGGCGAAATCCATTGCGCGGGCCATGGGACGGAAATACGTCCGGATTTCATTGGGCGGAGCCCGTGACGAAGCGGACATTCGAGGCCACCGGCGGACCTATGTTGGTGCGATGCCGGGAAGAATTTTGCAAGGGATGAAACAGGCGGGCACGAAGAATCCGGTCTTCCTCCTCGACGAGGTCGATAAGCTTGGGGTTTCCTTCCAAGGCGATCCGGCCGCAGCGCTGCTCGAAGTTCTGGATCCGGCGCAAAACGACAGCTTCACCGACCACTACCTCGGTATACCGTTCGATTTGAGCGAAGTCCTGTTCATCGCGACCGCCAACTTCATCCAGAGTATTCCCGCGCCACTGCTGGATCGGATGGAAGTCGTTGAATTCTCCGGGTACACCGAGCGAGAGAAAACCGTGATCGCGCGGAAGTACCTGATCCCGCGGCAATTCGAGGAGAACGGCGTCGCGGGCGAGCAGCTCGAAATCACCGAGACCGCCTTGTCCTCGGTCATCACCGGTTACACCCGTGAGGCTGGGGTGCGTCAACTTGAGCGCGAGTTGGGCAAACTCGCCCGCAAGGTGGCGCGCAAGGTCGCCGCCAAAGAAGTGATCAAACTCTCGGTTGGACCGGATCAGGTTACCGACTTACTCGGCCGGCCGAAGGTGCATCCGGAAAAGGCGGCGCGCGAAGACGCTGTGGGTGTCGCCACGGCGATGTATTACACGCCGGTAGGGGGCGACATCATGTTCGTTGAAGCCTCCACCATGAAGGGGAAAGGTGAGTTGGTCCTTACTGGCCAGCTCGGTGAGGTCATGAAGGAGTCGGCTCGGGCCGCTTGGACCTATGCTCGATCCCATGCGGCGGCTTTGCGGATTCCCGACGAAATGTTCGACCGGGATGTTCACATTCACGTTCCCGCGGGGGCGGTGCCGAAGGAAGGCCCTTCCGCCGGAGTAACCATGGCGACCGCGCTCGTGTCCGCCATGTCGGGCCGGCCGGCTCGCCACGACATTGCCATGACCGGTGAAATTACGCTGCGTGGCCGTGTCCTTCCAATCGGCGGTGTGAAGGAGAAAATCTTGGGTGCCGTCCGGGCCGGGATCAATATCATCGTGATCCCCAAGGACAACGAGCCGGACTTGGAGGACCTGCCCGAGGAGGTGCGCAAGGTTCTCGAAGTCCACACCGCCCGCGAGTTGGGCGAGGTGCTGGCAATAACGCTGCGGGGCGCGAGCTTTAAGGAAGGCCGGCTGCTGTTTGGGGAGGAATCCCCGCGCGACGTGGCCCCGCTGTCGACCGGGTATCGGCACTAGACCGGGAGCGGTTGGTTCGACTCGTCCCTGAGGGGCCGGCGGGACGCCGACCCCTCAGTCGTTCCGGTTCCCGCCCGCCGCGGTCACCCGATCACGGCCGGCTCCCTTTGCGACGGCCAGGGCCTGGGCGGCCGCAAGGAACAGATCGGGTCCGGTCACGCCCTGGGTGGGGTAGCAGGCCATGCCGGCTGAGAATCGAATCGGGATGCTGGTCCCATCAGGAAGCGAGGCGGGGTTGCCCGCCAACGCCGCCCGGATCTTCTCAGCCGCTAGCAACGCTCCGGATGGATCGCAGTTGCGCAGAAGCACTCCGAACTCGTCGCTCCCACAACGCCCGATCAGGTCGCTTCCCCGCACTGCGCCTTGCAGAGTGCGAGCGACATGCGAAAGGGTCATGTCACCCACACGATGTCCGTGCCGTTCATTGATGCGGCGAAAATGGTCGACGTCGATCAACACGAAAGAAAACGTTTCGTGGTTGCGTTTCGCGTACGCGATCACAAAGTCAAATTCCGCCATGATCGATGCGTGGTTCCGAAGTCCGGTGAGCGGATCGCGGGGTGCCAGCTCTCGGACCCGGCGACCTCGCTCGACCCGCAGGGCGACTAGCTGGAGGAACAGATTTCTCGGCATCATTTTGCTCACAGCGTCATCTACCCCGGCCCGGATCAGCTCGAGTCGGTCATGATCTCCTGGTAGCTCCGTGAGGGCGAGGATTGGAAGCAGCGATAGTCGGTCGTCCCGCCGGATCATGCGCGCGAGGGCAATGACGTCCGAAGCGATGAGACCATCACTGAGAATCACCATGTCAGGGACTTCGGTCGTGAGGATGTTTGCCGCGGCGGGCGTATCGGCCACCAGGACCAGCCGCATTCCAGCGCCTTCGAACATCGAAGTGTAGGTCGCCACTTCGATTGGTCGCTTCTCCACGAGCAAAACACTCGGAGGTGCAGCCTCGATCCGGCCCAGGTCCAAGGCGAATCGAACCAGTTGCGCGTCTTCGTCCTCACCCCAGAACGCGCAATCGATGCCGGCCCCGCTCTGGTCCAGCGGCGGGAACGGGCCCTTCCCGACTACGACGGCCGCTCGGGGGCGATCCGGCCTTGGCAGAGACCAGAGCGTGCCCGTTGCGAGGGGATCGGGGAGTCCGGGGGCAAAGAGGACAACCAGATCCGGCCGCTCCGAAATGGGAAGAC
The DNA here is from genome assembly GCA_025358055.1 of Gemmatimonadota bacterium. GTDB lineage: Bacteria > Gemmatimonadota > Gemmatimonadetes > Gemmatimonadales > GWC2-71-9 > JANYKV01. Next base: position 53,441 of record JANYKV010000121.1, read on the forward strand.
TGCTCGGATCAATCGTGCCGGGTGCGCTCGAAACCGTATACCCGGCTGACTCCAGAGATCGCTGCAACCGGATGGCCTCCTCACCGGAAGCCCCGAGGATCAACGCGCGCCATCCAAACCCAGGCTGCGTCGTCTCCGGTCGCTCGAGACCCAGTTCTGCGGCGGCTGAATCGAATGATGCGGCGACCCACGCGATCCCGGTCTCCAATCGGCCGGCATGTTCCGGGGTAATGGCCGGGTGATCGAGCAGCCATTGCTCGAGTTCCCGGCTGGTTTTGCTGATACTAGGGAATCCGTACGACCCGCCACTCCCGGCGAGTCGGTGAAACCGGGAGCGGAGGGATGCGAAGGCGTCGGGTTCACCGGCACGGAGTGCCGCGAGGTCCTTCCGAAGCTCTGCAAGTCTCGCCGGCGCTTCTGCGAGGTACTCCCGGCGGAGCTCCGAGAAGAAGGCATCCATCTCCTCACTCATCGTGGCGTTGAAGATCGCGAATGGCGAGAGTAGCTGCGGCGACCAGGGTGGCCGCACTGCCCCAATGGCCGCTCACCTGGTCCCCATCGCGCGAGGCTATGACGGCGCTGCGCCGGTCGACGACCATGAGCAGTGGCTCGAACGGCCAACGGGCGCCGGGCGTGACCGTCTGGACCTCGGTGAATGAAAGGGTGGTCGGCGCCGTCGCGGAGAGTGCGAGCCCGACCCCGTTTGAGTGGGCACGACGGAGGGCGGGCGTCAACACAGGATAGGCGTCTGCGGGGGCAAGCATCATCACCGACTGCGAGGCCCGGGCGACCTCGTGCGCGATCAATTGCAAAGCCGCTCGGGGTGAATGAATTTCCACCAATGTCGGCGAGGAAGGCACCCCGGCGGATGCGAGGGCCGCACTGAGCTCATCGATGGCGTTGCCTTGCCGTTCAATGATTTGTCCGAGGAGCGTTGCAGGTGGCTCCGGACGGAAGCGTTTGGGCCGCCCATCCTCCGCTCGCGCGGCGCCCTTCGTGACCAAGCCTTCCAGCGCTGAATAGGCGTTGGCGCGGGCTAAGCCAGCGGCGCGGGCAATGGCGTACCCCGTTCCAGGACCACCGGTGAGAAGGACCCTATAAACGAGGCTCTCAGTGGGAGTGAAGCCAAAAGGGGTCAGATCCAGAGGGGGCATGTTGGGATGGGCCTAACGAGCGCTCATTCCTTCAAACATACTCGAGACCCCATCCCAACAATTTGGCGATGAGCGCAAGCCGGAACGTCACATCCACTTGTCGAGATTCTACCGCTTTACTCTCCCCCTGAAGGGGGAAACAGTGGTAGCTCATTTTGTTCCCCACTTTGGGAGCGCCTCGAAGACCCTTAGGGTGCCACACACCATGCTCATTACAATCCGACAAAAGCCTGGTTAGAACCTTGGTGGCGACCGGAGCGGTGTGCAGCGCCCGCACCCGGGCCAACAACTCGATGTAGTGGAGGGCCAATGGCACATCCGCCGCATTCCCTTTTGCATCGGCCACAATGGGATCGCCCAAAAGGAAGAGGTCCGGCTTTATCGATCGCTTCCCCAATTGGATCACATATCCCTTTTTCGGAGCCGGCTGCGCAAGATACTGGCCCAGACGCTCGGTGAATCCGGCCCGTTCCCGCTGGAGATTGGGCATGGCCGCAATCATGGCAACCGAATACCAGGTTGGTGGATAGGCGTTCGCGGCAAGGACGACACTCTTACCGGACTTGACGAACGGCTTCTCCGCGAGCGGACTCCGGAGGAACTGAGAGACAGAACTGGCAATCTTATGCGCCGCACCTCGAAGCCGAGGGTCTTCCATGTAGCCGGCTTCGGCGAGGGCACAACACGCGGCCTCCCGCAGGTGGTCTCGGATCCATTCCGCCGCGATGGGCACGTCCTTGACTAGTTTTTGGAACTCGAAATGCAAGGCCGGGTCCTCATCGCGCGACAAGACCCGAAAGAGCAGACGATCGGCCAGCTTGAACGGGCGTCCTGCTCTGGGATAACCCAGTTGCAGGAGTCGGCGGTATTGGGGTACCGTCCCGACGTCCTTGATGCCGGCCGCCACCGACGGGGCCAATCCGAGGAAATTCCCGCCCCAAACGCCGCTGTCTTTTTGTTTCTTGACAATGGCTGCAGTGGGTTTAGCGGTGATGATTGTTTGAGAAGCAGCTTCCATGACCTCGAGGGAAGCGGTTCCCACGGGCACCAGATCTACATAGGTCCGGTACCTGATTGACTCGCTTCCATGCTCAAGGAGCCAGGAGTAGGGGACCCGATGGTGGGTAGGTAGTTCCAGAAACACCCCCGCGATGGGAGGGAACAGTGGCAGCAAACCGTTGCGAAAATAGTAGTTACATGCCGATTCAACCAGCCCCCCGTTCGTAGGAGTAGCCCGAACGCCTCCGAAACATCACGGTAGGGCCGGCCGCGCTGCGTCGCAGGAGGGTCGTCTAAGGAAGGCCAAAACGGCCACCAAGACCTCATTCGGCGCCTCCACATGCGGCCGGTGGAGTCGATTCTGGAGTGGGACCCACTTCACACAAGGAATGGTTCGGGCGAGCTCTTCCCCAATCCGAAACGGGATGACAGGGTCCTCGTCACCCCAGATCAACAGGGTCGGCTGGCCAAGGTGGCCGAATTGGCCTCGGAGGGCTACGAAATCGAAATCCTTGAGCAGTCTTTCCACTGCCGGCCGGAACCGTTCGTCGGTGAAAGGATCGTACTCGCTCCGACCGGCCGGTTCCTGCAGCCATTCGGCGTCGTGGATTGGTAGCAGGAACGACCGTGACGCCTCCCACCAGGCGATTGCCGATGCCTTTCCCGCCCTGACGGTGTCGAGGAAGCCACCCATGCCGATGGCGATTCCAGCCGGCGCGATCAACACCAGGGCGTTGACCCGCGTCGGCCGAGACAACGCCATGGCGACCGCGAGTTCGCCTCCCATCGAATGACCAATGACCACGAGCGGACCCGGTATCCAGCGATCGACCAGGCGATTCAGGCGATCAGTCATGGAGCCGATGGAGTAGTCGCCGGATGGCTTGTCGCTCACCCCAAAGGGGGGAACGTCCACCGCGACCACCCGAAAATGCTTCGCGAGGGGATCTACCAGGCTGCGCCACGCCAGCAGCGATTCGCCAAAGCCATGGAGGAGAAGGAGCGTCGTATCCCCCGCTCCGGCCCTGATCCCTCGTAGTTTCGCATCCCCCGCATCCAGCCACTCAGCGTGGTGAACCGATTTCGAGCTGCGGGGACGGTCGAGGAGGAGAATGACCGCAACGAGGGGCGGGAGGATCAGCAGCCAGCGCCGGAGGGGCACCGATCAGTCCTTTGGCGGGCAACGGAGGAGAATGATCGTCCCCGGCAACCTGCGGCGGCTTTCACTCGTGAGAACGAGGGTGCTTTCGTCCCACCAATCGATCCCTTCCCCTTGAGGTTCAAAACCAAAAACGGAGCATTGGTTTGGGCCCCTCGCAGGCACCAAATGGCCATCGAGCGACCGTTCAAACAGGAAGAGATCACGGTAGGTCCGCACCACCACTGCTTTTCGATCGGGCGACAGGGCAGCACCGGTCACCAGCCGGCCCGTGGCCGCGTCGATAGAAATCGGTAGCCGTTCAACGAGCGTGGCGGTGTGGCGGGCCCCATCGTTCCATCCCAGAGCGGGTAGTACGAAATGCTCTACCGGCCCACTCCGGCCCTTGGTGATGAGATGGACCCGGCTCCCTTCGTCCACGTACATCGCCTCGACGTCATGGGGACCATCGGGATAGACGAATAGGAGCGAATCGGCCGGCGCCGTAGCCCCGGACGCTCCCGCGACTTTTCCGACCAGGGGTTCAGGAACCCGGTACAGCCGGACGAAGTGACGGCGTTCGCGGTTGTCTCCGGTGTCGGCGATGTAGATGCAGAGTCCGCGCGGACAGGCGCCGAATGCAATCTCTTCCCAATCCTGATTTGAGGCGCCGGTGACGGCGAAGATGGCTCGGGTCTCACCCGTGGTATCCACCGCAAAGAGCCAGGGATCGTTTCCAGAATCATTCTGGGTCCAGAGGATTCCGGGTTGCGTGCGACTCACGGCCGCACCGGAACTCTCCACGAGATGAACATTTCGAAAGACGCCGGTGCGCCTGACCTGGCTGGGCGCGACCGGGCGCCACTGGGCGGACGCACGGACCGGCCAAATTAGCGACCCGAAGAGAAGGCCGAGGAGGGCCGGATGCGTTCCGTGGCGCATCACATCCCGAAAACCATGAGGACACCACCCGGATTCGTATAGTTCCCGAGGTCGGTAAACGCCGGAGTGCCCCCCACACCGGGCCATTGTCCTAGACCACTTAGAATCGCCAGGTATTGGTGACCATCGCGGTCGCTGAACGTGATTGGGCTCCCGGCGATCCCAGAGGGCATCTTGAACTTCCAGAGTTCCTCACCGGTCTTGTGGTCCACCGCCTTGAGCCACCCATCCATCGTACCATAGAATACAACCCCTCCGGCGGTCGCGAGAGGTCCGCCCAAGATGCCGAGCGATTCCTTGCTCTCCCATGCGATGGTTCCATTGGTGGCGTCCCACGCGATAAATCGCCCCCGATTTCCGCCGGGCCCGGCAGTGAAGGCGATTTTGGTCCCGATATATGGCTTGCCGGGGATATACGTCACCGGGGTTCCTTGGATATCCATGCACACGTTGGTGATCGAAACGTAGAAAAGGCCACTCAACGGTGAGAAGGCCGCTGGTTGCTGTCCTTTGATGCCTAGTGATGAAGGGCAGACCCCTAGCGTCTTCCGTTCAGTTCCAACGCTATAGCGCCCGTCGCGAACCGGGAGTCCAGTCCCCAAGTCAATCGTGCTCGCCCAATTCACCGGGCCGAACCGTTCCGCCAGCAAGAGTTTGCCATTGGTACGATCGATCGTGTAGGCGAACCCGTTGGGATCAAAATGCACGAGGGCCTTCACTGATTTTCCGCCCACCGTGAGATCAGCAAGAATACTTTCGTTTGATCCACCGTACGCCCATTCATCATGTGGAGTTACCTGATAGGCCCAGCGGACCTTTCCCGTGGTGACGTCGCGGGCGAAGATGGTGGACGACCACTTGTTGTCCCCGGGACGCAGGGTCGCGTTCCCGGGGGCCGCATTGCCGGTTCCGTAGTACAGGAGATCCAGGTCGGGATCGTAGGAAATCCATCCATCCGGCGCTCCGCCGCCGTTGCGCCACGCCTCGCCCGCCCACGAGGACACGCCAAGATCTTTCCCTTGATGAGAGGGGTAGTGCGGATTGGCGGTTCCGGTGAGAAGGACGTCGGCGTCCGGGCCTGTGCTGTAAGCCCGCCAGAGCAATTGCCCAGTTAGCGCGTTGAGTGCTGTCAGGTATCCGCGCACGCCATGATCCCCGCCCGCCATTCCCATGAGGACCATATCGCGAATGACGAGGGGTGCGGGGGGAGTCGTCGCGCCGGTTTTGTAGTCTGCTGTCTTCACGCGCCAAATCTCGTGTCCTGTTTTCGCGTCGATCGCCGCGAGGTCGCCCTGGAGTAGAGGTACGTAGAGCTTCCCGCCCGGATGATACGCGAGCCCCCAACTCGTGCCGTCGCAGCAGGAAGTCGGCATCGCGTCTTTGGGCGGTGTCGGTGCGTATTTCCATATGATGGGCGCGCCGGGTCGGGCGAGGTCCAGGGCGAATACGACGTTGGGGTAAGGGGTGTGAACGTACAGGGTTTGCCCCACCACGAGGGGGTTTCCCCCATGATTGCGGAGCGAGCCCGTGGCGAACGACCAGATGGGCCGGAGGTTCCGGACTGTTGCGGCATTAATGGCGGTGAGCGGACTGAAGCGGGTGAGAGCATAGTCCTTTGCCGGGAGTTGCCACTCGCCCACCGGCGCCGTCGCTGGCCAAGCCGGAGGCTTGGCGGCGGGGGTCTGTCCGGCACTGCGGAACGACAGACTCAGCAGAGCGAGAAGCATGAGCCTCCCGCCCCGGTATGGTCTGACAGACCTCCGCTTCACTTCTTCTTCCTGAAAATTGTGGGGTCGTAGACGCTCCGAGGATTCCAAAGGACCCATGACTTGAGCCCCACGTCCTCTACCGCTTGGATTTGGGCTCGGACCATGGCAGGCGTGTAATGCGGCGGCCCCAGAGTGAAGGCCTGCAAATAGGGGCGAATCTCGGCCCGTTGGGCCAGTGGGCCCGAGCGGCGGACAGCATCTTCCAACGCATGACGAACGACCTTGTACGGCTCGCTGTTTGGATGTCGCATTTTGTAGAAGGTGTCGTAGTAGTGGCTGGGGTACACCATTGGAAGGACGACATCCGCGGTGCTGGCGAGATCCTCCCAAAGTTGCCCGATGCCCATGTCGATCGGGACGGTGGTGGTGAGGCCGAACACATCAATTGTGAAGGGAACGCCCAACGGCTTCGTCCGATCGCGCATGAGGCGAAGGTTTCTGGCGATGCCGTCCCGAACCGTTTCTTGCCCCCGGCGCGCCGGGAAAATTGCCGTCGCAAGCCGATGAGGAGGCTCGTCGGGAAAACGCACATAGTCGTATTGAACCTCCGCGAACCCTGCCTTGACCGCTTCGGACGCAATCTGGGAAGCATATACCCACACTGAATCGTTGAACGCGTCCACCCAGGCGAAGTTCTTCCGATCTCTCCACAGCCCACCGGCGGTGCTCTTCACTGCCCACGCCGATTTGCGCGTGGCAAGAAGCGGATCCTTCGCGACGACAATTCGAGCGATGGGGTAAATGTTGTGTGCGATCAGCGTACGCAACCGTTGGCGAGTGTCCCGGGCCCGCAACTGCTTGTCGGCCCCGATCTCCTTCACGGTCGGAATGTCCATTCCATAGGTTAGGTACCCAGTATCGTCCTTGACGTCGATAATGAAGGCGTTGATCTCCGTCGTATCGGCCAGCCGAACCAGGTCGTTCAGTTTACGAGATCCAAAAACCCACGCATTGAGGTAGATCCCGTGTACGGCCGCGGGTGGCTTCTGGAGTGGGGGTGCTGGATGGGCGATCGGGGCCGTTACCAGGAGTCCGTGGGGATAGGGAATCCGTTTTGGGGCGTGAGGCGGGGCCAGTTCATCGCCCCACCCGCCCTTAACGTCACTGGATTGACCCGAGAGCGACACCCCACCGAGGAGGAGGCACGACAGAAGTTGAGGGAGCCGGGTCGAACGTCGCATGGGGGTCGATGTCAATCGGGTGAGCATACACGGTCTGAACCAACCTTAGGAAACATACGGGGATAAATAGGCCCGGCTCCATCGGTTTACAAGGTGATGCCCTTGGCCCGCACCGCTGGTTTGGGTACGATTCGAAGGCAGCTAACCTCCCAATTCGCGTAAGGGGTACCCAATCGATGAAAGTTTCCATCGAATACTGTACCGTTTGAAACTACGAGCCCCGGGCCGTCAGTTTGGCGGCCGAAGTCAGATCGAAACATCCCCAGGCGACCGTCGAGTTGATTCCCTCCAAGGGGGGGGTCTTCGAGGTGGTGGTCGAGGGCCGGTTGGTGTTCTCGAAAAAGGCCGAGCATCGGCACGCCAATCCGGGAGAGGTCTTGAGAAAAATCAGGATGGCTAAGGAGACGTAATGCGCATCGCCATTTCCACGGGCGGAGGAGATGCTCCTGGACTGAACGCAGTCATTCGAGCCATCGTGCTGTCGGCGCTCCAGCGCGGCTGGGAGATATTCGGGATTCGGCGGGGTTACGACGGACTCTACATTCGTGGCCGGACGACGTCGCTCTCCGCAACGCACGTTGGGCAGGAGCGACGAAAGGGCCAAAGCCAAGGTGGCTTGATCGCAATGGGCCCCGAACAGGTTCGCGGGATTACCCACCTCGGGGGCACGATCCTGGGGACGACCAATCGAGGTAACCCTTTCAAGTGGCCCACCCGGCAGCCCGACGGCTCCATTCTGGAAGTGGATCGGAGTGATGAACTGCTCCGTGCGTTTCGCGAAGCTAAGCTCGACGCATTGGTCTCTATCGGCGGGGATGGTAGCCTACAGATTGCTCACGATCTCTGGAAGAAAGGCATCCCCGCCGTCGGCGTGCCCAAGACCATCGATAACGATGTGGTGGGCACCGATTCTACCTTCGGGTTCGACACCGCCGTCAGTACCGCGACCGACGCCATTGATAAGCTGCACTCCACCGCCGAAAGCCATGACCGGGTGTTCGTCGTTGAGCTCATGGGTCGCTATGCCGGATGGATCACGCTTCACAGCGGGCTCTCCGGCAGCGCCGATGTGATTCTCATCCCGGAAATCCCGTTCGACATCGAGAAGGTATGCCAAAAGATCCGCGACCGAGATGCCCAGGGTAGGCGATTCTCCATTGTGGTAGTGGCGGAAGGCGCCCGGCCGTATGGCGGCGCGATCGTGTTGAAAGAGTCCGCTCAAAGGGGAACGGTGGAGCGGCTGGGAGGCATTGGTGCCGTGGTAGCCCAGGAGATCGTCGAACGCACTGGGAAAGAAACGCGTAGCCTAGTACTCGGCCACCTTCAGCGCGGGGGCAGCCCCTCAACCTTCGATCGCCTGTTGGCGCTTCGCTTAGGCTCCGCCGCGGCACGGGCGATTGCCGACCGGGACTTCGGAAGTGTGGTGGTCTATACGCCGCCCACCGTGAGCCGCCTCCCGCTGTCGGCCGTGATCGGGAAAACCAAGCTAGTGCCGCTCGACAGCGGAGTAATTCTCACTGCGAGGAGCCTCGGAATCTGTCTCGGAGATTGAGGCCGGCACTACAATCCGCGCACGAACGGCTTCGCCGGACCGGATAGGTGGCTCTCGGGGCCCGGCTTCCAGAGCACCTGGCGTTCGATCAATTCCGCGACCTCGAAGTCCTTGACCGTGATCCCGCCGGCGCTGTGAGTACTGAGGGACACCTCCACGGCCGGCCAGCTTACCTGCAGATTGGGATGGTGGTCCGCCGCTTCACACACAAAGGCGATAGCATTGACTACGAGTAGCGTTCCTCGCCAACCATCCGTACGATACGTCCTCTGAATGGATCCACTCCGATAGGTCCATCCCGGCACGGTTTGAAGCCGCTCCCCGATCTGCTGATCCGTAAGCCTGACTTCATCTCCTGACATGAAGCGCCCCCTTCCTGTCCCGTTCGAGAGGTTCTAAGACCCGAAGGGCACCGTGAAAAATGCGGATTGGCCTATGGTCTCCTCGATTTCGACTTCGATGGTCGAAAGCGTACTCAGGCCCGTCTGAACCAAGTTATCGCGAATCATGAGGGCAAAGTATTCCGCAATCATTTCCGCCGTTGTGTTCGTCACCGGGAGCAGGGCGCAGTCGGCGCGCGGGAACGTATAGCGCACGCGACCGAGGTAGTCGACCTCGAGACTGTCCCCCTCCTCGCGAAGGACCAGCTTGGGGTTTTTGGTGGGAAGCAGCACTCGATGGTCGATTTTCTCGACGTGCGGTCGGACTATTCGCTTCAAGACACCGAAATCGACCACGAAGGAGCACTCGGGGTCCACGTCTCCAACCACGGTTACACCCACCCTGTAGTTGTGGCCGTGGAGCGACTCACACGTATGACCAAGGAGTGTGATAAAGTGGGCAGAACTGAACCCGAGATAGTCCTTACAGACGGTCACTCTAAAGTTGCGCGACACGGCTCTCCCGCACGGTTCAGGTCGACCTTCCCCCAGGGTCTGGGTCTTCGCGGCCAAATATAGCCCCCGCCCGCGAACCCACGGGTGAAACGAGACGGGACACGCCCCTGTCTCGTTTTGCGGACATTTCCCGTAGTGAACCTAGCGGATCTGATTGTAAATCAATGAGATATGAGATGGCACGGACCTGGCACATGGTCGAAGGCAGTTCGGCACTCAATCTTTGGACCATTTTGCCGAAAGTACATAGGAAAGACATTCAAAATGGACGGGCGGTGTTTTCGCCCTATTGAACTGAGCCTGGCCGTCCTACCAACGCGCAGTGTTTCCGGCCGACTCACTAAACCCATGGCTCCCCGCCTGGGTTCGACAGGCCCCGCTTCGGCGGGGCCTGTTGTTTATAGCAGGTTGCCCCTCGACAACCCACCATTCCGAGCTTGCAGTGCTGTCCCGATTGAGCTTCAACGTCCAGGGCGAGCGACAGTCTCGATCCAGCCGCCGGGTGCTATGATCTGAAAATTCAAGAGGATACTCATCTGGCACGAGGTTCGCTTTCCTCCATCGACACGTGTTCATCCGGTGAAAAATTAGAGGAGGCGCTCGATGTCCAGGTCGATGCTTGTTGGTTCTGTTCTCGTGGCTGTCCTTGCCTCAGTCCCGTCTTCAGTGAACGCGCAACGCGAGTCGAGGGACCATGACTCCCGGTCCCGGCGCGCGGAAGGTCGGGTGAATGATGGCCGACACTACACCACCGAACGGTATCGCCACGGGCCCCCTGTGGTCGAGCGCCGGGCGTATGTCGCGCCAAGAATCATTGAGCGCTACGCTCCACGTACCCTTGCTATCGAATCGTGGCCGTTTCCAGGCCACCGCGGGGTGCGCTTCCAACGCTTTCCGGTTCGATATGTGACCGTGTATTTCGATCCCAGGAGCGAGGAGTACTTTGATAGTTACCGTCCTGGGTTGCGGGAGGTGGAAGTCTGTGAGTCCGGGGGCCGCTACTATTACCGGGAGGATCGAGACGAACGGTATTATCAGGACCGTCACTATCGCCGGTACGACCGGGATCGGGATGATCGGTCGCCCGTAGACTCTCACCAAGGAATCTCGTGCTAGGATTCCGATGCGGGGCCCGGAGCGGGCCCCGCATCTTTTTTGGTGTTACCTACTCGGCTTATCTTTCGCCAGCGCCTTTCAAGCAACCGTGAGGATCGAATGAAAGAAGCCGAACGCGCTCTCGATCAACTCCAACGCGCCTTCGCAGGCGACCCCTGGTACGGCGCACCCTTAATGGCCTTGCTGGAGGGTATCGATGCCCCGATGGCCGCGGCCCACCCGATCCCTGCGGCGCATTCTATTTGGGAGATTGTACTCCACATCATCGCCTGGAAGAACGAAGTTCGAAAGCGCCTGGCCGGCAAAGCGCCGGCCGATCCCGAAGAGGGGGATTGGGTAAAGACCCCATCACCGACCGACACCGGTTGGAGAGCCACGATCGATCAACTCGAAATCGCCCAGGCCAAGTTGGTGGCCGGGATCTCTGCGCTGACCGATGAGGACCTGGATCGGAAAATCGGTGGCGATCGGGACCGGCCACTCGGCAGCGGCGTCTCCGCTTACGTCACCATCCATGGAATCATCCAGCACGACATCTATCATGCTGGGCAGATTGGACTACTTCGAAAGGCTGTCCGGTCCGGAGAGAGGTAAATCGCCGGGGATTTTACTTCACGTCATCCGGGTTCTGTAGCTTGAAAACCGCGGCGGCTGCGGCACCCCCGAGGAGGGGGCCGACGAGGTAGAACCAAACGTTTCCTAGGCCTCCGCCCCCCGCGATCGCCGCGAAGAGGGCCGGACCGGTGCCGACTGCTGGATTGAATGCCCCGCCTGACACCGGGCCGCCGGCGAACGCCCCGGTGGCAACGGTGAATCCAATGGCAAGCCCGTAGAACGAATTACCGGCAGTCTTGGTCGCGGTCGCGCTGTTGAGCACAACCAGGGCAAGGGCGAAGGTGTAGAGAAACTCCACCAATAGCACCGAGATGACGCTTGCCGTCGCAGCTGGAGCGGGGACGAAGGTCTTTCCCAGAATAACATAGACCACTGCCGCTGCGACGAACGAGCCCAGGACTTGAGCGATCCAGTACGGGATGACTTGGCTGGCGTCGAGTTTTCCGCGCATGAAGACAGCCAGCGTTACCGCCGGATTGTAATGGCCGCCCGAAATGTGGCCTCCCATGTAGACCATGATCATGAGGGAAGCGCCGATTGCTAGGGGAGCGAACTGGCTGCCGTTGAGGACGGAGAGGCCGATGGTCAGAACGAGGAAAAACGTGCCGATGAACTCGGTGACATAGTTTCTGGTCAATGTGCCTCCAAGAGCGTTGGATGATGGCGCGCCGAGTGGACGTTCGGCGAACCAGCCAACCTGCATTGTCATTTGTGGG
>JANYKV010000076.1 GCA_025358055.1 Gemmatimonadota bacterium
GCATTCGCGGGGCGATCCTGACCGGAAGCGGCCCCAAGGCGTTCGTCGCCGGCGCGGACATCAGCGAATTCCTCTCGGTGAACGCAGTGTCGGCGCGTGCGCTTTCCCAGCGCGGGCAAGCGGTATTTCGGCGGCTGGAGCAAACACCGAAGCCGATCATCGCCGCGGTGAATGGTTTTGCTCTGGGTGGCGGATGCGAACTCGCAATGTCCTGTCATTTTCGCTTTGCCAGCGACAACGCCAAATTCGGCCAGCCCGAGGTGAAGCTCGGCATTGGCCCCGGGTATGGAGGCACCATTCGTCTCCCCCGTCTGGTCGGTCGGGGCCGAGCGATGGAGCTCATCCTGACGGGGGGCATGATTGACGCACACGAGGCCTTCCGGATCGGCCTCGTCAACCGAGTGTTCCCCGCCGACCAACTGCGCGCCGAGACCGAAAAGGCGATGCGCACCATATTGGACAACGCGCCCCTGGCTGTCGGCGCCTGCATCGATGCCGTCAACGGCCAGGAAGGCATGCATCTGGACGACGCACTGTCCTACGAAGCCACCCTTTTTACTTCGCTCTTTGCGTCCGAAGACGTTCGAGAAGGGTCGACGGCGTTCCTCGAGAAGCGCAAAGCGGTGTGGAAGGGAAGGTAGGGCCGACGCCGGTCCGCTCAGCCTCCCTCCCGCCTGTGATCTGGCATTAAACCCGGCTATTTTTCTACCGATGCGGGCGGAACGAATTGCGGCACGAGGGTTTCGAAATCTGGTGGATTTCGACCTCACCCTACCGCCCGCGGGGGCCGTGTTCTTGGGACCCAACGGGCACGGCAAAACCAACCTTCTCGAGTTGCTGTACTACCCGGTCCTCTTTCGGTCGCTTCGGGGCGCCATGGATTCCGAGGTCACCCGATTCGGCGATTCCGGATTCCAGCTCGAACTGGTGGTGCGAACCCCGGATTCACGGTGTGTGGTCGGTACGACGTTCATTGCGTTGGGCAAGCGTAAGCAGATCACGGTAGATGGGGTTCCACCCGAGCGACGGATCGACGCGGTGGGCCAGTGGCTCGCCGTTGCGTTCCTGCCGACCGACCTTGCACTGGTTCAGGGCCCGGCGACTGGGCGGCGCCAGTATTTGGACCGGGTGCTGTCGCTGTCGAGCCCAACCTACCTCCGCACCCTAGCGCGTTACCGGCTAGCGCTGGCGCAGCGGAATGCGGCCCTGCGGCGGGGCGAGTTCCGGGTGGCCACCGCATTTGACGGGCCTTTGGCGACTCACGGGGCCGGGTTGGTCCGTCAACGATACGAATGGGTCACCCGGGCGCGTGGGTGGTTCGCGGACGAGTGCGAACGGATCGGCGAGCCGAACACCAGTGCGGCCGATCTGACGTATCGCGGGAAGGAAGAGCTGATCGACCCCGAACGATGGCCACTCATCCTGGCCGAGTGCGCCGGAGGCGACCAGCAGCGCCGGGCCACGAGCGTGGGACCGCATCGAGACGACTTGGTCTTGTCTTTGGGCGGAAGATCGCTTCGCGAGTTTGGCTCGACCGGGCAACAGAGGAGCGCCGCCCTCGCTCTCAAGTTGTGCGAACTCCGGGCCCTCGGCGAGCGGCAGACTGCCCCCGCCCTGCTGCTCGACGATGCCTTTGCCGAGCTCGATCGAGGCCGGCAAGAACGATTCGCGCGCCGGCTGCACGAGAGCGGCCCACGCCAGATTTTTGTGACGACGCCCCGGCTGGACGAATTGCCGCGGCCACTCGAGTTGCCGATCTGGTCCGTGCGCGATGGAACGATCACCCAAGCGGGTGAAGGAGTACCGTCGTGAAGAAGCCGATTCCACCGACTCCCTTGGCGGAGGCGTTACAGGCCTATATCCGCCGCGCGGGCTTGGTGAAGCGGCTCGATCTCGCCGATGCGGTCGAACGGTGGGCCGAGCAGGTAGGCCCGCAGATCGCGGCGGTGACCAAAGCGGAGGCGGTTACTCCGGATGGGATCTTGTGGGTCCGCGTCGTGACCGCGCCGTGGGCGAACGAGTTGAGCATGATGACGCCTCGCATTCTGGCCCGGCTGAACGGTGACCGGAAGGGCCGCATTCAAGGCGTCCGCTGGGTGATCGGCCCCATCGACCGATCGCAACCTTAATCCGAACGGTACATGGCAAACGCACCTGTTGCCCCGAAGCCAGAGAACAGCGATTACGATGCCGACTCCATCCAGGTCCTCAAGGGATTGGAGGCGGTGCGCAAACGCCCCGGCATGTATATCGGCTCCACGAGCGAGAACGGCCTCCACCATCTCGTGTACGAAGTGGTCGATAATTCCATCGACGAGGCGCTCGCCGGCCATTGCACCGAAATTCACGTCACGATCCACGGGGACAATTCGATCACCGTCGTCGACAACGGTCGCGGCATTCCGGTGGATATCCATCCGACCGAGAAAATTCCCGGGGTCGAATTGGCCCTCACCGTGCTGCACGCCGGCGGGAAGTTCGACAAATCCAACTATAAGGTGTCGGGCGGCCTTCACGGCGTCGGCGTGTCGGTCGTCAACGCCCTCTCCGAGCGTCTCGATGTATGGGTCGATCGGGGAGCGCAGCGGCATCACATGGGTTTCGTGCGCGGGGTCACCACCAAAAAGCTGAATGTCGTGGGCAAGGCCAAGGGCACCGGCGTTACGATCACGTTCAAGCCTGACCCCCTCATCTTCACCGTCTTGGAATTCAACTACACGACCCTCGCCGATCGCCTGCGCCAGCTGGCCTTCCTCAACAAAGGCGTCACCATCACGCTCAATGATGAGCGCAAGGATCCGGCCCAGCTGGAGACCTTCTTCGCTAAGGGCGGCCTCATCCAGTTCGTCGAGTGGTTGAATCGCAACAAGAAGGCGGTCCACGGCAAGCCGGTGGCGTTCTCCGCCACCAAGGACGATGTGGACGTCGATATCGCCTTACAATACGAAGAGGGGTACAACGAGAACACCTTCACCTTCGTGAACAACATCAACACCCATGAAGGCGGTACCCATCTCACGGGATTTCGCTCCGCCCTCACCCGGACGATCAACGACATCGCGAAAAAGGCCAACGCGCTCAAAAAGGAAGACTTCACGTTGAGCGGCGAGGACGTGCGGGAAGGGTTGACCTGCGTGCTCCACGTGAAGGTGAAAGAACCGCAATTCGAAGGGCAAACGAAGACGAAACTCGGCAACTCGGAAGTGGAAGGGATAGTCAAACAGATTGTGAACGAGAATTTGGGCAATTATCTCGACGAACATCCTCCCGTGGCTCGGGCAATCATCGAGAAGGCCGTAAGCGCGGCCCGGGCCCGGGAAGCGGCTCGAAAAGCCCGAGATTTGGTGCGCAAGAAGTCCGGATTGGAGAACGCCGTTCTCCCGGGCAAACTCGCGGACTGCAGCCTGGATGACCCCGCGTTATGCGAGATCTATCTGGTGGAAGGAGACTCCGCCGGCGGCAGCGCGAAGCAGGGCCGGAACCGATCGTTCCAGGCCATCCTTCCGCTCCGTGGCAAGATCCTGAACGTTGAGAAGGCTCGAATCGACAAAATCCTCGGCAACGAGGAGATCCGCTCCATGATCACCGCCATCGGCGCCGGAGTCCGAGAGGATTTCAAGCTCGAAGATGCGCGCTACCACAAGATCATCCTCATGACCGACGCGGACGTTGATGGCGCCCATATCCGCACGTTGCTGCTCACCTTCTTCTTCCGGCAGATGCCGGAACTCATCGAGGCGGGGTATGTGTATATCGCCCAACCACCCCTGTACCGGGTGGCCCGGGGGAAGGAAGAGTTTTACGCCTACGAGGAAGCGGAACGCGACGAATACATCAAGCGGCTGAGCGGAGACGGCAAAGCGAACGTTGGCGTGCAGCGGTACAAAGGCCTGGGCGAGATGAACCCGGCTCAGCTCTGGAATACGACCATGGACCCCGAGCGCCGGACGATTCTACGCGTGACGCTCGAGGACGCCGTGGAAGCCTCTAAGCTATTCGATGAACTCATGGGCGATGAGGTGGAGCCTCGGCGAATGTTCATCGAGCAGAACGCGAGATATGTGAGCAATCTCGACGTATAAGCCCGCGGGTGTCGTTCCGACCTGAATCGAGACCACCGTGACTCTCAGGTCGTCCTATCGCGACATCGATTCAACGCCATCCCGCGACACTCGGTGGGAAATAAGCGGGGTCGCAACCGCGGATTCACCAATTTGAATCGATGCGGCCAGAGCATTCAAACCGATGTGGCCGTCCGCGACGCTCCGCGCATGAACCGTCGCGATCGGCTGCCCAGCCTCGACCCACTGTCCCGGCTTGGCCGTCACCACGAATCCCACCGCAGGATCGATGTTGTCGTCGGTCCGGAGACGCCCTCCACCGAGGGCAATGATCGCGTGTCCGATCAGTCGGGGCGCCACCTGGGTCACGACACCGGCCCGCGGAGCTCGATAGACCTCTTGTACCGGCGCGTGCGGCAACCCTCTGGGATCGTCGACCACCGAGGGGTTTCCGCCCTGGGCCTCGATCAAAGCCGCGAACTTTTCCCGCGCCGCCCCCGAACCGACCGATGCCTCCAGTCTTCGGCGTGCCGCATGCCGGTCTTGGAACACCCTGCCAACGAGCAACATCTCAACGCCGAGTGCGTAGGTCACTTCCATGAGGTCCTCTGGCCCGTCGCCAGTAAGGCCGTGAATCGCCTCCTCTACCTCGAGGGCGTTGCCGCAAGCGTAACCGAGGGGCCGATCCATGGCGGTGAGCAAAGCTACGGTCCGACATCCTTGTGCTTCGCCGATTCCGATCATGGTCTCGGCCAACCGAAGCGATTGAGCGGGCTCGGTAAGGAAGGCACCACTCCCCGTTTTGATGTCAAGCACCAGACCGCGGAGATCCTCCGCCAGCTTCTTGGACATAATGCTTGCCGAAATGAGTGGAATGGATTCCACGGTGCCGGTGACGTCCCGAAGCGCGTACAGTTTTCGGTCGGCCGGGACCAATTCGGCGGTCTGCCCGAGCATGACGCAGCCGAGCCGTTGCACCTGCCGCGTCGCCTCGTCCAGAGAAAGGCCGGTGCGGAATCCGGGAATCGCCTCCAGCTTGTCCAAGGTCCCGCCGGTGTGGCCAAGACCACGACCCGAAATCATCGGTACGGCCACGCCGCAACAGGCGAGCATGGGAGCGAGCAAGAGGGAGGTCTTGTCTCCCACCCCGCCAATCGAGTGCTTGTCGACCCGAGGCGTTGCCCAGGTGCCGAAGTCCAGGCGAGCGCCGGAGTGAAGCATCGCCTGGGTGAGCGCCCCCAACTCTTCTTCCGACATGCCGCGAAAAAATACGGCCATCGCCAATGCTGCCAACTGGTAGTCGGGCACTAAACCCGCGACGTACGCCCCGATCAGCTCGCGCCACTCCTCGGGCGTGAGGGTCCCACCATCCCGCTTCCGTTCAATCAACCTGGGAACGACCATGTCAGCTTCCCGTTGTTGCGATCATACCCCAATGCGATCGACGGGGGCCGAGCACCTCCGTCAGACCGGCGCTATTATCCTCAGGAGATCCCGCGAACCGAACGCGAAAGGCTTAATTCACCACCGGCATGAATCTACTCCATCCTCGCTCGACGTTCTCCGCTCTCCTAGTCCGACTCTTCGTCGTTGCCATGGGCGTATCCACGTTGCCGGGTTGGCTGCATTCCCTCTCCGCCCAGACCGTGGAGCGCGAGTTGGATGCCGGAATGGCTTCGGAACGACGGTTGGATGTCGGTGGCGCGCTCCGGTCGTACCAAGCCGCGATCGCCCACGATTCGGCCTCGGCGCCGGCGAAGTGGCATGCTGCGTTGGCCGCGTCCACTCTGGCGGAACTGGACGACACCCGGGGCGACAAACGGGGGCGCGATTCACTCTACGGCTTGGCAGTCGCCTATGCCCGCCGAGCGGTGGCCGCCGACCCAGCCAGCGCGGACGCCTGGTTCTCCCTCGGGTTGAGCCTGGGGAAAAACGCGCTGACGCAAAGCAAGCGCGACCAAGTCAAGACTGCGGGGGAGGTCCGGACCGCGGCGTTGAAGGCGCTGGACCTCAACCCCCGTCACGATGGCGCCCACCACACGCTGGGCCGTTGGAACGCCGAGATTAAGCGACTCTCTGGCCTGAGTCGGTTTTTGGCGAAGACGTTTCTCGGCGGGAGTGTGTTCAACGAAGCCACGTGGGACGGCGCCGTCCAGCACCTGGAACAGGCCGTGAGCCTCGACTCGACGCGAATTTACCACCACCTCGATCTTGCCCTGGTGTACTTGGATCGCGACCGGAACGACGACGCGGCTCGCCAGTTGGCGACGGCACTGCGACTGCCGGTAAAATACGCCCTGGATTCGGTGTACCAGGCCCGAGCGCAGGCAGCGCTGGCCCGCCTGCGGCGCCCCTAGTTCAACCGAGCCGTCGGCGTGCCTCACGAGCAACCGCCTTGAGTTCCCCCACTTCTTCGCCAGCCGCCTCACGCAGCTTCCGGAGTCGGCGCCGAAGGCGACGACGGGTCGCATCGCCCGACGATGGGGCGAACAGCAAGGCCACCGCACCGCCAAACAACGCTCCGACCAGAATCCCAGCCATGAAACGACCCGCGCCGCGATCCTCACTTCTGACAGGAACTTGCACCACCGGTTGCTCCACTTCCTCGGGCATGAAACCCCTCCTCGGGATCGAGCTACCGGAGAACCTAGCGGTGGGGGGAGGCCGGTTCAATCCTTGCAAGAGCGTTCCTTGACCCCGGAGGCCCGGGTGTCGAACTTCCAACGCGATTTCTCTTCAGACGGGACCCTTCATGCGCACTGCCGAATTGGTGATGCCGGACGAACTCGAACGACTCCGCGAACGATTGGGGCTCCTCGAGCGGGAGCGGAAGCGGCTAGGGCTCCTGGTCGATCTTTTTCGCGACATCGGCGCCTGCCACCACTATGTCGACATCGCCCAAGCCGTCACCCAACGTTTGGGACAGAGTTTCGGCCTGGACCGCTGCTCGGTGTTTCTCACGGAACGGGATGGTGGTACCGTGCACCTGGTCGCGAGCTACGAAGATCCGACCATTCGGAATCACGTGGTCGACTTGGCCCGATACCCCGAATTGCGCCGGGCCTTGGACACCGGGCAGACGGTGACCGTGGAAGACGCGCCCCAAGACCCGGCCTTCGCCGCCGTCGCCGACAAGCTGACTGCACGGCGAGTGAAAATGATCGTGGTGGTACCGCTGGTTTCCAAGAACGCGGTGATCGGTGCGCTCTTCCTGCGCACCCTTCGGGAACGGCCCGCCATCACCGAATCCGAGTTCGAGCTGTGTCGCCAAGTGGCCGATCTCACGACCAAGGCACTCCGCAACGCTCACCGGTTTGAGCGACTGGAAGTCCGCAAAGGGCCGGGAACGGCGTACCTGAGGAGCGAGCGCGAACGGGCCGCCCTGTTGGCGTTCCTCCGTCGGCTCCTCGTGGCCTTTACCGATCGGGACGCCGCGTGGAACGAAATGATGCTAGCCCGGACCAGTGCGGTCGAGGTCGATCGTCTTGTGGACGTGGCCCTGACGGTTCTCTCCCAGGAGGCATTGACGCGGTGAAGTCCTCGAACGCCCCTTCCCCGCCTCGGGAGGCGGCGGAACGGGCCGCGGTGGTGCGTCAACTGATCGACCGGGCGAACTTGGCCTATTACGTCGAGGACGCTCCGGAAATCGCCGACGCCGAGTACGACCGCTTGTTCCGCGAACTTCAGGCGCTCGAAGCCGCACACCCAGCGCTGCGCACGCCCGACAGCCCTACCCAACGGATCGGGGCCGCTCCGGCAGCATCCCTGACGAAACACCCCCACTTGCGCCCCATGCTCTCCTTAGCGAACGCCTTCGACCCGGCGGAGCTCACCGCCTGGGAAGAACGGAACGCCCGGATCAACCCGGCGGTACGCACCGCGGGATACACCCTGGAGGTGAAGATCGACGGTGCGGGGGTGAACCTCACGTATCGCCACGGTACCTTCGAAGTTGGTGCCACCCGGGGAAACGGCACAATCGGGGAGGACATCACGGCGAATCTGCGGACCGTTGGAGATGTCCCGCTGGTGCTCTCCGGCGATCATCACCCCGCACTCATGGAGGTTCGCGGCGAGGTGTATTACCCCATCACCGCGTTTCGACGCCTCAATCAGAAGCGCGAGGCTGCCGGAGAACCACCCTTTGCGAACCCACGCAATGCCGCCGCCGGCGCCCTCCGCCAACTGGACCCAGCCATCACCCGGGCCCGCCGACTCCGGATGTTCGCGTTTCAGGTCGAAATCATTGAGGGCGCGTACACCCCCAAACGGCACACCGAAACACTGGCCCAACTCATCGCATGGGGCTTCCAAGTCGAGCCGCATCACCGGTGGTGTAAGTCCCTCGACGAGGTACAAGCCAACATCGGCGGCTACGAAGCCTTGCTCCCCACGTTGCCTTTCGGGGCGGATGGGGTGGTCATCAAGGTCGATCGCCGGGAGCTGCAAGACGACCTGGGGGTGATCGGTGGGCGCGAGCCCCGCTGGGCCGTGGCTCGGAAATTCGCCCCGGAGGTCGCCGTCACCAGGCTCCTCGATATCAAGGTCAACGTGGGTCGGACGGGAGCGCTCAATCCCTATGCCGTCCTCGAGCCCGTGGAGCTGGCGGGGGTCACCATATCGAGTGCCACGCTGCACAATGAGGACGTGATCGCCCAAAAGGACATCCGGATCGGGGATTGGGTCGAAGTCGTACGGGCCGGCGAGGTCATACCCCAAGTGATGGGACCGCTCCGCGATCGCCGCCTGGGCAGCGAACGGCCCTTCACAATTCCGGCGGAGTGTCCGGTGTGCCATACCCCGGTGGAGCGACCACCGGATGAGGTGATGTCGTATTGTCCGAACGCCAACTGCCCGGGCCGTGTGTTCGAGGGATTGGTCCATTTCGCGGGCCGCGATGCGATGGACATTCGCGGCCTGGGATCGGAGCGAATCCGTCAGCTGCTTGATGCCGGCCTGATTAAGGATGCGAGCGATCTGTACCACCTCCGGGTGGAGCAACTGCTGCCGCTGGAACGGTTCGGCGAACAATCGGCCGATCAGTTGATCAAAGCCATCTCCGCATCCACGTCGCGGCCGCTCTCGACGCTGCTATTCGCGCTGGGCATACGCCATGTGGGCAAGAACGTCGCGGTGCTGCTCGCGAGACATTTCGGATCGCTCCCCGTGTTGATGGCCGCGCACGAAACCGCCATCAACGAGGTGCCCGGCGTGGGACCGACGATCGCCGGGGCGTGTGCCAACTATTTTCGGAGCCCCGCGGCACAGCGATTGATTCAGCGACTCGAAAGGGCGGGCCTCCAATTCGGTGAACCCCGCACCGCCACCGCGGACGGACCACTCTCGGGTATGGCCATCGTCCTCACCGGCACCCTCCCAACCCTTTCGCGGACCCAGGCCATGCAGCTGATCGAGGAGGCAGGCGGCCGGGTGACCGGCACGGTCACTAAAAAGACCACAGCGCTTGTCGCCGGCGACGAGGCGGGCGGCAAGTTGGAGAAAGCGAAAGAGTTGGGGCTCCAGATCTGGGATGAGGCCCAACTCTTGCGCCGAGTGGGTGGGGATTCCTAGGTTGGAGCACCCTCAACCGGATGCAAGAGATGACAGCACCTGCCGTAAGCGCCGATGTGCATTGCGTCAAGATCGGCAAGCGGGCTCTCCATCAGCTCCGAGTGGCCTTGGAACGCGAGACGGGCCCTCAAGCCACGCTGGTCCTCCGGGAAGCGGGATTCGCGGGCGGAGAGGCACTTTACCACGCCTTCACCCAATGGACCAACGAGCGTTACGGGTTGGGCAGCCCTCAAGATTTGGATGTCAAGTTCTTGACCGAAGCCCTGTCCGGATTCTTCAAGGACAGCGGGTGGGGTGACGTGGCCACGACCAACTTGAGCAGCTCCATCATGGCCTTCGATTCGCCCGATTGGGCCGAAGCGGAGAGCGGCTCCGCGGAATATCCGTCCTGTCATTTCTCAACGGGAATGTTGGCTGACTTCTTTACCCGCATCGCGGGCACCCAAATGGCCGTGATGGAAGTGGAGTGCCGCAGCCATGGCGACCCACATTGCCGCTACTTGGTCGGTGGGCCGGACGCCCTCACGTATGTGTTCGAGCGGATGTCACAAGGGGTGGGTTACGCACAGGTGATGACCACCTCACCTCGCTAACCCGGCCGGGCGAGGAGGCCGTCTCGTCGGACTAAGACGCCCGGCGCACATCCACACCTTCTAGAACCATCCACGGCATCCTTCTCGCGCCGACCCACCGGGTCGGCGCTCCGATTTCCGCCACTCGCTGGAGGAGGTCGTAGATATTGCCGGCAATCACTAGGCGGTCGGCCCGCCCCGCGATCTCCCCGCCCCGCACCAGGTAGCTGTCCGCAGTCACCGCTCGGAAGACACCGCTCATCGGATGTCCGGTGTCGGGCCATACGATATCCCGGACGAGCACTCCATCGCCCAATGCGGAGGCCGGCGCGCGTGAGTCAGTCACGGAGGCGTCCAATCGCAGGTTGGAATAGCCGACCCGAGGGGGGCCGAAGGGGGTGCGGACGCTATGCCCGGTCGACGGAACTCGGGCGCGCGCTCCCGTCATCAGATCTGTGAGATAGCCGTGGAGCCGGCCGTGGTCGATCAGGACGCGCCGATGGGCAGCGACACCATCGTCGTCGATGGGCCGAGTCCCGGGGCGACCGTCCACGAGCGGATCGTCGATGAGGGAAAGGCGAGGATCCACAACCGAATCGCCCATCCGGCCGGACCAGATCGACTTCCCGAAGAGCAAAGCTTGCCCCTGCAGGGCGCGCTGAATGGGACGGAGGAGCGCGCCAACGGCTCGCGGTAGGAAGCAGACCCGGCTTCCTGCCGGCGGCGAGAGATCGAGCTGCACCTGACGGGACATCGACAGCGGCCGGACCTCAGCTACGAGTTCGGCGATCCCGGCGGCATCGGGCACCCGACGGCCGGCCTCAGTGACGCGAGCCCAGACCAACTCCGGGATGCGAGCATCGCGGAGTTCGACGCCGAGTCCAACGAGCGTCGTATCATACCCAGCCTGAAGACCCCGCGAGTTCACGATCTCCACACGACCGGTACACCGTTCAGCCCACACAGCCGCCACGCCGCGATCGCCGCGGACGCCTTCCAGGAGGTCGCGCGCCAGATCGGCCAGGCGCTCCGGCCCGAGCGTCGCCGCATCGGGATCGGACGTAACGACGGAGGGGAGGGACGAAGGAGCCGGGAGGTGGAACTCGTAGGGGTCACCAACCGAAGCGCTCGCGATCGCGGCGGCAACGAGGGTATCGACCCGTTCCGTCGTGGCCCCGGCCATACCGACGCGGCCGTTCACCCGAATGCGAAGGTGCACGCCGGCGGCACGCTCCTCAGACACCTCGGACCGACCGGAATCACTGAGTTCCACAATGAGCGTTTCGGTCCTTTTCCGAACCACGTCCGCCATATCCGCCGACTGACTGGCAGCCGACACCAAGAGTGGATCACTCATCCTGCCTGATCGCCGATCGCGACATCCGTCAGGCGTACGTGCGGGGCCCCGCATGTCACGGCCAGGCGGCCGGCGTCGCCGTCATCACAGAACGAGGCGGCGGTATCCCAGGAGAAATCCGCCCCGATCCGTTCGACGTGCCCGAACAATGCGAGCAAGTCGCCGACCAATTCAACGTTCTTTACTGGTTCGGCCAGCTCGCCATGGCGAATCATTCGAGCGGAGGCCGCGCGGAGGCGGACCCGGTCCCCGCCCCATGCAGAGGCCACGAAGTCGCTGATGTAGACGCCGAGTGAGACTTCACCCACAAGATCGTGCCTCGTCCCTCGCCCGCTGGAGAGATAGGTATTGGTGAGCCGGGCAGTCGGTCCAGAGCCCGTCCCGGATGCCCGAGCATTTCCCGTGGCTGCGGCTCCCTCCCGCGCCGCCGTTTCGCGAGTATGCAGGCGGTGCACGAGGACGCCATTCCGCACGATGATCGTATTCTGAGCTGGCGTGCCTTCATCGTCGTATGTAAGGCTGCTCCGAAGCCCCACCACGGTTCCGTCATCGCCGACCGACAGAATGTCCGGACCAATTCGGGTACCGATCCCCATCAGGGATGACTCACCCCGCCCGGCGAGTGCCAAGTGCCCGAGCGAGCGATGTACGAGGCCTCCCGCTGCCCGTGGATCGAGTACGACCGTGAACCGGCCACCGCGTACCGGCGCCGCGTGAAGCAACTCCACGGCCGTCCGGGCCGCGCCCCGGACGGCCTCTGCATTTCCGGTCACGGCTTCCAGTCCTCCCCTGGCCCCGAAAGACACAACCGCACGCTCCACGTTGCCGTCCTCTTCGGCCACAGCGACAGCGGAGACGGACGCGGTTGGGGAAACGTCATGGATCCGAGACCCTTCGCTCGTGACGAGCCAAGAATCGCGCACGGAATCCT
Organism: Gemmatimonadota bacterium; assembly: GCA_025358055.1. Taxonomy (GTDB): domain Bacteria; phylum Gemmatimonadota; class Gemmatimonadetes; order Gemmatimonadales; family GWC2-71-9; genus JANYKV01. The sequence continues at coordinate 12,493 of JANYKV010000076.1, forward strand.
GGTAGACAATTCGAGCGTCGTTCACGCGGCGGTCCACGCCGAGCATTTCGGCCGCCAGGTGGGCCGCGAGATCTCGCTTCTCGCCGAGCCGAGGCGCCTCGGGGGGTACCGGGAGGGCCGACTCCCAGACCCGAACTGGAATCGAGGCGAGCGTGATCGGGGTGGTGACGGGAATCATGCGGGACAGCGCATCGGCGCGGCACACTGCCTCATCGATCCGGTCCGCGCCGACGAAACCGGCACAGCCCCAACCGAATCCTGGAACCAAGCATCGGACTACCCCGCCAAGGTCTTCACCGAAAGTGGCCAACTCGATCCGATGAGAGCGGGCGGCCACCGTGGTGGACCAAACACGACACAGCCGGATTTCGGTGAACGTGGCACGCGAAAGTCCTAATGCGCGCTCGAGCCTCTCCCTCACCCCTTGCCCTCGAGGTAGGGTGCATAGTCGGGCCGAGTGATCAGCTCGCCCCCCGCAATGACTTCCCGATCCCAGGGAAGGACGATGAACTTGTCGGTCTCGAACGAGTAGAAGTCCGGCCGATACGATCCGGTCTTGAAGGAAACCGCAGTTCGCATTTCCGCAGGCTTGAGACCGCGGACCTCGAGGAGTGCAAGCTTTAGTGTGTGGCCGGTATCGCAGGTTTCGTCTACCAGGAGAACGCGACGGCCGCGAATCGTCGCCGGAGGTCCCGAGACGAGAACCGGCATCTGACCCTCGGCCTGGCGCGTGACCACCATCGAACAGAACTCAACTTGGAGGATCGAGGCCACGACCACCCCGGGAATAACACCGGCTTTCGCAATGCCGAGCACCACTTCAGGGTCGTACTCGTGGGCCACCCGGAGTGCGAGAGCCCGGCAAAGCTCACCAAAGAACATCCAATCGACTTCGAGCACTCCGCGCGAGGGCGGGCCGGACTGGGCAATGCGTCGCATCGGGGCACACTCCGTGAGGGTCCCGAACCTTATCGCCCCCCGCGGCCGGGAGCAATCGCGTTGCACGCAATCGTCAGCGGGACTATTGTTTAGAGGAGTATTCTGGACCTCGACTTTGGAGACCTACCCAGCCGAATGAGCTTCTGGCGAAAGCTGCTCGGAATGTCCTCAGAGACTCTCCGACCGCAGCGCCTCGATTACCTGAATGAAGCCATGGCCCTCGAGCGCCAAGGCGATTTCGTGGCAGCGCTGACATCGTATCGGCTCGGCCTCCGCGACAATCCCAACGACCCTCGCATCCTCCAGAACATGGCCATCGCGTTGACCAAGACGGGACAACCCGACGAGGCCATTCGCCATTACCGGAAAGCGCTGGAACTCGACGCCGGTTTAGCCGGGGCCCATTACGGCATTGCCTATTTGTTGAAGAACCGAGGTGATGGCGCCCAAGCCGTCGGGCACCTTCGAGAATTCCTCCAACGTCCCCCGCGCGGCCCCGAGGGGGAGCGCTGGGTGCGCCATGCGGAGGCCACCCTTCGAGAACTGTCCGAGACCGCGCCTCAGGAATCGTCGTGAGGTATTGGCGCCTTACCCTGGCGCTCTTGCTTGCCGGATGCAGCAACCTCGCCCAAAATAGCGCCGGCGTCGTCGGACTCGAGCTGGTGCTCCCCGATTGTTTCGGCCTGGAACCGCAGCAGTCAATTCGCCTCAGCGCGCGAGCCATCGATCAAGCCGGGGACAGTGTCAACGCGGCGATTTATTGGTGGTCGCCCGATTCGCTCCATGTGCTCAGCGTAGACTCGGTGAGTGGAACGATTCAAGGCATCGGTCTCGGCACTGCCCAAGTCCGGGCCCGCACCAGTAGCATCTACAGCGAATTCCTCTCCTTCACGGTCACGCCAAGGCCCGACACGCTATTCAGCGCGCCCTTCGAAAAACGGGTCGTCGCCGGCTCCGCCGCCACGGCCGCAGGCGTGATCGCCCACCTGACCACGAGCCGGCGGGACACCGCTGTGGTGGGTCGACCGGTCGAGTTCTCGGTGGTGTTCCCGAGCTTTGCCACAGCGAGTGCCCGGACCGTTGAATTGGCAGGCCACGTACTCCATAAATCGATTTGCTCCACCACCGCCAATGCCACGCTGCAACTTCTCCGGATCGTGGGAACCGCCACGCCCGATAGCGTACTGGTGGAGGTGACCGCGGTGCGGGCCGATAGTACGCCCGTTCCGGGCAGCCCCGACACGGTCACCGTGGTCTTCCACAGTCCGTAACCGCTTGACCCCTGACTCGATTCAACGCCGATAGACAATAGAGGCATTGGTGGCGGCACTGCGGACGCTCAACGAACTGTTTCTCGGCGCAACCGATCGGTTCGCACGCCGCGCTGTTGCCATGCGGGCGAAGGCGGATGGTCGTTGGTACGAATTGAGCTTCGCCGACTTGGCCCGGCGCGTACAGGATGCGAGTATCGGATTGAGCGCCCTCGGCATCCGACCCGGTGATCGGGTTGCGATCCTCTCCGAAAACCGGCCAGAGTGGGCCATCTCCGACTATGCCTGCCTAGCCACCGGGTGCGTGGATGTCCCGGTGTATCCTACGCTTCCCGCGCACCAGATCGCGTACCTGCTCCACGACTCCGCAGCGGTGGCCATCGCCGTTTCGAACCAGGCCCAACTCGAAAAGATCCTGGCCATTCGGCCTGAGCTCCCAGCCCTCCGCCATATCGTCTCGTTCGACGCCGGCGTCACAGCGGAGGGTGTCCTGACCTTCCGCAAGTTGGAAGAGATGGGACGCGAGGCGGCGCCGAAGTACCCAGCCTGGCGGGAGACCGCTCTGGCGATCCGTCCGGACGACCTTGCCACCATCATCTATACGTCCGGCACGACCGGCGAGCCCAAAGGGGTCATGCTCACCCATGGGAACATCGCGTCGAACGTGAGTGCCGGCCTCGAGATCCTTCCCGCTACGGATGCGGACGAGTGCCTGTCATTCCTCCCACTATCTCACATTTTCGAACGCATGACCGGGCACTATAGCATGCTGCAGGCGGGCGTGATCATCAACTACGCGGAAAGCTTCGACACCCTCTCTCAGGACCTTCTCCATTGGCGTCCCACCATCGTGGCGGCGGTACCCCGCGTGTATGAAAAAATCTATGCAAAGGCCTTGGAGACTGCGCTCGATGGATCCCCGGTAATCCAACGATTGTTCTTCTGGTCCAAACGCGTGGGGGCGAAATGGGCCGATCTCCGCCTCGCCAAGCGGCAGGTTCCCTTGACTCTCCGGCTCGCTCACGGAGTGGCCGATCGTTTGGTATTCTCGAAGATTCGGGCGCGCGTCGGTGGCCGGCTCCGCTATTTCATCTCCGGCGGTGCGCCGCTGTCACCGGAGATCGCTCGGTTTTTCTATGCCGCCGAGCTGCCGATCCTCGAGGGCTATGGGCTCACCGAGACGTCGCCAGTGCTTGCGGTCAACACCCTCGATGCCATTCGGATTGGGACCGTGGGAAAGGTCCTCCGGGGCGTCGAGATCCGGATCGCGGACGATGGCGAAATCCTCGCCCGAGGACCCAACGTGATGCGGGGGTATTACAACAAGCCGGAGGCGACCGCAGCCGCAATCGACCCGCAAGGCTGGTTCCATACCGGGGACATCGGGGAAATCGACGGCGACGGATTCCTCAAGATCACCGATCGCAAGAAAGATCTCATCATCACGGCGGGCGGTAAGAAGATCGCGCCCCAACCCATCGAAAGCCTTCTCAAGACCAACCCATTTTTCACGAACGCCGTGATGCTGGGCGATAAGCGCAAGTTCCCAATTGTACTTCTGGTGCCTAACCTCGTGAAGCTTCGCGAATGGGCCACTGCTCGGGGAATCTCCGACACTGATCCATGGGCTTTGGTCGCGCGGCCCGACGTCCAGACCTTGCTCGAGGGTGAGGCGAAAAAGCACCTGCGTGACCTGGCGCAGTTCGAAGTGCCGAAAAAGTTCCTCATTCTCCCCCGCGAGTTCAGCATCGAGACCGGCGAGTTGACGCCGAAGTTATCGGTCAAGCGGCGGGTGGTCGAGGATCACTACCGGCGGGAGATCGAAGCGTTGTATCAGGAGACGCCAGGACAGTCGGACTGACTCGGCGCCGAAACCGTGGCCACCCCACGATCGCATAAAGGAGGAATGGAGAGAAGATCACCGCCTCCGCCAGGAGCACGGGAAGCCCGACCGGCCGGAACAAATCCTCAACCGTAATGACGGCGGGAATGGGGTGCCACGACACCTCGAAGAACCGCGAGCTGATGGGCCAGAATAGGGCCACTCCCTTGCTCCCGACGTTCATACAATCCAGTACGCCATGGCTGCCCAGCGCGAGAAGCGCCGCCCACGTTGCCTGCCACTGATTCACCTTCCACCGCCGAGCCCACCGGCCGAAACCCACTGCGAGCAGTACGCCCACGACCATCGAATGCGAAAGACCGCGGTGGCCGTATAGCGTATTCGCCTCCACTCCCAGCGGCAACGTGAGGAGGTCTCCGTCAGGACAGATCGCGAGCAGCGCGAGTGCGGCCATCAGCCTCCAACGGTTGTGGGTTGCGACAGCCGGGTAGCGACCCCCGCCGAGCCCTATCATCAGGTGTCCGATGGACGGCATGGAACTCCATTCAGGCGAGGGAACCACTCAGGCATTGCCGCCTGGAGCAGGAAAAGATAGCCGGCTGCCTTGGGATGGCGCGCATCGCACGAACCATAACTACGTATAGAACAAACGATTAGGCCTCCCATCCTCGTGGCCTGGAACGTGCGCTTCCACACGTCACGGTGGGGCCTTCTCTCCTCCTGCCCCGGCCCCAAGCAGAGGAGTCGTATCTGACCCGTGATCTCCTCGTTGTTATTGTCCTCGGCATCGCCACCCTACCAGCCGGCTTGTTGCCTCAGCTGAGTGCGCAAAAACGGGTGAGTCCGGCACCGATTCGCTCGATTCCACCCGCGGGCTCCCTCACGGCAAGAGAGGAGCTGGCCGGCGCGGTGCCCCAAGCTGAGCTGCTCCCAACCTTCGATCCAGCGCAGCTCAACGCGGACCTCGACGTCGCCACATACGCCAGCCACCCTCGAGTCGCCTCGTACCTACAGTTTTTTCAGGGCAAGGGCCGTAGGCGCATGGAGCAATGGCTCGAGCGGGGCAGCGCCTACATGCCGATGATCCGAGATCGGTTGGCGCAGGAGCACCTACCGACCGACCTCGGCTACCTGGCTCTCATCGAAAGCGGATATAGCAACGATGCCGTGAGCCGATCTGGTGCGGTCGGCATGTGGCAGTTCGTTCCGGGCACCGCCAAACTCTATGGATTGCGAATGGACCGGTTGGTCGATGAACGCCGCGATCCGTTCAAAGCCACCGACGCGGCCGTGCGGCACCTCCGCGATCTCACCATCCGATTCGGCTCGCCCTATTTGGCCGCGGCGGCTTACAACGCGGGCGCTGGGAAAATCTCCCGCAGCCTAGACCGGTTGGGGCTTCCGAGCCCTCTTGGTCTCATCGGCGAGCCACAACCGGGACAGCCCGGCCCCTTGGACGCGGGACTGCGGCTGGCGAGTTCCGCGCTCCGAGGATTTCTCGGCGACAGCACGGCTCGCAGGGGAGACGCCGCCTTTTTTCAACTGGCGGGCACCTCGCTTTTGACCCGCGAGACAAGCGACTACGTACCCCAGCTGATCGCGGCCGCGATCATCGCGAAAGCGCCGGAGCGATTTGGCTTCAGCCCACAACCGCTCGATCTGCCGAGCTACGACTCCGTCACGGTCCACCGGGCCATTCGGTTGGAGGATGTGGCCCACTTGGCCGCGGCCTCCCCAGTGCAGGTGCGACAACTAAATCCCCAGTACATCCTCGGCCTCACCCCGCCAACTGGCTCCTGGATGATCCGGGTTCCTTTGGGCAGCACCCCGGGCCTCGAAATGCTACTCGAGTCGATCCCCTCGGTCGCGGTGACTCCGGAGCCGGAAGGGCGCGCTGTTGCAGGCACGAGCAGCGCCCAGTCTCGCCGCATTCGGGTCCGAAGGGGCGAGACCATTGAGAGCATCGCCGTCCAATACCAGGTCCCGATTCGTGCCCTCCGGAGGATGAACGCACTACCACAATGGTATCGGTTGCGGCCCGGCCAGGTCATCTGGGTGCCAGGGGAGTAGGAGGGTTCGGGGCGGACAGGCGGACAGGCGGACAGGCGGACAGGCGGACAGGCGGACAGGCGGACAGGCGGACAGGCGGACAGGCGGACAGG
>JANYKV010000166.1 GCA_025358055.1 Gemmatimonadota bacterium
GTGGACAAGTCCGCTCCGACCAAGATTCCTCTTACGGTCACCGCGGATGTGGCGGTTGGGCCCGAAGTGAAATTCGAGTACAAGGTCGAGGACACCCCTAGCTTCACGGCACACCAGATTCGCGACGGAGTCCCCTCGCCCGATGGGAAGCATCTCGCGTTCAGTGCTCTCGATCGCCTGTACGTGGTGGATCTGCCGAACGGAACCCCCCGGCGGGTCACGGATCAGGAGATCGGGGAGTACTTCCCGACCTGGTCCCCGGACGGAGCCTGGATCGCGTTCGTGGCCTGGACGAAGGATGGTGGGCATGTTTTCAAAGCCCGCGCCGAGGTTCGCGGTAGGCCGACCCAACTCACCCGGGTGCCCGCCTACTACCAGGAAACCGTCTGGGCGCCGGACGGTCGTCGCATCGTGGCCGTCCGTTCCGCCGCGCGCGACTACGTGGAGACGATAGATCCGTTCGTCAACACGCTCGGGGCCGAGTTCGTGTGGGTCGCGTCCGAGGGCGGGGACGTCAAAATCATCGGTCCGGTAAGCGGCCGGGACAACCCGCATTTCACGGCCGACACCACGCGCATCTACGCCTACTCCTTTCGGGAAGGCCTCGTTTCCTTCCGGTGGGACGGCACCGACGTCAAGTCGCATCTCAAAGTGACCGGGCCACTTCCTCCGGATTTCGGGTCCTTGGGTCCGAGGCTCTCTTCCGATCTACCCCGGTCCACGGACCGAGAGCCGAATCCGCAGCCTCCGCCGGCCGGGATCGTCCTGATGGCACCGAAGGGCGACTGGGCGCTGGCCCAGGTCAACAACGATGTGTATGTGATCACGGTGCCTCTCGCCGGGGGGGCGACGCCAAGTGTGTCGGTGGCCACCCCGGAAACAGCATCGGTGCCGGTGAAAAAGTTGACGGATATTGGGGGGGAGTTTCCGGTTTGGGGCTCCGATGGGCGGACGGTGCATTGGTCGATTGGGAATGCTTTCGTCTCGTATGGCCTCGATCGGGCCAAGGCGGTGGAAGACAGCCTCAAAGCCGTCGCCAAGATCAAAGCCGCAGATACCACCAAGAAAGCGCCCGGTGATTCAGCCCAGGACGACAAGAAAGATAAGCCCGGTTACAAGCCCGTGGAGCAGCGCATTGCGGTGCAAGGTACCCGGGACATTCCCCAAGGAATTGTGGTGCTGCGGGGTGGCCGGGCGATCTCCATGCGAGGGAAGGAAATCATCGACGATGCGGACATCGTGATCCGGAACAATCGCATCGCCGCGATCGGCAAACGAGGTCAGGTGGAGGTTCCGAGCGGGGCCAAAGTGGTGGACGTGACCGGCAAAACGATTCTCCCGGGGTTCGTCGATACGCACTCCCACATGTGGCCAGCGTGGGGCATTCACTGGTCGCAGCCTTGGATCTATCTGGCCAATCTCGCCTACGGTGTGACGACCACTCGGGATCCGCAGACGTCAACGACCGACGTTCTCACCTACCAAGACCGCGTCGAAGCCGGCGAGGCCGTCGGTCCCCGGATCTATTCGACCGGGCCGGGCGTGTTTAGCGGAGAAAATATTCGCGATCTCGATCACGCTCGGAGCGTCCTCAAGCGGTACAGCGACTACTACGACACGAAGACCTTCAAGATGTACATGGCCGGAAACCGGCAACAACGACAGTGGTTGATCATGGCAGCGAAAGAATTGCGGCTGATGCCGACCACGGAAGGCGGTCTCGACTTCAAATTGAACCTGACTCATGCCATGGATGGCTACCCGGGAATCGAGCATACGATGCCGCTCACTCCGGTGTTTGAGGACGTCATCCAATTGATGAAGACCTCCCAAACGACGAATACACCGACGCTGTTGGTGTCATACGGTGGGCCGTGGGGAGAGGATTTCTACTACTCAAGAGAAAACGTGCACGGCGATCCCAAGCTGCAGTACTTCACGCCCGAAGCGGAGTTGGATTCCAAGTCCCGGCGGCGCGGCGGTGGAGCGGGGCCCGGTGGTTGGTTTCGCGACGATGAATTTGCGGTCAAGAAGCATGCGAAATTCTCCAAGGATCTGATCGAGAATGGTGGCCGGGTCGGCATCGGGAGTCATGGTCAGCTGCAAGGGCTGGGCTACCACTGGGAGCTCTGGAGCGTACAGAGCGGGGGCATGTCGACGCACGATGCGCTTCGCGTCGCCACTATCTACGGCGCCGAGGCAATCGGTCTGGGCAGCGATCTCGGATCGCTCGAAGCCGGCAAACTCGCGGACCTGATTGTCTTGGATGACGACCCGCTCGCCAACATCCGCAACAGCAATTCGATCCGGTATGTGATGAAGAACGGTCGGCTCTATACCGCCGACACCCTCAATGAAGTGTGGCCCCGGTCGCGCCCCCTCGGCGATGTCATGTGGCGGAAGGACGAACCGGCCGTGACGACGAGCGTGCCATGGTGAGCCGGATCTTCCCCCAACGTGGTCAGAGCATTCTCTTGGAGTCTTTCATGACAAGGCGATTTCGTTCGGGCGCGGTCACCGCCGCGCTCGCTCTCATGGTCCCCTCCCTGTCGGTGGCGGAGACGCGAGTCACATCCGACACGACCAAGAAACACCCCTATCTTCCGCTCGAGGCAAAGCGTGCCGCGTCATTCACCGCCACCAAAGGCACGTGGATGTCCTTGGACGTGAGTCCGGACGGGCACACCATCGTGTTCGATCTGCTGGGCGATCTGTACACCCTACCGATCGCGGGCGGGAAAGCTACTCGACTCACTAGCGGCATGGCCTATGACGCTCAGCCTCGCTGGAGCCCGGACGGCAAACGGGTGGTGTTCATCTCCGATCGGAGCGGCGGCGACAACGTGTGGACGATCTCCGCGGACGCGAAGGATACCGTCCAGGTGACCAAGGGGAATGACGCGCTCTATCTCTCCCCAGTGTACTCCCCGGACGGGAAGTACATCTTCGCATCAAAATCCGCCGGGCTCGGCGGCGCGGCGAAACTCTGGATGTATCACGTCGACGGGGGCAGCGGTATCCAACTCATCAAGGAGCCGCAGCAGCTCAAGACTGTCGGCGCCGCGTTTGGACCGAACCCACGGTATGTGTGGTTTGCCGCGCGCACGGGAGACTGGCAATACAACGCCATCTTCCCGCAGTATCAGCTGGGCGTCTACGATCGCGAAACCGGCACGAATTCCACGATGTCAAACCGTTACGGTTCGGGTTTCCGCCCGGCGCTCTCTCCCGATGGCAAATGGCTGACCTATGCTTCTCGGCACGAAACCCGGACCGGCCTCCGAATCCGCGACCTGGCCTCCGGTGAAGAACGATGGCTCGCGTTTCCGATTCAGCGCGATGACCAAGAGAGCCGAGCGCCGCTTGATGCTCTTCCAGGATATGCGTTCACCCCGGACTCCAAGGCAATCGTGATCTCGTACGGTGGAGAGATCTGGCGGGTTCCAATCGATGGTGGCGCACCGAGCAACATCCCGTTCTCCGCCGATGCGAAGGTGGACATTGGTCCCGAAGTGAAATTCAGTTACAAAGTCGATGACGGGCCGACCTTCACCGCCCGCCAGATTCGGAATCCGGTTCTCTCTCTGGACGGTCGCCGCCTCGCGTTCAGCGCACTGGACCGAGTTTGGGTCATGGACTATCCGAACGGCACGCCGCGCCGGGTTTCCGATGGACCGGTGGGGGAGTACTTCCCCGGCTGGGCGCCGGACGGCAAGACACTGGCCTATGTCACCTGGGCCGATGGACCGGGCGGGCAAATCTACCGAGTGTCGGTCGATCCGGTCGGCAAACCCGTCCAGTTGACGCACGCCGCCGCTCAATATCAGCAAACGGCGTGGGCACCCGACGGCCGGCGCATCGTCGCGATTCGGTCGGCTGCGCGGGATCTGCAGGAGGCGGTTGGGTTCTTTGCGGGCGGAGTCGGCGCCCAATTCATCTGGATTCCCGCGGCTGGGGGAGAGCCGACCGTCATTGCTCCATCAGGCGGACGCCAGTATCCACACTTCACGAGTGATACCAATCGGATTTATGCGTCGAGCTTCCAAGAGGGGTTGGTATCCTTTCGGTGGGATGGGACCGACGTGAAATCGCACCTGAAGGTGACTGGGCCGCTGGGGTTTGGCGCCGAATTGGAGACACCCGATCCGAATGGGCTCGATGTACCTCCGCCGTCGCAGCTGGAACCCGGACCACAAGCACCGCCCGCCAGCGCCATTTTCATGGCGCCCAAAGGCGACCAGGCCTTAGCTCAGGTCGGTCAACACCTCTATTCGGTGACGGTCCCGATAGTGGGTGGCGCAACACCGACGGTGTCGGTTGCGGCACCCGAAGCCGCCGCAGTGCCGGCCCGCAAGCTCACCGAAATTGGTGGAGAGTTCGGGACCTGGGGGAGCGATGGCCGAACCGTGCACTGGTCGATCGGCAACGCCTTCGTGAGCTACGATCTCGATCGGGCGAAGGTCGTGGACGACAGCCTCAAAGCGGCCGCCAAGGCGAAAGGTGCGGACACGACCAAGAAGGCACCGGCCGATAGCGCGAAGAAGGATGAGACGAAGGATAAACCCGGGTATAAGCCCTCTGAGCGGCGGATCGTCCTTCACGCTACTCGGGACACGCCGCAGGGAACGGTGGTGCTTCGGGGCGCCCGGGTGATCACGATGAAGGGGAAGGAGATCATTGAGAACGGCGATGTGGTGGTGAAGAACAATCGTATCATCTCGGTCGGTGCTCGAGGGCAGGTCGAAGTTCCCGCGGGCGCGGAGACCATCGACGTCTCCGGAAAGACTATCGTTCCAGGGTTTGTGGACACGCACTACCACACTCAGTGGCTCATCCCCGGCATCCACGTCGGGCAAGTTTGGCAATATCTGACCACGTTGGCCTACGGGGTGACGACGACCCGCGATCCCCAAACCGCCACGACGGACGTTCTTGCCTATGGTGATCGGGTCGAAGCGGGGGAGATGGTGGGACCCCGGATTTATTCGACTGGCCCAGGCGTGTTCTCGGGGGAGCCGGTTCGCGATCTCGAACACGCCAAGAATATTCTCCGGCGCTACAGTGACTATTACGATACCAAGACGTTGAAGATGTACATGACTGGAAATCGGCAGCAGCGACAGTGGATTATCATGGCCGCGAAAGAGCTTGGCTTGATGCCCACGACGGAGGGTGGGCTCGACTGGAAGCTCAACATGACGCACGCGATCGATGGCTATCCGGGGATCGAGCATGCGTTGCCGATCACGCCGATGTTCAATGACGTCGTGCAACTCCTCGTGGCCTCCCAAACAACCAACACCCCGACACTACTGGTCTCCTATGGTGGGCCCTTTGGCGAGAACTACTACTATGCCACCGAGGAAGTCCACGACGACGCGAAACTTCGCCATTTCACGCCCGAAGCGGAACTCGATGCGAAGTCCCGCCGCCGGGGTGCGAACCCCGGACCAGCCGGCTGGGCCATGAAGGAGGAGTACGTGTTTCCCAAGCACGCGGAATTCGTGCGCGACCTGATCGCGGGTGGTGGTCGGGCCGGGATTGGTAGTCACGGGCAGTTGCAGGGACTTGGCTATCACTGGGAGCTGTGGTCGATGCAGAGCGGTGGCCTCTCGCAGCACGATGCGCTCCGGCTTGCGACGATCTACGGGGCCGAGGCGATTGGGTTGGGGAGCGAGCTCGGGAGCCTCGAACCCGGGAAGCTCGCCGATCTCCTGATCCTCGATCGCAACCCGCTGGAGAACATTCGCAACAGCAACACGATTCATTGGGTGATGAAGAACGGTCGGCTGTACGAAGGCAACACGCTGAATGAGGTGTCGCCCCGGAAGCGACCGCTTGGGTTACAACCCTGGCAAACCGGCGCTCCGACCCGGAACACCCAAGTCGAGTGGTGAGGCCGGTGTCAGGGAAGCAACGAAAGCCAGAAGGCATCGTAAGCGTCGCGAAGCCCAAGGGGATCGGCTCCTTGAAGGAGGCGCATTTGGAAGCCGTCCAGGGTGAGGTTGATCAACGGGGCCATGGCTTTGATGGCCCCGTTGGCCTCGAGTGCGTCGTCAACAATCTGGGCGAGCGCGGCCTCGTCATTTGCTGAGATACGAGCCGCCAGGGCGGTTTCAGACCCCGCGAGGATACACCCGAGCCAGGCGGCGAACTCCCCGGTCTTGACCTCCCGTGCGAGGACCCGCCACACGTCGTCCAGAACCTGCGTTCCCCGTTCATGCGTGACGATTTGCCGGGACGTCCGTCGTGACTGTCGTAGGTTTTCGGCCAATTCGAGGAACAGCCGAGCCTTTGTTTTGTAGTGGTATAGTACCAAGCCTTTGGCGCAGTGAGTGCGGCGAGAGAGTTCGTCTATTGACCAATCGGTCAGTCCGCGCTCACGTGCTAAGGCGATGGCATTAAGCATTATATGATCCTTCATCTTTCCATTCCTTTGGTTTGTGGCCATGGATAATAATACCATTGACTGTCTAGTCGGTCAAGTCAATCACCCTAGCGGAATTACCGGTAAGTCCCTGCTCTGGCACGTACCTTGTCGTGGGAACCTGTCGAACGATGGCCAGTCGTAGAATTCTTATCGACCCAGCCAAGCCGGACTTAGAGGCATAGGATCATTGGCATATGCGGGGGACCAGCGCATCTTCCTTAGTATCGTTTTGAAACCTCAACCGGGAGAGCTGCGTAGTCTCCCATCATGATTATGACGACAAACCTGACGCCAATGCCCTCCGTCTTTTCGCCACTAGCCAAGGCTCTCTTGGACGGGTTTGCCGAGGGTGTGGTGGTATTCGATACCAACGGAAAAGTGATCTACGCAAATCAACAGGCGCGTGAATTGTTTGCCGAAGGACCCGGAGAGCTCGACCTCCAGTCCGGCGCGCACGACTTGATGCCAAAGTTGGCTGAGCTTGGGGGAAGGCTCCGGCCGCTCCGGGTCGGATCCTTGGATTTGGGGGAGGCGATGTTTCTGCCGGCAAGTACCGGCCCGACCACTCTCGCCGACCGAGAAAAAGACGCCATCGTCCGCTCACTCGACGCCAACGGTTGGAGACTTGCAGAGACGGCGAAGCAACTCGGCATCAGCCGTACGACTCTTTGGCGGCGGCTGAGGGCCTATGGCCTCCACCGCGACGGCCGCACCAAGTGGGCCCAGGCTTCATAGGGCGGAGGTCTGCCCATCCCCCCTCGTCGGCCGCGGCCGCCGCAGAACGCTCCTCAATTCTAGGCGAGATGATATCGCGGCTGGCTCCGCACTTCCATTCCCAATGTTTTCTCTGTGGTTGCTTCCTGCCTTCCCGCGTCCCCTTTCCCCTTTCCCAGTTTTGACCTATCCTTTCCGCATCCATCAACCCATGGTAGTCCATGACGGCACCTGTGAATCATGAAAATGCGCCCCCTCCGGAACCGAAGAGGAGATTCTGGAGTGTCGGCCGCAAAATCCTCGTCGGCATCATTGTGATACCGATCCTGCTCTTCGCCTTCTACATGTTTTCGGTGATCAATTGGACATATAGCGACGGGGAGCGCGCCGGCATCCTGCAGAAGTTTTCGCACAAAGGGTGGATTTGTAAAACGTGGGAAGGGGAACTCGCGGTAACCACTGTTCCCGGTGTCGCACCGGAAATCTTCTTCTTTACGGTCCGCGAAGAAAACACCTCTCATAAAGTGGAATCGCTTCTCGGCAAGCGTGTCGTCCTGCACTACCGTGAGCACCGCGGAGTTCCGACGACCTGTTTCGGCATGACCGATTATTGGGTTGATTCTCTCAGGGTCGTCGAGTGAGGTAGCTCGGTGATGAACTCGGACCAGCGAGTCGCCGACCTCGAGCGCCGCGTGGCCGTGCTTGAGACGCTCCTCCGGAGGCTGGCTGGAGATCCGGTGGATCGGGGATCCCCCCGCGACCGGGTCGACCCTACCGACGCATCTTCCATCCCGATTTCGCAGCCGAGACCCAGCGGTTCCGCCGTAGCGGCTTACGCCCGCCCTCGTCCAGAGCCCCCATCGTCGGTTCCGATCTCGCCCCGGGCGGCTCCGCCTCATCGTCTCGACGGCGAGCAATGGCTAGGGCAGCGCGCATTTCTTGGCCTGGGCGTCGCACTCCTCGTACTAGCGGCGGGATACTTCCTCAAGCTGGCCTTTGATCGAGGCTGGATCTCTCCGTTTCTGCGCTGCCTGGGTGGCGCGAGTGCGGGGTTTGTGGTCGGTGCAATGGGGTGGCGTCTTGAAGCCCGTGGTATGCGCCGGTATGGTGGGGCACTGATCGGGGCCGGTGCTGCCATCGTCTACTTGTCGGTTTGGGCGGCGACCAAGCTGTATGCCTTCCTTCCTCCGCCCGGTGGAATCGCCGCCCTTTGCTGCGTCTCCCTCGCCCTGGCGGGGATCGCCTTGGCGATCGACGTTGAGTGGCTTTGCGGCGTCGCGGCACTCGGAGCCTTCTTCGCCCCGGTCCTCCTCGGTTCGGCGCAGTCGAATGCCACATCCTTACTGATCTATCTCGGGGCGATGGGCCTCGCGCTTGGATTCGTCTCAACTCGCAAGCGCTGGCGCGGGGCTACGTTCTTGATTGCGTTGTCGTATTTCGCGGTCGTGCCCACCGGTGCGATCGACTCGGCCACTCCACTGGCTCTTGTGCTGTACGGAATTGCCGGTGGGTCGGCCGGACTTTTCTATGGGCTGCGGGAGGGGTGGTGGGAGACTCGGTTCCTGGCCTTTGGCGGCGGATGGTCCGTGTTGCACCTCGCCCACCGGCAGTCGCACGAGGAGGCCGGGTGGTTGATTCCGATCGGTGCGCTTGCGCTGGCCATGCCGGTATGGTGGCGCGAATGGCGGAACACAGCCTTCGGAGGAAACGACGGCGAGAGGATGCGGCCGATCAACCTGCGAGAAGGACTGTACTTCCTGGTAACTCCCGTCCTGCTGGTCTGGGCCGTCGAGGCGGGATTCTCAACGTGGTTCGCGGCGCATGAAGGGGCGGCTCCGCTGATGGTCGCCGTGGCGTATCTCGCGGTTGGCTATGGCCAATACCGTTCCTCCTTTGCGCTGATTGGCACGATTGCGGTGTCGTTCGCGACGCTGTTGCATTGGCCCGGACTGACGGCGACATGGGTGTTCGCCGGATTAACGGTGTTGTGGTCGGCCCTCGACCATCCGCTGGAGCGCTGGGACGGCCGATGGTACGCCTTGATGACGCTCTTCGCTGGGGTGGTTCACCTCTGGTTGGGCGATCTTGATCTCCATGGCGGTACGGATGCCGCCTTCGTTGGCCCCTGGGCACTCGCGTTTTGGGGAACGGTGGCAATCACCGCCGGGTTGGCTGCTGGGCTGTGGCGGCGGACTCCGACAACGGGAGCTTCGACCTTTGTGCACCGTGTGCCGGCCCTGCTCTGGGGTGTGGCCGGCCTGCTCCTTTTCCTTGGCGTTACTGGAGAAATCGGGCGATACTTCGACCAGAGCGGCCTCCCGCAGTTGACCGCCTCTTTGGCGCGAGGTCTCGCCGTCTCAGCCTGGTGGGCCTTGTTCGCCGGGTCGTTGGTGTTGCTGGGATTCCGTCGGAACCTCAAACTGGTGCGGGTCGCGGGCCTTGCGGTGGCCGGAATGGCTGCCTTCAAGGTCGTCGCCTTCGACCTCTCTTCGCTCGAGGCGCTCTACCGGGTCGGATCGGTCTTGATGCTGGGACTCGTGTCCTTGGGCGTGGCGTATCTCTACAATCGTAAGGCGCAGTCACTATGAGTGATGTCCCGGCATTTTTTGAGGCGATCCGCTCCGGCGACCTCGCAAAGGTGGATCCGTTCCTTCGAGCGGATGCCGGGCTCGGCAGTGCAGTGAATGCGGCGGGCCAGTCCGCCATTCTTTTCGCGCTCTATAACGGACATCAAACCATTGCTCACGCCCTCATCGCGCGGGGCACCACGCCTAACTTTTTGGAAGCTTCGGCCTTGGGAAACGTCGAACGGGTCTCCGCGATGCTGGCGGAGAACCCCACGCTCGCTGACACGGTCACACCGGATGGATTCGGAGCGCTCGGTCTCGCCGCCTTTTTCGGACGCGAGCAGGTCGTCGCCCTCCTGGCGCGGTGGTGTGATCCCAATGCACCGTCACAGAACGCGATGCGGGTCACCGCGCTCCACGCGGCAGTCGCGAGTCGGAGACCGGAAACCGCCCTCGCACTCGCCCGTCTGTTGCTGGCCCATGGTGCGAACCCGAATGTCCGGCAGCAAGGCGGATGGACCCCAATCCACGCGGCCGCGATGAATGGCAATATGGAGCTAGTAAAGCTTCTCTTGTCGAACGGCGCCGATCCCACCGCTGCCAATGACGAGGGCAAAGCCCCGTACGATCTTGCCGTCGGCGGCGGTCATGACGCGGTGGCCGATCTGCTCGCTCCATCTACCTAGTCCCACACCAACTGGTTCCGCCGAATTCTGTTCTTCGGCCTCGTTCCCCATGCGTGCTCTTCGTCGTCACGAGGGATCCTATGATCGCAGGCGGTAGTCATCGCTTTGGACTCGCTGTTTTCCGACGTCGATTGTCGTGTCGACGCGCACTCGGTCTGGGTCTGGCCCTCCTGGGCATCCTCAATGCCTCTCTCTTCGCCCAACATTCATTCGTTTCGGGTGGTGAATACGACCCGGCGGTGCCGACTCCCCGGGCGGTCCTGGGGTACGAAGTTGGAGACCGATTCACTCCGCACCATATGATCGCGCGTTACCTCGAACGCCTCGCGGCGACCTCCCGCCGCGTCCGGCTGGACACCGCCGCGGTGACGTTCGAAGGTCGCGAGCTGATTCGGTTGGTGGTGACTTCCGAGGCCAATCAAGCGCGCCTTGCGGAGATTCTTCGCGATGCCGAGCGGATCGCAAATCCGTTGGGCGTGCCTCCGCCCGACCTGGAGCTGGCCATTCGCCGCCTGCCCGCGATCGTGTTCCTGGGTTACACGGTGCACGGCAATGAGGCCTCGGGGACTGAGGCCGCTCTGGCGCTCGCCTATCAATTGGCGGCGGGGCGCGACCCGGACACCCAACGAATTCTGGATAGCGCGGTCATCGTTATGGACCCGGTCCAGAACCCTGATGGGCATGAGCGGCACGTTCAGGACGTCGCCCGGATGCGTGGTGCGAGCGGTATCCCATTGGCCTCCGGTGCGATGATTCATGGCGGGACCTGGCCCGGCGCCCGCACCAGCCATTACTACTTTGATCTCAATCGGGATTGGTTCATCCTGTCCCACCCTGAGAGCCGGGGCCGCGTGGCCACCTTTCGAAAGTATTGGCCGCACGTCGCGGTGGATTTGCACGAAATGGGACCCAACTCCACCTACTTCTTTGCCCCACCGATGGACCCCGTCAATAAGAATGTCACGACCAATATCCAGCATTGGTGGGATATTTTCGCGGCGGCGAACGCCGCCGCGTTCGACCGCCATGGCTGGCCCTATTTCCGGCGCGAGGGGTACGACGAGTTCTATCCGGGGTATGGGGTTTCGTGGCCGGTCCTCACCGGCGCTATTGGAATGACCTTTGAAGAGGCGTCGAGCGCCGGCGGGGCCATCCGACGCTCAGATGGCACGGTCTTGACGTTACACGATGCGGCATGGCATCACTATTCGGCCGCCTGGGCCACACTGCTCACATCGGCGGGCCGGGCTCGCGAGCGGGTGCGCGACTATGCGGCGTTCCGCGCTTCCGCAATTGCCGAGGGTCAGCGAGCGCCCATGCGTGCGATGGCCTTCGAACGGGATCCAGCGGGGCGAGCGGATTCTTTAGTTTCGCTCCTGACCGGGAACGGTATCGTCGTCCGCCGGCTCACGACCGCATGGACTGCCCTAGGGGCGATCGAGTACGGCGAACGCGTCGCCCAGCCGGCGGCGCTGGCGGCCGGGACCTACGTGGTGGATTTTGCGCAACCACAGGGCCGTCTTGCCAAGGCGTTACTGGAGCCCGACGCCGTCCTGGATTCCGCCTTCATCGCCGCGGAACTCGAACGCCGAAGGACGGGCCAGCCGAGCCACTTCTACGACATCACAGCGTGGGCGTTGCCGTATGCGTTTCGCGTCCGCGCTTACGCGTTGGCGACGTGGCCTTCAGCCTCTGAACCCGTCACTTGGTTGGTTTCGTCGCCGTCGAACTTCCGCCGGGCATCGTTTGGATATGCATTTCCACCCGGCACGGAGCCAAGTCTGCGTATGTTGGCGGGTTTGCTGGCCGAAGGCGTTCGGGTACGCGCCGTGACGAAGGGTTTTGGGGTCGGCGACGCTCGCTTTCCTCGGGGGGCTTTTCTCGTCGTTGTATCGGCCAACGACACGAGCGTACACGACATCGTGAACAAGGAGGCGACGAAGTCCGGGGCCCCGATCACCCCCTTGCACACCGCGCTGGTGGATGAGGGGGCCGATCTCGGCAGCAATAGCGTGGTTCCCATCCGAGCGCCGCGGGTCGGCTTGCTCGGAGGGGCGGGGGTGTCAGGCAATTCCTTCGGTTTCGCATGGTTCGCATTGGATCAGCGTCTCCACTATCCTGTCACCACCGTGGACGCCGCCAATGTGACGTCGTTGTTGCCCGATCTTGATGTTCTGGTGGTTCCTTCGGCGCAACCCCCGGCCCTCGATCGTGCGCTCGGTGAGTCAGGCCGAGACCGTATCGCCGCATGGGTACGACAAGGTGGAGTCCTCGTTACGCTCGAGGGGGCCAGTGCCTGGCTAGCCACGGATCGATTGGGATTGGTGCGGCTGCGCGCGCGGCAGGACAGCCTTCGCCCTGATAGCTCCGCCGGGGCAGCCTTGCCGGCCGAGGTTCCCGGTAGCATCGCGCGAGTTTCAGTGGATACTCTGTCGCCTCTCCTCATCGGAATGGACGGGCGAGAATTCCCGGTGATGGTAAGCGGTAGCCGGATTTACAAGGTCCCCACAAACGTTCGGCCGGGAGAGGCGGTCGTTCGCTTTGTCGCGGAGCCTCGCCTTCGTTTGGCGGGGTATTTTTGGCCCGAAGTCCTTCCCCGGCTGGCGGAGTCTGCTTATCTCTGGACCGAGCGGGTCGACCGCGGCCGCGTCATCGCGTTTGCCGGTGATCCCAACTTTCGCGATCTTTGGCGCGGATTGTATCCGCTGTTTGTGAATGCGGTGCTGTTGGGAGGGAGTTTTTGAGAGACCGTATGCGCTAACCGTATTTCTCTCCCGTTGGCACGGGGCGCGCTCTCCATGTCAATGACGTCTCACTCGAAACGTGTGCCCTATGACGCCGACTCTGCCTGATACCCCGACGCCGACGCCGGAGCTCCTGTACTTGCTGGCCGCCGACCCCAAAGAGTTTGGCGAGGCGGTCGCCGAGATGCAGCCGGCGGATTTGGCGGATGCGCTCCGCCAATTGCCGGCCGAGGCGGCGGCACGGGTGGTTGCCGCGCTGCCAGCGGAAGTGGCCGGTGTCGTCTTCGATGAGCCCGAGTTGCTGTATCATCGCGCCGACATTCTCGCCAAGCTGGGCGATCGCGACGGCGCGGCATTGATCGATGCAATGTCGGCGGACCAGCAGGCCGACCTTTTTCGTGAACTGAAGCCGAGCGAACAGCGCCGCCTCCTCAAGGCGGTCAGTGCCGACACCCAGTCGACGCTCGTCCTTCTACTCAAGTATCCGTCGGACTCGGCCGGCGGCATCATGACGACGGAGTTCGTGAGTGTGCCAGCGGACTGGACGGTGGCGCAAACACTCGCGCACGTCCGTGAGGTTGGCGACGTCAAGGAAACCGTCTATGCCCTCTATGTCGTCGATCCGAAGACCCGAGAACTTGCGCATGTCATTTCGCTGCGCGAGCTGATCCTGGCCGAGCCGGAGTCGCTCGTCATCGATCTCGGGTACGACCGGCCGCCCCTC
>JANYKV010000003.1 GCA_025358055.1 Gemmatimonadota bacterium
GCGGCGCGCGCGCGATCTAGAATGTAGGCCTGAATCAACCGGACCTGCGACGTGGTGAGATCCTCGGCGAATGATGGCATGCCGAGGGCCCGTCGCACACCACCTCGCACGATCGGTTCGAATATCGCGTGAGTCGCCGCCGTGGAGTAGCGCAGGTCTGGTACCGCTCCACTCTTCACGATGTTCAAATCGGTGCCGTGGCAACGCTCGCAAAACGTGCCGTACAACGCGCCACCCTCGCTGATCTCCTGCGGTGAGGCGGTAATCGACACGGTTGGCATCGGGACGGGTACATCCGCCCGGTCGTCATGCGGAACCTTGGCTGAGCCATCCAACGCGAACACCAGGAGCCTCCCGGGCCCCGTCTTCACCGACCGATCGATATAGAGCGCGGGCGGCCCCGCGAGCACGGCGACGTACTGCGTGTCCGCCACCGAAAAAGTCATCGGTGCGGCGGCGATCCCGACCCCGGCGTCGAATTGCCAGAGCACCTTGCCATCGGTTGCGCGGTACGCGATGAATTGTCCGTCCGCACGGCCCTGGAAAACAAGATTCCCGGCCGTGCTCAGAGTGCCGCCGCTCCGCGACACCGGATGCTCGGCGCGCCAGACTTCGCGTTGTGCCACCGGGTCCCACGCGAGGAGGCGTCCACTCGGTTTCATGGCCTCCAGCTTCGCTAGCAGTGGTCCGTGGTAGCGGGCGTCGCCTCCCACCGTCTGGTCTCGCGGGTTCAATCGAAAATTCGGATCGATAGTGTATAAGGCCGGCGCGTCGGTGGCGGCAAAGTAGACCAGCCCTGTTGCGGGACTGAAGGAGATCGGATGCCAGTTGTGCGCTCCGAGGTCCGACGGCGTGATCAGCGCTCCATCTTTCAGTGCGCGGGCCGTCGGCGTTTCCATAGGACGCCCGCTGGAGTCGAGGCCCGTGGCCCAAGTCATTTGCGCGTAGGGGCGCCCGGAAATCAGTTTGCCAGTTTCCCGATCCAGGACGTAGAAGAACGCGTTCTTGTTCGCTTGCATGAGCACCCGCCGCGGCCGGCCACCGATATTTAGGTCCGCGAGAACCAACGACTGGGTCGCGTCGTAGTCCCAGCTGTCGCCTGGTGTCGTCTGGTAGTGCCAGACCTGTTCGCCCGTACTGGCCCGAAGCGCGATGATCGAGGAGACATAGAGGTTGTCGCCATGGCCCTCGCTCCGGAGTTGGGGGAACCAGGGAGAGCCATTGCCGGTACCGATGAAGACCAAATCCAAGTCCGGATCGTACACGATCGGATCCCAGGGACTGCCGCCGCCGCCGCCCTTCCACCACTCACCGGACCAGGTAGCCGCAGCCTTGCGGAGCGCCTCGGATTCAAAGGGCTTCGAGGGATCGCCGGGGACGACGTAAGTGCGCCAAGCGAGCGCACCGGTCTCCGCGTCGTATGCTGAGACAAAGCCTCGAACGGCGTACTCGGACCCCGCATTGCCGATGAGAACGCGCCCTCGAGCGATCCGAGGTGCGCCGGTGATCGCGTACGGCCCGTCCCGCGGCGTGGTCTGAACCTCCCAAACCGGCTTGCCCGTCCGCTCATCCAACGCGATGAGACGACCATCCAGGGTGCCCACATACACCCGGCCCCGGTACAGCGCGACGCCACGATTGACCACGTCGCAGCAGACAAACCGGGCATGCTCCTTCGGAACCTTGGGGTCAAAGGTCCAGAGAAGGCGGCCGGTGCGAGCCTCCACCGCGAACACGAAGCTCCACGCCCCGGTGGTGTAAAGCACTCCATTCCGTACGAGTGGGGTCGCCTCGAGGCCGCGCCGAGTACCGAGGTCGAGAGACCACGCGAGCCCGACCCGGCTCACGCTTTGCTCGTTGATTTGTCGCAACGGGCTATAGCGCTGCTCCGTATACGTGCGGCCGTAACTGAGCCAGTTCGCGGAGTCGGCATCGGCACCGCGGAGGGTGGCGTCGTCGACCTCGGCCTTGGCGCAGGCGGCGAGGATACAAGCGGCCGTCACCCGCAGGGTCGAACACGACATGCGCTGCGACCACATTCGGGGCATGATGCCTCCAGACAACCGGGATGACGCCTAGGGAAGAGTAGCGCCGTTCGGAAACCCGATTGCTCGGGCCTGCGGCGGGCCGACCGCTTTCTCGGCGGGATATACCGCAACAACGTGATGGCGCCACCATTAGTCCCCGGCGTCAATTTCGGTTTGGACCCAACTCCGCCTTCCGTGCCTCACCGTCAGGACCACGATCCGGGTCGGGTCTACGCAGTAGGTCGCGCGGTAGGAACCATGTAACACCTTGCGAACGGCCGGTCAACCTCAGGCACGCGACGCCCCCGTCGGGGGTGCTCCTTGAGGTCGGCCGCAATAGCGAATACGTCATCGACCCATGCCGCCGCGGCCGCGGGACTGGCCTCCGCGATGTAGGCCGCGATCTCACTGGTCCTCGACCGGACCGGCACCGACTCGTCGTCTCACTTTGCATAGAGAAGGCGGATGCCGCGAATGAGCGTGGTGCCGGCGGCGTCCCCGTGTCCCAGGCCGGGGAGGATTTCACTGTAGAGCTTGAGGCCGGGGTAGTTCCGGCTCCGCAGCATGCCACCTAGGTGGGCCTGTCCGCTGACGATCAGACCGATGCCTTCAAGAAACGGATCATCGATCTCGAGGCTTCCGGAAGCCATGTAGATCGAGACCTTCAGATCTTTATGATCGGCCGCGTAACGAGCTTCCTGGCGAAAGATCTCGCCGTCGCCGTAGGCCATCGCGGAGCTCGAGATGATGTATTTCCTGAAGGGAGAATTCGGCTGGAAAATCGCCCAGGACACGAAGAAGCCGCCCGCCGAAATGCCGAACAGGCCGAGCTGCTCAGGGTCGATGCGGTATTTGGCGGTAAGGCGAGGCAGCAGCTCGGAGACGATGAAATCGAGGAACTTGGGCGCCCCGCCGACGCATTCTCCCACCGCTACGTGGTACGCTTGGCACAGCTTGGCGACCTGCATTCCGAACGGATCCTTCATGGCCCAGTTGGGCGGCGAAAACTCATGAACCCGGCGCCGA
>JANYKV010000011.1 GCA_025358055.1 Gemmatimonadota bacterium
CGACGACGTATCGGGCGGACGGCTACTTCTGTGCCACGAGAACCGGGCGATAGTCGCGCCGCTGGTGGTTTTGGGGTGGCTAACAACGCGTTGCTGCAGTCGGGCGCTACTGGCCCCCGTTTGACAAGTCGCGGCCGCGGCTCAATGTTGGTTCTCGGATGCCGCGGCTCGGCCCCGCGGTTGAGCGCCCGCAGCAGAACGCGGGTACGTTAGACACCAACGTCGGCATCCCGCCTCGTAGGGGCTGACGACCGGGGGAGCGATGGAGCGAGACGAAACTGATATCCTTCAAGCGCTAGATGCCGCCGTTCGATCGGCCGCTGCCACGATCGAGCCGATCATTGCTTCCGTCGACCGCAAACTTGAGGAGGCCCCGGCCGAAGTGCTGGCGTGGGAGGCCATTCCACTCGAACGCTACCACACCCGGCTCCCGGAGACGATCCGTTCTAGCTGGGTCTTCGTCCTGCGCGCCAACGTCGCCACCGGGGCTGAGCGGCACCCGAATAGCCATCAGCGCATGATGTCCTACCGAGGACGCGGCGACTTTCAAACGCAGCCAGGTCACGAGTGGTGCTCACACTACATGACAAGCGATCCGGCGGCACCTCTGGAACGGCGATGGATCTCCATTCCGCACAATGTCTGGCATCAGGGCGTGGTCGGTCCAGAGAATTGGGCGGTCGTCTCCTTCCACACCGTCGCCGAGCACGAGTTACTGGAAGAACGGCCCGCAACCGAGGCCGGGAATGCGCCGCGGCAACGCAAGTACGCGGCAGATCACGGCCCCGACGTGAGCCGGTAGCTGGAGATATGTGGGGTGCAGCACCGCTACAAGTTGGGGTCTAACCCAGAACTGGAGTGACGAAGCCGCTGACGCGTCTTCGGATCTCAATCCTAAGTCGTTAGGTATCAGTACCACTCACGAGGTAGAACACGGAATGGCCCCTCTTCCCGATCTGCGGCCGACGGTCCTCGCCGCGTGGCGGACCAATAGCCTCGTTACCGCCCGCCTAGTCGAGCAGCTTTCAACCGCGCTATGGAATGCGTCGATTCCTGGCGTAGTACCACGGCGCACCGTACGCATGATTGCCGCCCATCTGCACAACGCCCGGAGCCGGTGGCTCAGAACTCTAGGCCAAGAACACGGCATTGCCATCCCCCTGCTGGTTGATCTGCGAAGGGTCACCCGCCGAGGACTCCTCTCAGCCCTGAGGCGGAGCAGCCGGGGCATCACGGAGTTGCTCGAGCTCGGAATAACATCCGGCGGGCAGATTCCGGCTACAAAGGCTTATATATGGCGCAACCTGCCGCTGGACGTCGGGCATGTACTGGCCTATTTCGTAGCACATGAGGGACACCACCGAGGACAGATCGTACTGGTGGCACGCCAACTAGGTCATCGCCTTCCGCCCGAGGTGACCAATGGGCTTTGGCAGTGGACCGCGCGAGTCCAGGAATGGAATCGTGCACGCTGATGCCTAACCGGCACTTGCCGCTGCCAGGGTCCGCGGGCGGGCAACTGGTCGGTCCGGCTTGCTGGAAGGACGTGGTAGCCATCACCGGTCGATCGTGGCTTTCTCTGCAACAGTGCCGGCTATTTTTGCGACCTCCACGCCTGAGATGAGTTCTGGTCGCAACCGCGCCGGCGTAGCCAGCGGCCTCCGGCAAGCGAACGAAGGGGGAAGAAATCATGATGACGCGCTTGGTGCCGAAAGTATTCTTCGATCACATGAGCGAAGGCTTGGATCTTTTTGTGAATGGTCTGGGATTCAAAGTGCTTCACCGGGATGCTTCGCTCGCAGTTGTGGCGAGGGATGAGGCAAAGGCATACGTCATCGAGAGCTCGGAGTACGCGGCGAAAGATCGACCTGAGATTGCGATCGAAACCGACACTATCGGCGAGCTCTACCAAGAAATTTCATCGAAGCGGCCCGACTTGCTGCATCCGAACTCAAAGCAAGTGATGAAAAAGCCATGGGGTGCACAGGAGTTCGCTGTTCTGGACCAGACTGGCGTTTGCGTGATCTTCCGTCAGTGGTAGCAGTCCATAGCCCGGCGAGTAGAGGCATTCATGAGTTGCGCCTGCACGATCGGGCGGTCGCGGCCCCACGGGTCAGGCGCGATCCGCTCGGCGGCGATGGACTTCTCCAACATTTGCTTCACTCCTGACAACCTTCGCGGATAGAAACATGCGCAAAAACGGTCTGCAAACCGCCCTGCTCAGTGCTGGCTTGTTGATTCCCGGACCGCGCGACCACTGGACGCAACGGGCGAGTTCCGTCCGCCCAGTCACCCTCCGGACCGAATACCTCGTCGATCCACTTGCAATCGACACTCGCATCCCCCGCCTGAGCTGGATCATCGATGCCGGCACCGCACGCGGAGTCACCCAGAGTGCGTATGAAATAGAGGTGGCGAGCACTCCGGCCGGCCTTGCAGCGGACAAGGCCGACCTCTGGCACTCGGGGAAAACAGCGAGCAACCACCAGAACCAGATCGAGTACCAGGGCGCTCAACTCACGAGCCGCCAGCAGGCCTTCTGGAAAGTCCGGCTCTGGGACCAAACCGGCGCACCATCAGGATGGAGCAAGCCGGCCACTTGGTCGATGGGGTTTCTCGAGAACCGCCGGCCCAAGTGATGAACCTGCTAATGGGCAAAGCCGTGACACAAGCCATTGCGGTCATGGCGCAATTCGGTATGGCGGACCAAATGAAGGACGACACCGTTTCGTCGGACGACATCGCCAAGAAGTGTGGCGCACACGCCGGGTCGGTTTACCGCCCCTCCTCCGCGGCTCTCCTTGCGACCGCAGCGGATCTGAGTACCTTTACTTTTCCAACCTCATGGAAGCTCGCGCAGGTTCCGCGCCTCGACTACCGCTTCGCTCCTCGCTTCGGCTTGTCCGGCGCCTGAGTCAGTGCCGATCCCGCCAGCTTCTTCGCTTCCTGCGGCGTGGCCTTGCCGGTGCTGAGTACGTGGCCCGCGGTCTTTGCCACTGTCGGAGACGTCTTCTCGGTTCGTGCCATCGTTGCATCCTCCTGCAACGTCGCCAGCAATAACTTTGCGTCGTTGGGATCCGAGAACGACCATTCACCCTCTCACCAGCAACGAGAAGGCACGAACGCGCAATCCGATATCGGAGAATCGCCTCTCCTTCTGCAGGGCTTCCCGCACCCGCTGAACGATGCACAAAACGGGACTCAGAAGTGGCGCCGGCGATATCGAGCTGATGCCGTTGACCACACCACCCCGGCTGCGCACTCGAAGAGGAGCACTTGAGGAATCGTTCCCGTCCTGACGTCGTGGCCGAAGGGCCGAACGGCGAGTCACCACCGAGCAGCGACGGCTCGGCGGCGGCATGGTACAACGGTCGGGCGGTGCCGACGGCGACGACGCTCGTCTTGGCGGCCGGCACGGCAGCGCTCCTCATCGCTGCCAGCTGGGGGCACGCGTCGATCTTCTGGGGAGACTACGGCAAGTGGCTCTTCGAGGTGCAGCGCGTGGGGGAAGGGGCTCGCCTCTACACCGACGTCTACTGGCCCCAGCTCCCGTTGGCGGCGTGGATCTTTGGCGCGTGGACTCGACTCGTGGGGAGCGAGCTCTCGAACATCTGGACGCTGACCAGCGCGCTGGCGATGGCGCTGGCCCTCCTGTTCGCCTTGCATGCGCGACGCCTCGTGCCTGGGCGCGTAGCGGCATGGGTCATCCCGCCGTCGCTCGTGCTGATCTTCGCGCTCACCTCGATCAATTCGGCGCCGATCGGGATGGGGATGTACATGCCCGCAGCCCCGTTAGGCGCGGCATTCCTGCTTGGCGCGCTGATTTTCGCCGAGGATGTCGTCCGCACCGGCTCCCTGACGCGGGCGCCGTGGATCGGCGTGGCATGCGGGCTGGCGTTGGCGACAAAGATCGATTTTTGGCCTCCGATTGCGGCGCTCCTCCTGCTTGTTGCGCTCCTCGCGCCAGTTCGGCGCGGCGCACTCGTCGGCGCTCTCGCAGCAGGGATCGCGATCGTTGCCACTCCGACACTCGCGGTGCTTCTGCGGCAGTTCGCGCCCGGCGAGATGCTGTCGCTCCTCCTTGGCTTCGGGCAGGCGCGCGAGTTTGCCGGGCGCAGCTCGCCGACGATGGAACGCGTCGTCCTGGAGATCACAAGCGCGAGCGCGTTCACCGCACTCGCGCTCGCCCTCATTCCCCCCGAAGCACGCTCCCGGCGGCATGCGAAGTGGTTGGTAGCGATGCTCTCCCTCGCTGCGCTCGGCTGCGCGATCTGGGTCGCCAACGGCCCCGCAGGAGCGACCGCGATGGGGCCGTTTGGGTGGCCCGGGCGGCGTGAGCTCGTGAGCGAACTTGTCGATGCCATCGTTCGGCACGCGCCTTCGGGGCTCTTTCCCCTGGCGGCGCTGGCGGCAATCGCTCGTTGGCGCGCAGGCAACGACGCGGTCGAGCGACGACGCGTTCTTCTGCTCGTCGCCGGCGTGGCGGCGGCCGCGCGCGTGCGCCGGATGGGAGAGAACGTCGAGTTCTATCAGGCGATGATCGAGCTGCCGCTGTACTTCGCCCTCGCCATCGAGTTCCTCCCGATGCCCGCGGTTCGCGCAGGCGCGTTCGTGCAGCGCGGCGTCGTCACGCTGGCGTGCGTCGCCCTGCTGTGTCACTGGCAGCTCAGCTACGGATTCCTTACGCGACGTGGCTGGCAATCGGCGCATCCGACGCTGCGCGGCGTGATGCATCTGCGGGAGGGCGAGTACCTCCTGCTGCAATCGATGGTTGGCGCTGCAGACTCGATCGATCCGACGCGAGCGCGCCCGCTCTTCGCCTTTGGGTATTCCGGCGGATTCAACTATTTCATGCAGCGCCGCAACCCGACATCGACAACTCAGGGATTTGCCTTCTCGGTGCACTCAACACTGGAGGAAAACGTGACGCGCGTGCGAAGCGCCAACCCGCCGGCGTTCCTCCTCGACAATCGAATCATCGGCCATGTCCCATTTCCCCAGAAGGGCGTGCACCTCCTGCGCTGGCGAGCGCCGACGATCCTCAGCCCCTACCTGCGCGTCGATCGCCCACTCTTCGACGCGCTCGCCGCCGACTGTCGCCCTGTCACGGGATTCCCGGCGGGCAGTCCGACGTTCACCCTCTATTCCTGCTGAGCGCAAACCCGGTCTTGCCTACAAACGGTCATGCGAACTCCGAACCTCACGGAGACATCGCCGCGCCTAACGCCCCCTCACGCGGGCGCGGCCCTCACCGCGTGCCCCTTGGCCAGCAGCGGAGTTCTTGAGCACGGCATCTCGTGCGACGCCCCCGGGCGGTCGAATCGGAAGGGTTGGCGGGGGGCGTCAGCGTGGTAATATCCAATCCGGGATAGGAATTTCAATCGGGGTCGGCTGAGTATACGGCGTGGCCTCTGCCACGCGAGGACCGGCGGGCGGGCGGCAGCGTGACGCAGGGCCCGCGGCGCCGAGGCGGGCACGCGGTACCCTGGCTCCAACGTTCAGGAGGTCACCGCCGCCGCGACCGATCTCGCGGGGGATCAATTCATCGCCTGTGGCACCTGGCTCTGGCAGGAGGAGCAGGCGCGCGCCGGCCAGTCGGTCTATAGCTACTACTTCAGCCGTCCGCGGCCTCCACTGACCCACCCGGAGCCGGCACCCAGCGCCAAACCGGCCGATCCCTCGGCCTCGGCCCCGCCAGGCGGCCCGCACTCAACGGAGATTGAGTATGCGCTTGGCATTCTGCCGGGCAACACGGTGTACGCTTGGACCACGGACGACCATAAGGTGTCGGCGACGATGATGGACTACTTCGTGAACTTCGTGAAGACAGGAAACCCGAATGGCCTCGGACTGCCGCCATGGCCGCAAGGAAAGCCGGACGCCAACGGTAAGGTGACACGGACGCGCATCGACGTGGATACTCATACAGAACGCGAGCCACGGGAGCGCTACCTTTTCCTTCAGAGCTTCTCCGCCGCGCGGTAGTTTGCGCTGGCATGGAGGCTATGCTCGGGCACCGACACGGGGCTCTGCAGGTTCGTTTCTCGGGCCGCGAGTTCCTCTGCATTAAGGGCATGAGGGCCAACGACCGGCTCCTCACAACGTCACGACTGGCCCACGACGGTTCCTGAAGGCACCACGCCACGCTCGACCTCAACCCGTCGGGCACGCTCGTCACCTCATGATGCCGACGGATTCGGCCGAGCCGCCGCGCGACTCAACCGCATGCGAACGAAGGTCCGGCTGTTCGACCCTAAGTCTTCGATACTCCGCTCAGCGCGCCGCTTCGATCGCTACGGGGTCGCCCACCCGAACCGCCCCGGTCGAAAGCACGTCTCCCTTAACCCCGATGTTACCACCGTTGTGCTCGAATGCGGCCGCCAGCACCGCGGGGTCCGGGCCCATCGACGCTTGATCGAGATTAACCATTACGCAGCGAATGCACGGCTTGACGATCCGGGTCCGGACCGTGTCCCCAATTCGAACCACTCGCCCGACCCAGTCGTTTTCAACGAACCCGGTCGCGGTAGTCTCGATCACCACATTAGGCCGAAACCGACCTGGCTCGAACCTGCTGCCCGGCACGCGCGACCTGAGCTCCGCCAAGCTCGCCAACGTGAGGAGGTGCAGAATGCCGCTGTCGAAGAACGTGCCGGGCGGCATGACGTGTTCGGTGACCTCATCGCGGTAGAACCGGCCCTGGTACCAGAGCCCTGGTTGGTCGGGCCAGTGATACTCGAACCTGGCCCCCTCCGGCGGGATCGACGTCAGACTCACCGGCCGACCAAGACCGGCGGAGAGCACAGTATCGAGTGCGGCGCCGGTGTCGCTGCTCATGCTCGTCCCATCCGGACAAATGATCAGCAAGGGTGGCAGCGCTTCGGTCCGCCCGGGGATCTCGGAGAACCGAGCCTGGTAGTCCAAGAGTCGCGGCCAGCGACGCGGTCGTTTCGCGCTGACCACTCGGCCCGTCTCCCGGTCGATCAGGGCGTAGCCTCGATCGCCTCGAATCCCGGTGCCGGCAATTTCGGCGGTCGTGAGGTCTTCCCCGGCCATGGACTTCACTGGGAAGCGATGGAGCGAAGCCACCCGACCGACGATTGTAGCGCCGATGATCAACTCCACAGGTCCGCCAGTCCACCAAGGAGCGCGCGATTCACTCGGACCTCCCGGCAATCGACGAGGGATCGCCCCATCCTCGGCCGGTTTGACAAGTCGCTGCCTCGCCCCAATGTTGGTCATCATCCATGTTTCGTCCGTTCAGAGGATCTCATAACCTAACGGGACGTCCCACCATGAGATCCTCTGTCAGCCAAGCGCTTGCCGCCATCATCGCAATCGGTTGTGCTGCCGCTTCGAGTTGCACGCCTGGTGATGCGGGGACCGGCCCGGGACCTGGTTCCGGGAAGGGGGGCCGGATGGCGTTCGTGCGCCGGCCCGGTTCCGTCAACCAGATCTACCTCATGGATGTCGACGCCTCGGGAGTGGGTTCCAACCCGACCAGGCTCACCGGCGACGGCGATCCGGAAAACTATCCCTCGTGGTCTCCCGACGGAAAGCGCCTCCTCTAATCAGCGTGATTTCAATGGCGCCGCGATCTACGTGATCAATGCGGACGGCACCGGCCAGCAACGTCTCTCTCCGACGCCTGGGTTCGACGTCAATCCGAGTTGGTCTCCCGACGGCACCAAGATTCTCTACGTGAGGGTTCTCGAGATCCCTCAACCCGGCAAGCCACCGATGACCGACATTCGGGCTATGAACGCGGATGGTACGGGCAGTCACGCAATCCTGGCAAATACAGTCTTCAGCGTCGAACCCAGGTGGTCCGTCAACGACCAACTGGTATTCATGAGCCTGATGAACGGCAGTGGTTTGGACATCTACGTCATGAACGTCGACGGCACCGCCCTCCGGCGCCTCACCAGCTCGCCGAACAACGGCGACCCCATGTGGTCTCCGGACGGAACCCGAATCACCTTTGGATCCGATCGCGAGGGCGGGAACAAGCTCAACATCTTCGTGATGAACGCGGACGGCAGCCAACAACAGCGGCTGACCCACTTCGATGTGCCGTATGAAGCTGGCGACACGCATTGGTCCAGCGATGGAAAAAAGATTGTCTTCGAGTACGACGTCAACGGAATGAAGCAGTCCGACCCCACCGCCCATGCCGAGGTGTGGACCATGAATCCGGATGGCAGCGGCGCGAGCAGCACGGGGATCCAATGTAGCAATGTCGGCTGCGCACCGCGCTGGCAGCCGCGGTAGTCAGCGGCTCCACCCTGCCATTGATTGGCCGATGGGGCGGGCCCATCGCCGTGTTCAATCGGTCTCCTGTCTGATCGCATGTGTCCCGAAACGCCTGCTCGCATTGGTCCGGTTGTGAAATATCTATTGGCCCTCGACACCACTCATTGCCGACTGGAACGGGTGATGCGCAACGAGCTTCGATTACCTATTCAACAGCCGAAGGCCTCCGACCCAACCCCAACCGAGCCGGGTTTCGACGACCGATTCGCCCTGGCATTGCGAGGATTTGGACCCATTGGACTCTTTGCGCTCCTCGTCATCCTCCTGGCCGGCCTCTGGATTGGTGCC
This sequence comes from Gemmatimonadota bacterium, assembly GCA_025358055.1. Lineage (GTDB taxonomy): Bacteria > Gemmatimonadota > Gemmatimonadetes > Gemmatimonadales > GWC2-71-9 > JANYKV01. Next base: position 8,602 of record JANYKV010000011.1, read on the forward strand.
ATGCTTGTGCTCGCCTGGGTATGGCGCTCGCACACGCCTTGGCGCGACCTCGGCTTCGTGCGTCCGAGGAGGTGGACCCGTACGGTTGTGGCCGGGCTCCTTGCCGGCGTGGTCTTCAAGCTGTTTATGAAGGCGGTGCTCATGCCTCTTCTCGGCGCCGATCCGAACAATTCCGCATATCACGATCTGGTGAGAAACGGCGCCGCACTTCCCGGCATGCTCTTCACCGTCGTGATCGGCGGGGGCCTCGGCGAGGAAATCATTTGGCGTGGGTACTTGTTTGAGCGACTAGGCCGCCTATTTGGCCCCGGCACTGGAGCCAAGTTGGCGGTACTCCTCGTAAGCGCCCTGCTGTTCGGGCTGGCCCACTACCCGGACCAAGGGATTGCCGGTGCCACGCAAGCTGTGATGACAGGAGCGATGTTCGGCGGCCTCCTCATGACCACAGGCCGGCTCTGGCTCCCCATCGTGATGCACGCGGCATTCGACGTCACCGCGGTGCTCATCATTTATTGGGATCTTGAATGGAGGGTCGCCCACTGGATCTTTCGGTAGATGGGACGCTGGGCTTGGTGGGCCATCCAATCCGCGCGTGCTACTGCCGCGGCCCTCAGCGCTTCAGCCGCCGCGCGATATCTTTAGGCTGCTGGGCTGCGGCGACTTCGGTCGGCCCTACACAGTCCGTTAGGCGGTAACACATCACCATGCATACATCGCGGTGCATCATAGTCGCCCTCACGGCCAGCCTGCTGGGTTGTGCCGGTCGCAGGCACGTTGATCAAGCCCGCACAGCCTGCCCCGCACCACCGTTGCGGACTGGCGGCTGGGTCTCCATCAGCGACTCTTTGGGCATAGCGTTCCGCCTTCCTCCGAACTACCATGAGCGTCCCACGGGGACGGCAAGTCGCGAATGGGTCCTCGACGGCGACGATCAGCAATACATTATACTGGGCTACATCGCGTCTTCGAGCCCGCCGGCATCCCTCGGCCGCGCGGTCTCACCCGGCATGCTGGAGATGACCCAATGCATCGACTCCGTTGGGACACGGGAGCTCCTCGTCCAGGCGTGGCGTACCCGTGGAGGCACGTTTCGCAACGGTCAGTGCCTGGACCGCTACGATGTCTTTGCCGTCGTTCCGGTCCGAGCAGATCTGCGTTTGTACCTCATGAGCGGTAGCTACAAGCGCGGCACCCAAGACATTGCGCTTGCCGCCGTGCGCACAATTGCCGTTGGCCTCAAGAGCACAGCGCCGAGGTAGATCAGCCAGAGCCAGTCGTCGGTTTCTTGGAAGGCCAAGGTGATGTTGTTTGAGCGCGCCGGCGATGAAGGGGAGGTTGTGCTTGGGCCGAACGTGCCGGCGTTCTGACCCGCTTGGCCAGGAAGTGCCCGGATATTCGACTGGGGGCAGGCGGGCCATGACTGCCCCGTCCCCAATCCGCAATCGCGAGGAGAGTTCATGAAGCCGCCCAGGGTCGTGACCTTCACGGTCGCTTGTAGCGTTGCGGTCCTAGCCTGGACCTCGGCCTGCGATGGCCCCGCGGCGGCACGGTCCGCCGAGTCGGGGGCCGACCCGGAAATCACCGCGTTCATCGGGGCAATTCGCGCGGTGGACAACCACAGCCATCCCAACAGCGTCGCTCCGAGCGACTCGGATGCGGACGCACTCCCGCTCGACGGAATCCCATTCGAGCTACCGGTGCGGCTCAGACCGGGCAACCCGGCCTGGGTTGCCGCCTACCAGGCACTCTACAAGTATGCGTACGACGACACGACCGCCCTGCACCTGAAGGAGTTGCGCGGCACGATGCAGAGCATCGCCAAGGAGCAGGGCGATCGGTTCCCCACGTGGGTGCTGGACCAGGTCGGCACGGAGGTCTTGCTCGCGAACCGCATCGCCATGGGCCCGGGGCTCGCGCCGCCGCGTTTTCGCTGGGTGTCGTACGCGGACGCGCTGATGTTGCCGCTGTCCACGAAGGCCGAGGCCGCCACATCGCCCGATCGCCAGAAACTCTTCCCGCTGGAGGACAAGCTCCTGCAGCGCTACCGGTCCGACCTCAAGGTTGGGAAGCGCCCGGGGACGCTCGACGCGTATTTGAGAATGGTGGTGACCCCCACGCTCGAGGCTCAGCAAAAGGGCGGTTGCGTCGCGGTGAAGTTCGAGGCTGCGTACCTTCGTCCGCTAGACTTCGACGAGGTGCCCGTCGCGATCGCCAGCAAGATCTACGCGACCTATGCCGGCGGCGGCGAGCCGTCCCACGCCGACTACAAGGCGCTCCAGGACTTCCTCTTCCGCTACATCGCGCGGGAGGCCGGCCGGCTCGGGATGGCGGTCCACGTCCATTCGTTCGACGGATTCGGCAATTTCTTCAGTGTGGCCGGGGCCGACCCTCTGCACCTGGAGTCGGCGTTCAACGACCCGACCCTGGCCAAGACGAACTTCGTCATCGTCCATGGTGGCGGAGTCTATTCGCCTCACGCCGGCGCGCTGCTGTCGAAGCCGAACGTCTACCTGGACCTGTCGCTGATGACAATGGCCTATCCGCCGGCCAAGCTAGCCGAGGTCTTGAGGGATTGGCTCATTCAGTATCCGGAGAAGGTGCTCTTCGGCTCCGACGCCGCTGCGTTCGGGCCGGATATGGGCTGGGAGCTGGCCGCCTGGATTGCGACGAAGAACGGGAGAGCAGCCCTCGCGTTAGCGCTCACCGACATGATTCGGAAGGGCGAGGTCAGCCATGCCCGCGCCGAGGAGATCGCGACGATGGTCATGCGCACGAATGCAGGAAAGCTGTACAAACTCGAGCTGAAGTGAGTCGGCCAGCCGGCTACCTCGCGCAGATAAACCACGTGTATGCGCGCGCCGAACCTGGAAACTGGCGCGCGAACCTCGCGTCCGAGGTCGGCTGACGCACGAGTTCAAACTCAACGGGAGGAGCGCCAATGCGCGGCGCCGATCTCGAATTGTCAGGGCGCGATCGGCCCCGAGATCGCCCTAGGCACCGACGTGTTGGCTCCGAAGGAACCCAGCTGGAAGTTACGGTTATTGCCCCAGCATACGCCCCGTCCCGCGGGGCGGATCGCGCAGGCGTGCTCCCACCCGACCGCGAGGGCGGTGAGCCCCAATTCTCCCGGCACCTGGGTCGGAGTGGACTCAAAGGTCCCTCCCCAACACCACGAGTGGCCGGCCTGGTCGAGCCCGCACGCGAAGCCGTTTGCGGAGATCTTGGTGAAGGGAACGCCACCCGCTACAGATGCCGGCAACGGGTGCGGGACGCTATCGCGAACCCCCAGTCCCAGCTGACCCTGACTGTTATTGCCCCAACAGAGGACCTCACCTCCCCGACGCCGGGCGCAGGTGAAGGCGCCGCCGGCCACGAGTTCCTCCACCACGCCCTGCAACACGCTCTGGACCGGAATCAGGCGATTCGTGATCGAACCATCGCCAAGTTGTCCCGACTCGTTCGCACCCCAGCAGAAGACGGAGCCAGCGGCGGTAACACCGCAGGAATAGCCGAGCCCAGTCGCGAGTTGACGAAATTCGAGGTCTCCCTCGACGCGAAACGGGCGCAGTGCATAAGGAGGGCCACCCAGTGGGGTTCGCGGAGGCAGCGGATTGGCGGTGCCGATCTGTCCATAGGTGTTGTCACCCCAGCACCAGGCGTGTCGGTTGAGGTCCACCCCGCAGGTATGATCAGGCGATGGTGTGTTGAGGAGCTCTTTGCCCGAGTTGGCCGAGAGGGTGGTGAAGCGATGTCCGCCGTCGATCTCCCCGGGATCCCGGTTGGTCACGTCGCTGCGGCCGAGCGCGTTGTCGCCCCAGCACACCGTGGGCCCTGCGAGAGTGATTCCGCAGCCATGGTTCGGGCCGAGACTCACCTGGGCGAATCGGAGGCCGGCGGCAAACGCTGCGGCGGGAATGACCCCTGAGACTGGGTTGAACGAATCGGACCGTACGGCGCGCTGGGGCCAACAGAATGCGGCGCCATCGGCCGCCAAACTACAGCTCTTATATTGGCTGGCTGCCACTGGCCCGAGGGCCACGAACGCGTCCGCGACCCGGATCCAGCTAGACCCGCTGACGGTTCCCGTCGCCTGCGTCTCGACTGACGCCGTCACGATGGCTTGACCACGCTGAAGGCCAAGAACAACCCCGTTCGCTGAGATCGACAAAACCGATGGGCTATTGGAGTTCCACGTCAGCGTTGCCGGAACGGGCCCGCCCGGGACGCAGACGAGTTGGTCACAATCGAGGCCCAAGGCTTGGCCCTGCATGGCAAGGTCCTCGCCAATCAGGAGATCATATGAAGACGGCGAGACTTGAATCTCCGACAGCATAGCCGGACGGGAGTCGCCTGGGGGCTCCGGGACGTTATTAGCCTCTGTCGGCGGACGACACCCTTGCAGCGTTAGGAGCAGGACCGCGGCGGAAACGGAATGAGTCGCGTACATGCGAGGACTATGGCCGCGCCGCGTCAAGCCAAAGTCAAGTACGGGCGAGGATGTGGATGCAGGTCCGGATCTGACCCAACACGGACGCCAACGCTAGTGCGTCCCCGCCGACGCCCGCTCCGGCACAGCGCGGTCCCACCGGAACCGATCGAGCGCGAACGGCGCCATCAGAGGTGGCACTTTCCCGCTCGCCAACAACTCCGCCATGAGGATGCCGGAAGCGGGGATCGCCTTGAACCCCCAAGTACCCCAACCGGAGGAGATGCAAAAGCGATCCACAGCCGTGAGTCCCATCAGCGGCGAATAGTCCGGCGTCATATCGCACACACCCGTCCACTGCCGAAGGATGCGGAGCCTCGCCATGAAGGGAAACAGGTCAATCGCTCGGGACGCGCACGACGCAAGGAAAGGAAAGGTGGACCGAGTTGCGTAACTCGAATAAGGATCGATCTCGGCGCCAACGAGGAGCTCACCGCGCGCGCTCTGCGAAATATAGATATGGAGATCGGCGGAGGCGACGATTCGATCCAGCACCGGCTTGTATGCTTCGGTGACAAAGGCTTGGAGCGGATGCGTTACAATCGGAAGTCGAATCCGCGCCATCTCGGCGATTTGCGTCACGTACCCGCCCACGGCGCTCAGCACCGCCCCGGCCCCGATGAAGCCTCGGTTCGTTTCGACGCCGAGGCACCGGGCCCCCTCGATGCGAAGACCCGTCACCTCGACGCCCTGGTGGATCTGCACTCCCAATCGCTCTGCCGCGGCAGCGTAGCCCCACGCCACTGCGTCATGGCGGATGATGGCGCCTGGTGGATGATAGGCGGCGCCCAAGATGGGACGTTTCGAGCCCGCCGTCATGTCCAACTGCGGACACACTTCGTGCACCTGCTCGGCGCCCAAGAACACGGTGTTCACCCCGAAATGCTGGTTTTGCAACGCACGTTCTCGTTGATTGCGCAATTGCGGCTCCGAATGCGCGAGCCAAAGCAGGCCGCGTTCGGATCGGAGCATATTGTAGTCGAGGTCTTGCGCGAGGGTGGCGTAGAGATCGAAACTCTTTTTGTAGAACCGGATCGTCTCGGGGGTCTTATAGTTGGCGCGTAACACCGTCGTATTCCGGCCGGTACCGCCGGACCCGATGTAGGCCCGCTCGAGGACCACAACCCGGCGCACCCCAAATTCTTTCGCGAGATAGTACGCTGTCGCTAGGCCGTGTCCCCCGCCCCCGATGATCACGACATCGTAGGAGGGTTCCAGCGTGTGGGAGCGAAGGTGAACTTTAGGCAAACGGACGTGACTCCTCGAATTCCAAGCCTAGGTCCCCTGATACCGCTACGATCCGATCCCGAAGGTGATGTCCCACCGGAGCCGGGACCATGAGATGTGCCGTGTCACCGAGGAGCAACAACTTGCCGGAGACCCCGGCAATTGCGCCTTGGACAAACCCATAGCCGCCAGACGGAAGGTCGGCCACCATGAGTCTCCCCAAAACCTGGCGAACTTCCGGTCCACGGACCGACCAGATGCTCCATCCATCCGTTTGATCGACGACCAGGCCATCGCTCAGAGGTGGGCCTACTTGTCCAACGGCCTCCGTGCTCGTTTGAGATCGAACCGAGCGGTCTCCGATGATCCAAGCCTCATCGCTCGCCACGCGCGCGACACGGCTCCCCGAGGTCACCCGGAGGGCATCGAGCACAGATCGATCCGCATGAACCGCGATGATGAAGGCATGAGTGGCGAAGAGACTAAGCACGGAGGCGCCCCCCTTCCCGATCGTAGAACGGCGCTTCCGCGACCGTCCCAACCATCGTGCGTCCGCTTCCATCGATGGCCTCTACGGTGGTAGGGAAGGTTCCCCGATGGCGATACACCCACGCAAGGGCGACTCCGTAGCCAAGCACCGGCGAGTAGCGTGATGACGTGAGATACCCCACTCGATCGGTTCCCTCGAGCAATTGAGCCCCTTCCAGCGGCACATCGTTACCCGGAAAGGTAAAGGCCCGGAGGATTCGGTTCGGTTCGATGTCCTTGAGGCGGAGAAGCGCTGTCCGGCCGACGAACTCCGATTTCTCCATTTTCACAGCCCACTCGAGACCAAGTTTGGCCGGCGTGCTATCAAAATCGGTATCCTGCCCCACAATGAGGTGGCCCTTCTCGAGCCGAAGCAGCCGCAACGCTTCCAGGCCGTGGGGCCGAACGCCGAGTTCCCTCCCCGCCTCCAGCAGTGCATCCCAGAGCTTCACGGTCTCGAGACGCGGATGGTGCAACTCGAAACTCAACTCTCCAACGAAACCCACCCGGAGGAGGAGGCAGGAGACACCAGCTATGGTGATCCGAGCGAGCCCGCCATACGGAATGGTTTTTGAGTCGACCGGATCGTCACTGAGTTTGACGAGCAGATCGCGCGCGCGCGGGCCCGCCACGTTGATTGCCCCCAGCGTCCCCGTTTGGTTGGCGAGCCGGACGGTGTGTCCCCATGACTCAGCCCAATCGCGCAACCAGCTCTCCATCGCGTCGGCACCGCTACTCGTGAACGTGAGGTAGTACTCTTCGGCGCCGAACCGGCCGACCAGGCCGTCATCGAACACGTATCCGGCCTCGTTCAACAGGAGGGCGTACCGGCTCCGTCCCGGTTTGAGGTTCGCCACATGACAGGGATAAAGTCGTTCCAGAAAGGCGGTCGCATCACGACCTGCTAGGTGGTACTTGCCGAGTGTGCTCACATCCATGATACTGACGCGCTCGCGAACCGCACGGTATTCCTCCATCACATCCCCGTACCGCTCCACCCGTTTCCATACGCCGGCCCACTCCATGATTCCGCCCATCTCCAGGTGCCGCTCGTGGAGACCGGTGTGCCATTCGAGTGGGTAGCGAGCCCCCGCAGCCACGTCCTGGAGCCGCACCGGTCGCGCGGGCGGGCGCGCGGTGGTGGCAACGCTCAGGATGGGAACGGGAGATCGTGCCGCGACGAAACTCCGAAGATGCCCATGACACATTGCCCCCTGGCACGGACCCATCGTCGCGGTGCTGTACCGCTTGAGTAGCTCCGTACCTTGATAACCCTCGGCCCAGGCGAGATCCAGATCGGCCGCGCTGACATCCTCGCAGAGGCACACGAAGCCGGCACAAGGGGCCGCCGGGAGCGTGGGTTCCTCCAAAGGCGTGGGCTCTCCGCGACCAGCCGCCCGCCCGCTCGCTATCGCCGCCTCCAGGCCGAGCCCCGGAGTCGCTACGTCACCCCCCACCGCAACCGTCACCGATGCCGCGGTGGCTTGCCGGACCAAGTTGTCTCGGGGTACTAGCCCGAACGCGAGGATGAGGGTATCGCACCCGATCCGCTCGACACCTTGCGGGCTGCGGATCTCCACCGCCCGAAGGCGGGCTCTTCCGAGCGCCCGCTCCACTTTGCCGTCCACGATGACCCGGAGACCAGTGGGAATCCGTGCCGCCAGGGCGCTCGGAGCCAACACCGCATCGATCCGCACCGCAGCCTGGATTGAAGCCAGGTTGTCCAACGCATACTCGGTCTCCATCACGACGACGGCGTGGTTTCCCAGCCCGAGACCGTGCCGCCCGACAGCCACCGCGGCTCCTCTCGCGAGCCAGACACCCGGTAGATCGTTCCCTGCGAAGACCCCATGACGCTCCGCCGCACCGGTCGTGACAACCACGCGCTTTGGCAACACGAGGTGCAGGCCGTCGGCCGCGACGATCGGGACGAGGGGACCTTCATAGATTCCAAAAGCGGTGCCGTGTTCAATCAGGGTAATGCGCCGATCCCGCCTCACCTGCGCCAACGAAGCGGTGATCCGACTGTCGAGTGCCCCCGGCGGAATCTTCGAGCCAACCCGTCCCTCATCACACACGACAACAGTTTCGTCCCGGTCCGCGGCCACCAGCGCAGCGGTGAGCCCAGCAATCCCCGCCCCGATGACGCACACATCGGCGTGATGGTAGCGCCGCTCTCGGTCGTCCGGTGCCTGGTTTAGCGGAACATCCCCTAGGCCAGCGAGCTGCCGGATGAACCGTTCCGCGATCGGCCATACAGCCGCCGGCTTGTGCATCGATTTGTAGTAGAACCCGACCGGCATGAAGGGGCGCAGCCACCAGAGCGCGCTGAATACGTCAATGTCCGCGGACGGCCATCCCGTGGAGCGGTGGACCTCCAGCCCGGGAGTCGCGGGCGTCACGCACGTCCGCACCGCCGGCTCTCCCTCCACCGTCATCGAACAGTTGGGACAGTCCCCGGTGCCACAGTAGAGCCCGCGCGGTCGATGATATTTGAAGGACCGCGAAAAGGTCCGCACCCCGGAGCGATACAAGGCCGTCGCGATCGAGTCGCCCAGCTCGATCGGGATCTGCCGGCCTTCGAATTCAAACGACGTCATGGATCAGATTGGTGACGGTGTGACGGGTCAGGGAGATCCAGCGCCGGCACCCGGCGTGATGGAACCAACGTTCGGGTTGGTCGCCACAGACATTCCGCTTCAACCACACGCGGGCATAGTCGGCCTCGATATCCCCAGCGGCGCCGTGGCCGCCATCGGGCAGCTCCCCACCGCACCAGAATTCGGTGAAGGGCCTGGATCCGCACTGCGGGCATGGAAACATCAGTGCCATCGTACCTCCCTCGTGCAGTTCGCCGCTCCTTGGGCCCCTGCGGCGATTCTTCGGTTATTCTTCTCCCCCACCTCCACCCGATCTTTTGTGTTCGGGGGGGCCCCCACTGCCTGGCCCGTCGGCCCCCACCTCGATCCGTCGTTTGACAACGCAAACCTCACCGGCCCCGCCGCACCGACCGCGCCACCGGGTCCAGAAAGGACGGCGCTCGACGAAGCCGTTGACGACCCGACTCCTCCTCCCAGATCCGTTCGAGAAAGCGCATGTGCTCCTCCATCGCCTCGTCGATCCCCATTTCGTCGCCACGCTTGATCGCCTTGAGGGTGCGCTCGTGGATCGCGACCGCGAGCTTCGCCTCGTCTCCCGGGCCGTGAAGCGCCATGTCGCGAGCAATCGCCAGCTCCCGCAGAAGTGTGCGCATCAGGGAGACCACCGTCGGATTCTTCGTGGCTCGCGCCATCAGGAGGTGAAAGCGCAGATCAAGCTGCAGTGACCGTTCCCGATCGGCAACGGATTCTCGTTGAAGCGCAATCGTCCGTTCCATCCCATCGAAGTCGTCTTCGGTGGCATAGAGGGCCGCCAGCTGCGCGACCCGCGGCTCGAAGAGACGTCGAGCCTCGAGTACAGCGGCGACTTCGTTGACCCGGAGCTCCCGCCGCTCGGCCACGAGGTCCACTGGAATGAGCTCCGAGCGGACGTACATGCCGCCACCAGGGCCGGGCCGCACGCGGATCACTCCGGAATCACCGAGGAGTTTGATCGCCTCGCGGAGAGTGGGCCGACTGATCTGCATCTGGGCGCCGAGATCACGCTCCGACGGGAGCCGGTCGCCCTTCTTGAGATCCCCTGCACGAATCGCCTCCGCGATCTGTTCGACCGCTTCCTCGAACGTGCGACGGGTCCGAACCGGGTGGAACACGGTGCCTCGGCGGCTAGCTGACCTAATATGGTGAGTATTCTTGACCAAGGTACCTCCCGTCCTCCCGGCCCGGAAGCCCTGGTCACCTTCCCCTATGCCCCCGCACTCCGTACCATCCAGGCGGCTGTCGGGCCCCAATCTCTTTGCCTCGGATGAACGATCATGCCCTCAACACTTCGCCCTACGCTTGTGGCCGTCATGTTGATCGCCACTCGCACTCCAATCACGGCTCAACGATCCGTCCCACAAGGATCCGCCCGGAATTTTTCCGAGGTGGCTCTGAGCCGAGACGGGTCCAGGTTGGCGTGGGTGGGGCCTCGAGATGCGAACGATCGACCGGGCCTCACCATCACAAGGCTGGATCGGGCGACTCCGGGGCGTCGTCTCGCCGCCCCCGAGGGGCGCGGAACGGAGAGCGATCTCGCGTGGTCTCCCGATGGCACTCAGCTTGCATTTCTCGCGCCGATGCGCGCGGGGCGCCCGGCACTCTTCATCGCCACGCCGGCCACCGGCGCCATCCGACGAGTCGCCGAGCTGCATGGGAACGCCGCGGCGACGCGGTGGTCCCCCGATGGGCAGCGCATTGCGCTGTTGTATACGGCAAACCCGTCGCGCCCGACCGGCCCCCTCGCGCCGCAAGCTCGCGACACGGGGGTCATCGGGCGTCAGTTCGATATCCAGCGCATTGCGGTGCTGAATCCCCAGACCGGCGCATTGACCATGGTCTCACCCAGCGACCTGTACGTTCATGAGTTTGAGTGGTCGCCGGATGGGTCGCGCATCGTGGCTGCGGCTGGCCCCGGCCCCGGGGACAGCGGTTGGTACGTCGACGAGGTGTGGATCATGAACGCGGACGGTGGACAACCGCACTCGCTCGGCAAACCGGGCATGCAGATAGCATCACCGCGGTGGTCACCCGACGGGAGACGGATTGCGTACGTCGGAGGGCTCATGAGCGATGAAGGGGTGCCGGGCGGAGACGTCTACGTCATCGATGCGGCGGGCGGGACGGCACGCAACCTAACGCCGGACGTCCAGGTCTCCCCCAATTGGCTGGCGTGGAAAGGATCGCCCAACCGCATTCTCTTCACCGCGTGGGCCGATGGCGGAAGCGCCATCGGGTCGGTTGACCCGGCCCAGGGCGGCGCAACCGTCAGCTGGCGGGCCGGGGAGAGTATTCGCGCCGTGGCGGGCGTAGCCGTCGGCGGCCTCGCGCTGTCCGGAAACGGCGCCGTGTCCGCCCTCATTCGGCAATCGTTCGATGCCCCACCGGAGATCTGGGCCGGACCCGTCGGGGAATGGAAGCAAGTGACCCGGGTGAATGCGGGCGTCGTGCACCCGGCGGGCAGGAGTGAGAGCTTGCACTGGGCCAGTGACAAATTCACGGTCCAGGGGTGGCTACTGCATCCTATCGTGGGGTCCGCCAGCCAGCAGCACCCCATGGTCGTCATCGTCCACGGTGGACCGGCGGCCGCCCATCAAGCACGATGGCTCATGGGAGGCAATTCGACCGAACGGGCCCTTCTGGATCGAGGCTACTTCGTTTTCCTCCCCAATCCCCGCGGCAGCCAGGGTTCGGGTGAGGCCTTCACCCGAGCCAATGTGAAGGACTTCGGGTACGGTGATCTCCGCGACATCCTGAGCGGCGTCGACGAGGCCGCTCGGCGCGCCCCGGTGGACACGGCCCGGGTGGGCATCACAGGCTGGAGTTACGGCGGATACATGTCCATGTGGGCGGTTACGCAGACCAACCGATTCAAAGTGGCCGTCATCGGTGCGGGACTCGCCAATTGGCTGAGCTACTGGGCGCAGAACGGCATCAATGAGTGGCTGCTCGGATACTTTGGTGCGACGGTGTACGACGACCCCGCGCTGTATGCCCGGAGCGCGCCGATCACCTTCATCAAGCAGGCTCGGACGCCGGCTTTGCTGCTGGTCGGCGAGAAAGACGTGGAGACGCCCGCGCCGCAGTCGTATGAATTCTGGAAAGGGCTTCAGAACAACGGCGTGGAAACCTCGCTCGTCGTCTACGCGGACGAAGGGCATGGGCTACAAAACCCAGTCCATCTCAAAGACCGTAGGGAGCGATCCTTGGCCTGGTTCGACCGGTATCTGAAGAAAAATGGCGCGGTGCCCTGAGCGGGGTGCGACGGCGGGCCGGAGATCGCTACGGGCGAATCGGCATCACCGGGAGAATCACGCGCGAGGGACGATCTGCCTGGTGGAAGATCGTCTGGCGAGCGACCCTCCACACGGTGTCCGTGGCAACGGGATTCCCGGTGTTTTGATTCGGATTGACGTGCGGGTAAACGCTGCTCGATATCTCCACGCGGATCTTATGGCCCGACAGGAACCGGTGCCCCATATCGAAGAGTTCGACGCGGAATTCTTCGGGCTGATTCGGCGTGAGCAATTGAGTAGCGGTGTAGCCTTTGCGATACCGAGCCCGCCGCACACCCGCCGGCTCCGGCCCCAATAGCACCGCGCGACCGTCGGGATACACGTCGAGAAGCTTCGCAGTGAAGTCGGTATCCAGGGCGTCCGAGGCGGCGCGCACCTCGACGAAGACCCTTCCCAGAATCTCCACCGGCTCGCTCAACTCCTCCGACGTGTACACCAGAATGTCCTCCCGAGCCTCGAGCGCTCGGTGATCCAAGGTTGGAGATCGCTCCGGCACGGGCTTCTTCGGATCGAAGACGAAATGATCGGGTGGCTCGCTCGTCGGGGCCGTCCAGGACAACGTGCCGTTGCCGTTCACAGAGTTCGCCGTCCCTCCACTATGCAGGTACAAGTTCCGATATTGGACATCCACGGCGGGGTACTGATCCAACGAGCGCCACTCGTTGATCCCAGTCACGAACGCCCGGACTCGGGGGCCAGCAAAAGCCGACGACGCTCGCTTGAGGCAGGCGTCGAAGAAACCGAGCCGAATGCCCTGGATATCGAGGACCGATTCCGCTGAGAATTGGAACTCACCCAATTTGGTCTCCCCACCCAGATACGTCTGGGGGTGGGTCCATGGCCCGATGATCAGATGATGTCGATCCTTCGCTGGACTCCAGCGATTCGCGCCATCCCAGTACGAGAGCGCCCCCGGCTGATCACCGTCGAACCACCCGGTTACGGTAAGCACCGGGAGGTCGATCTTCAGAAAATCCGGTTCGGTGAAGTTGAGCGTGGCCCAATAGGAGTCCAGCGTCGGATGATCGAGAAACTCCCGATACAGCCGAATACGCCGCCCCGACGCGTCGTCCATGGTCCGGAGCGGACGGTGGGTGGCCAGGTGTTCCCAGTCGACGAGATCATCGAGCCCGGATTGCGAGACGCGATCGGCGGTCCCGTCAAGCCATTCCAAGGCCCACCCGGATCGGAAGGCCCCGCCTTGATACGGGATCTCATCGAAAAGCCGCCCCGAGGAAGCGTCTGGAGCGATGCATGCCAGATGAGGCGGGCGCTCCCGCGCGGCCAGCCATTGTACAGTGCCGAGATACGATCCGCCGTCCATCGCCACTCTTCCGTTCGACCAGGGCTGCCGTGCGATCCACTCGATCGTGTCGTAACCGTCCTTGCCTTCGGAAAAATAGAAATTGAACAATCCATCCGAATCGCCGCGACCCCGGACGTCCTGCACCATGACCGCGTAGCCGCGCTTCACATAGTTCGCGAGTTTGTAGCGACCAAACTGGGGCGTCTTATCGTAGGGAGTTCGAAGCAGAATGGTCGGGTGGTGGCCGACAGAGTCCGGCAGAAAAAGGTTGCCGACCAACTGGACCCCGTCGCGCATCGGAATCCGGACCCCAAAACGAGGAACCATCTGCGCCGACGCAGGGCTCCACCAAACAAGGCATGCGACGAGGGTCCACGTCTTCCGGTTCACCATCGCGGCCTCATGGCACCAGACGTTTCGGCGTAAGCTTCCCCACCCAGACACCACTATTCATGTCGGTGGCGTACAGATACCCCTTGTGCGGTTGCGCACCCCAGGTCATGGGCACATTGGGGCGATACCCCTTGGGTGATGCGGCCCAAATCGAGCCGATCTCGCGGCCCTGGGCGTAGAGATCGCCACGAAGCTCTCCGCTGACATCCACGGCCCGAATACCGGCTTCGAAATTACCGACATACAGGACATCGTCCTCCACCCAGACGTTGTGGCTGCCCATATTGGGCACCGAATATTCCGCCACCTTCTTCGGATGCTCGATGTCGCTCACATCGAGAATGTGCAACCGGCCCAACGTCTTGATGCGATCGCGCGAGGTATAGACGTCGAAGAATTGCGGGAAGACTTCATCGCCAATCACGAGATATTTCTTGTAGCGGAACACAGTATGGGTGCCCGCCAGCATGTCCGGCGGGTAGAAATCGGTTGTGCTATAGGTATACCGGCTCACGAATTTCGGATTCTCCGGGCTGCCGCCTTTAATTCCATTCCCGACGTCGAGAATGATCGCGCCGTCTTTGAAATACGCGAGATAGGCCAGCCCGTCCTTGACCTGAATGTCGTGGAGATACCGGCCGGACGTTGCGCCCGTCGCGGGATCCGTGTACGCGTGCGCGTTGTCGACCTGCCACCGGCCCACTTCCCGCGGGTTCTTGGGATCGGCAAAGTCGATCACCTTCATCGCGCGGGCGCCATCGTCCGTGATGTAAACGTAGTGCCCGTCGATGAACGCGCTGTGCACCCCACTCGAAACGGTCGCGGTGTATTCCGATATGACTTTGGGATGGAGCGGGGAGCTCAAGTCGAGAAACGCGATCCCGTTTTTTCGAGAGGAGGCTCCTTCTCGGCTGATCACCCCGATTTTGCCATCCGGAGTCGTTGAGATGTCGTTGATGAGCCGGGCGTCGAACATTAGGGAATCGGCTTTGATCGGATTGGTCGGGTTGGAGATGTCGAATGCGTAAAGTCGGTCTGAAACCGTGCTCACGTAATAGACATCCCCGACAGCCCATCCTTCCGCGGCTTGGAGGTCGCTGAAGGTCACCGACCCGACCGCTTCAAACGTGCGGTCATGGACCCTTGGCTTGACCACCACCGTGGTCCCATTGGTCACGTTCCCAACGATGGCGTTGACCACGTAGGATCCGGAGCGCTCAGCGACGAACCCGCCGTCCGGGTATACGGAGGCGCCGCCGGAGTTGATCACCCAGCGAACCGGAGCATTGGAAACCGCGTGTCCGTGCGCGTCGAACCCCTTTGCGATAAAATGCAGGACGTCCCCTGAGCGACCATCCCCGGGACCGCTGACCTCCAAACGAGCCACCGGGTTCTTGACCACTCGAACATGAAGCTCCCCGTGAGCCGCACCGACATCCGCCGTGATGACGGCGTCACCTGCCGCATGTCCGGTGACGATGCCGCCGGCATTCACCGTCGCGATGGATGCGGCGTTGGATCGAAACACGAGCGACTGATTCCGGAGCGGCTCACGATCCTCGGTAAGCGGAGTCGCGGTAATAGTCATCAGGCCGCCCGGCACGAGCGCCTGCGTTTCCGCGTCGAGGGTGACCGTCACCGGGGGCTTTGCAAGAACCGTGATGTCCGCGACACCGGTCTTCCCCCCCACGCGGGCCATAACCCGCAGCGCTCCCTGACGGAAGGCGCGCACCAGCCCCTTCGGGTCGACCGCGGCGATTTCGAAGGGCCCCGAAAACCACAGGACCGTCCCGCCGTTGACCACGGTGCCACTCGCATCTTTGGCCCGGACCGACAGCTGCAATGTCTTCCCCGCGATGAGCGTTCCCCCGGCCGGGCTCACCTCCACGGAGGCCACCTGGGCCTCGAGCGAACCCACGAGGGATAGCAACAACGCGCACCAGAGCATGTGACCCATAGACGCCTCCACGGCGGTCGCCACGCCCCGGACCGGAGGCGCGGCAACAATAAGCTGATCGGAACTGCTCCTCGATGTTAGAGGACGCAGGAGCAGCCAGCAAGGGCTCAGGGGGACTTTGCCGCGACGGGCTTGACGGACACCGGGGGCGCGCTCCAGAACCCCGCCGTGCCCCATTGCTTGGCCGCTAGTTCACCGCCGAACAGCACGGCGTTGAAGACGACACGGAAGGTGCCGAAGGGTTGACCGCGCCATTGGGGCCGAAACCCGAGCAGAATGACGTGCCCCTTCCCATGATGGACATCCAGCGCCGCCGCGTACTTCTGGAGATGCTTTTCGCCGAGGAGATAGCCGGAGAGCCGCGGCGATCCTTCCGCTTGATACTTGGCGAGCGCAACCCCTTCGAAGCCCTCAAGGGTCGTAAACACCGGGCTGTCTTCCACAAACACTCGGGCTCGCTCGGACATCCCCGCCATGACGGGGTGCGCCGGGTCCACGGAGACTTCGAGAATCGAGCCGCTCGCGAAGAATTCCTTCGAATCCAACCCGGCCACGACGTTCTTGACCGGCAGGTGCAACTGCTCGATCGCGAAATCGCTGCTGGCGTTGAGGCAAATCAGCGTGCCGCCGTTCCGCACGAATACATCCAGAGCGCGTACCCCATCGTCTCCGATCCCTCCCTCATACCGGGGCGGGACCGACCCCTTCGCGTACCCGTCGCGGAGGCCGCGCGGGCTATCGGAGGCCAACAAAATCGCGTCAAATCGCTGACCCAACTCACCGGCTTGGAAATCGGTGTTGGTAATCGTCGCATAGCTGAATCCGTACTGATCGAACAGCCACCGTGTCCACCCCTCGTCCATGCTCGCGCGCCACGGCTTGTACTCCGCAATCCGAGACCGCACCAGCGCCCCGCCGGCGTTGGTGCTTCGGACCGCATGCACTCGTAGTTCCTCCACCCAATGAGCCACCTTATCCTCGGCCACCCCGGCCACGACGTAGCGGCCACTGGCCGTCCCGGTACCCGGTTCGAACCGGACCGTGCCGCCGACGCCCAAGGCGCGGTTGAGGAAGCGGAAGGCATTGTTCTCCGCCGGGTCGAGCGCAAGGTGGGGGCCGGCCCCCGTGATCCGGCCGGGCGGTGGAACAATGGCCGCCGCGCTCGGGTTTGACGTCAGCGGGGCATCGGGCGCGGCGCTGGCGCCGGCTGAGTCTCCCGTCAGAGGCACGAGCGCCGCGCGAAACCCATTCGAAAGCGGCTCTTTCGCCGCGATGACACGGACGTCCATTTGATACGGCAGCGTCCAGCCTGCCGCATCGTAGGGCTGTTCCGGCGGACCATCGGGATACTCGCGGAGATCGGGATACTCCTGCGCCTCGAGCACTTGCCGGGCCAGCTCGGCGAACTCTTGGTTCATCGGAATCACCCACGTGCCGCTAGGGTAGGTCGCCCCTTCATGCGTCGCGTCCGTGCCGAGTTGTGACACCCGAATTCCATTGAACGCCAGGCGGCGGAGGAGTTCCGCGGCCGCCATCGGATCGTGTTGCGCCTGAAGCACGAAATAGGCGTACGGAGGTTCGCGCTCGTAGCGGTGAATGGCGTCGCGGCCCGCTTGATATCGGTTGTAGAGGAGCTCCTCTCGATATTTGGCCGCGTAGTCCAGGACCGAGACGGAGGCCGTGCGCATATAGTCCACCGCATCACGCAACCGCCACCAGCCGCCCGGCCATGGGCTGGCGTAGAGCGTGCCGGCCCGGAGGTCCCGCATGCTTTTCGGGAATTCGTCGATCGTGTAGAAATGCGGCGTCGCATAGCGGTAGAGTGCGGTTTCGGTCCAAAATGATGCGATGTTCTGGAGCATCGGCATGTAGTCGATGTAGCCGGGATACCACGCATCGAACCCGGTTCCCATGTGGGTCGCGCCGACCTGCCCGTTCGCCTCCAGGCCCTGCGCGATCAGCATGCCAATCGCATTCACCTCGCGTGACATCAACCCCGCGACCCGCGTCGCGATCGGCTCCGCGAACGGCGGCAACCAGATCCGCGTGGGGAAGGGCGCCGTCTGGTGGTGTACGTAGATCACTTGAGGCTCCCAGTGGCGCCACGTGCGACTCACCACGCGCGATTCCGGCACGTTCAGCATATACGCGTCGCGGTTGTTGTCGTGCCCGACGTACTTCTGGTACAACTCGTGGAGCGGCGATACTTCGTACGGGGTCCCCACATTCTCGCGATACCAATTGGCCACGATGCTTTGCCCATCCGGGTTGAGGGAAGGCCACAAGAAAAGGATTACGTTGTCCAAGATCGCCTTGGTCTTGGGCTCTTCCGCCGAGGCCAAGAGGTCATAGGCCAATTGAATCGTGTGTTGCGCTCCCGCCACCTCAGACGCATGTAACCCGCCGCTGATGTCCACGAAGGCCTTGCCTTCCCGCGCGAGCCGGTGGGCCTCGACGTCGGTAAGGCCGGTGGGATGCGCGAGCCGTTCCGCGATGCCGCGATACCGTTCGATGTTCTTGAGATTCTCCGGCGAGGAGATTAGGGCGACATACCAGGGCCGGCCTTCCGAAGTTTTTCCAACCTCCACAAGAGTGAGGCGATCACTTGCCTGGTCGAGCCGGCGGAAATAGGCCAGCGACTCTTCATACGTGGCGAGTTTGAAATCATCGCCCGGCCGAAAACCGAGTACCGACTCGGGAGTGGGGAGTGCCGCCTGCTGCGCCCAGCCGGGGGTCGTGAGGCAGACGAGCGAGACGAGAGCCACGGAGGCACGACGGAAAGGCAAACCGAATCGCATCGGGTTTCTCCGAGAAGGCACCACGGGACAACAAGGCATCGGAACCGAGCCTCGATGTTAGAGGACGCGAGAGCCGCCAGCAAGGGGCAACGGTCCACTTCCGTTTCGCCCGGCTTTCTCGTACCATGTGTGTGGCTCCACTCCACTCATGCAAATCGATCGCTACCCCACGTTGGAGTGTCGATTCTGGCCGATTCCCCGCCGGTTCGTGAATATTTCTCAACGAATGCGAGCGAGGCCACGACCAAGTTCGGCGCGGCCTGCACCGCCGCGAAGGTGCCTGTCGAGTCGATTCTTCATCCCCTCACCGCGCCCGACGGAAGTCCGCTCGTGGTCAGCATCGCGCGACTCGGAGCACTCGACGCGAGTCGCCGACTCCTCGTGCTGTCCGCGGTTCATGGCGTCGAGGGGTTCGCCGGTGCGGGAGTCCAAACCGGACTCGCCGACCAAACAAGGGCGCTTCTCCCGCCTGACACGTCCATCATTCTGGTCCATCTCCTCAATCCGTGGGGAGTCGCTTGGAACCGACGGGAAGATCACGAAAACGTCGACGTATTCCGAAACCTGCTATATCACGACCATCCCAGCACCCCGGATCCACTCTTCGACGAGATCGACGCGGCCCTCGATCTCCCCCATTGGACTGACCCCGCCAGGAATGACGATACGCGTCAAGCCTTGGCGGCGCGCTATGGGGTCGATCGGCTCATCGCAGCGGTCCGTCGGGGACAGCATCACAAGCCGCGTGGGCTCTCCTACCACGGTCAGGGCCGGTGCTGGTCCACCAAAGTGCTGCACGACGTGGTCGACCGATATCTCGCGGGGGCGCGACGCGTTGCCGTCATCGACACGCATACCGGCTTTGGCCCGCACGGACACGGTCTTGTGATGTCCTACGACCCACCCGGTAGCGTTCAGCACCAGCGCGTCTCGCGCTGGATGCGCGGCGACCTTTATACGCCCGGATCGGACGCGGATATCCCGGCCCATCCGAGGACGCCCTACGGCTTCATCGAAAATCGGATTCCCGGCGCAGAGGTCACGGCGACCATTCTGGAGTACGGCACCGAACCACCGGAGATCACCCGCGACCTCTTCCCCGCAAACGCGCATTATCATCTGTATGGCAATCCCCGCTCCCCGGAAGGATTGGAAGTCGGTGTTCGCTACCGCCGGTTCCTCTACCCCGAAACCGACCCATGGAAAGCTGCGGTGTGGACCCGGGGGCTGGAGGTCGTGACCATCGTGTTGCGCGGGATGAGCGATTGGTGAACGACTACCCTTCCCCGCGGTATGCTTGGTCGGTCGTCGGTCTCCTGATGACGGCGTACGCGTTTTCCTTCGTCGATCGGCAGATCCTCAACCTCCTCGTCGGGCCGATTCGCCGAGATCTCCATCTCAGCGATACCGAGATGAGCCTCCTGCAAGGCCTCGCCTTCGCATTGTTCTATGCCGTGTTGGGCATTCCGCTTGGACGCCTAGCCGATCGCACCAGCCGACGCGGCCTGATAGCGGTCGGAATCACTCTGTGGAGCCTGATGACGGGGCTCTGCGGCGTCGCTCGCAATTTCACCCAACTGTTCCTGGCCCGAATCGGCGTCGGCATCGGCGAAGCGGCATTGTCTCCCGCCGCCTACTCCCTGATGGCGGACTATTTCCCACCGAACCGATTGGCGCGCGCGGCCAGCGTATACTATTTCGGGGTCCACATTGGAAGCGCCTTGGCTCTGGTCGTGGGTGGCATCGTGCTCAAAGCACTGAGTCACACCGAGACCCTGTCACTGCCTCTGCTGGGATCAGTACACGTCTGGCAAGTCGCGTTCATCCTCGTAGGGATCCCGGGCCTGCTTTTGGCGCCCTTCTTTGCCGCCATTCGGGAACCTCGCGATGACAAAGCACGACGATCCTCCTCCGCAATACCGTTCCCCGAGGCCGTGCTATTCCTCCGCGCTCGTTGGCGGGTTTACCTCCCCCACTTCGCCGGCTTCTCCCTCATCTCCCTCGCAGCCTACGGCGCAGGCGCGTGGGCTCCCTCGTTCTTCATCCGCACTTTCGGATGGGCCGCGGGGGACGTGGGCCTGGTGCTCGGTCTGATGAGCCTGGTGTGTGGCACGACCGGTGTCTACACCGGAGGATGGATCGCGGACACTCTGTACCAGAGGGGGTACCTAGACGGGACGTTACGCACCGCGATGTTCGGAGCACTGTTCCTCACCCCCTGCGCCATCCTCGGGCCGCTTATGCCGACTGCCGGGTTAGCCCTCACTTTTGGAATCGCCAGCACTTTCCTCACCGCCCTGCCGTTCGGCGTGGCCGCCGCCGCCATCCAGCTCGTCACCCCCGCGCCGATGCGGGCTCAAATGATTGCCACGTACCTCTTTTGTGGGACCCTCATTGGACTCGGCGGAGGACCGACCCTGATCGCTTTGATCACCGATCACGTGTTTGGTCGCGAGGATGCGTTGCGCTATTCCATGTCCATCGTCGGCGGCGTGATTCTCCCGGTGGCGGCCTTCATTCTCTTTCGCGGCCTGAAGCCCTTCGCTGCGGCGGTCGCGCAGCGATGAGGCTCGCGGGAGTGACGGCTATCATCACCGGGGGAGCGTCGGGTTTGGGGGAAGCGACGGCTCGCGCCCTCGCAGCCGGAGGTGCTCGGGTTGCAGTATTCGATCTCGATCAGGCGGGTGCGGAGGCCATCGCCGGCCCCATGGGCGGTGCGGGGTTCGCCTGCGACATCACCGATGAAGCGGCCGTCCAACAGGCCCTAGCCCGGGTTCGGCAATCGCTTGGTGTGTCAAGGATCATCGTCAATTGCGCGGGCATCGGCGGTGGCGGCTTCCGCACGGCCGGCCCCAAAGGACCTCACCCGCTCGACCTCTTCCGCCGATTGATGGACGTGCACCTGACCGGAGCCTTCAATATCGCGCGATTGGGCGCCCAGGCCATGCTCGAAGCCCCTCTGCGATCCGACGGGGAGCGCGGCGTGATCATACATACCTCGTCGATCGCAGCGACGGATGGCCCCGTCGGTATGGTGGCCTACAGCGCCGCCAAGGCCGGGGTGATTGGGCTCACTTTGCCGATGGCGCGCGACCTCGCGCCAGCAGGCATTCGAGTGTGTACCATCATCGCTGGCAACTTCGAAACCCCCATGCTGGCCGGGGTGCGGGATGCGTTGCGCTCAACGCTCCTGGCGATGCAGCCGTTCCCGAATCGTTTTGGCCGGCCGGAGGAGTTCGCCCGCCTCGCGTGCCATATTTGCGAGAACTCAATGCTCAACGGGGTGGCCATCCGGCTGGATGGTGGCCTCCGGCTCAACGTCACCTAGCAGCGCGCACCAGCGCCCGAGTTGGGGCAATTGCATCGAACGGGTTGACTCGGACTTGTCCGAGGGGAGTACCACATGACCGAAACATCCCTGATTCTCTACGAAACCCCCGCGCCCCGAATCGCGCGCATCGTCCTCAACCGTCCGGGCAAGCGGAACGCGCAGGATACCGCATTGCTCTACGCGCTCAACGAAGCGTTCGATCGGGCGGCGCGGGACGACGAGGTCACCGTGATCGTCCTGGCGGCCAACGGCCCTCACTTTTCCGCTGGACACGATCTCAGTGAAACCGACCACCTCGCTCACCTACGAGCCCATCGTCAGGTGGGCACCTGGAGTGGCTTCGCTGGAATCGGCGCAGAGGCCACCACGGCGCGAGAGCGTGAGATCTACCTCGGGTTCTCGGAGCGCTGGCGGAACATTCCAAAGCCTACCATCGCGCAGGTTCAAGGCAAGTGCATTGCGGGCGGCTTGATGCTCATTTGGCCCTGCGACCTCATCGTGGCCAGCGAGGACGCTCTGTTCCAGGACAACACACTCCTCATGGGCATTCCCGGCGTCGAATTCTTTGCCCACCCCTGGGAACTCGGCGCGCGCCCGGCCAAAGAATGGCTCTTCACTGCCGACTGGCTCACCGCAGCGGATGCTCATCGGCGGGGAATGGTCAACCGAGTTGTGCCCAACGAGCGGCTCGAGGCGGAGGTGCTGTCGCTGGCCCAGCGTATTGCCGAGCGATCACCGTATGCGCTCAAACTGGCCAAAGAAGCCATCAACGCCGCCCAGGATGCTCAGGGCCGAGTGTCGGCCATGCACCTCGCCTTCGTGAGCCACCAGCTCGCTCATAGTCACTGCGTGCAAGTGCACGGACTGCCGATCGATCCAGCCGGAATCTCGCCGGCGGTGAGACGGCCGTGAGGCTGCACGACCATCTCGATCGGGTGGCGCGGGAGAGTCCCGACCTCGAGTTCGTGATCCAAGGCAATCGGACGATGACCTACGGGCAGGCCTACGAAGAGGCGAACCGTCTGGCCAATGCGCTGATTGGCACCGGCTTAGAAGTGGGGGATCGGTTTGGGTATCTCGCCGAGAACTCTGTCGAGCTGCTCGTCGCCTACCTCGCCGCGTCAAAATCGGGAGCGGTTCCCGTGCCACTCAACTACCGCCTCGCGCCTGCGGAGTGGCGCTACATTCTCGACGACGCGAAAGCGGTCCTCGTGGTCGCCCGAGGCGAGTTCGCGTCTCGCGTCGACGCCGTCCGCGCGGACCTCCCTCTCGTCACGCGGTGGATCAGCATCGACCATAGGCCCCTTCCCGGCTGGGTGGAGTACGCATCCTGGGTCAGTACGTACTCGGCTGAGCCACCAGAGCGGGCCATCTCGCCCAACAGTGTGTTGTTTCAGATGTATACGAGCGGGACCACAGGATCCCCGAAGGGGGCGTTGCTCACTCACCGCGCTATCCTCTCGAACGCCGAGCAATGCCGCTCTGCGTTCAGTCGTGCATTGGAGGCCGGGGAGCGGCTGCTTCTGGTGATGCCGATTTTCCATGCCGGAGCGGTATCCCAAGTCGTCGCTGGGCTTACCCAGCACGCCACCATCATCCTCCACGAAGCGTTCAATCCGGGCGAGGTCGTGAAAGCGCTCGACGAAGAGAAGATCGCCGTCACCACGCTCGTGCCGGCCATGATTCAAGCCTGCTTGCTCCATGTGCCCGGCATCGAACAGCGCCGGTTTGCGCACCTGCGCATGATGTTTTATGGCGCTTCCCCCATCGCCGAGGACACGTTACGCCGAGCCATGGCGGTCTTTCACTGTGACTTTTGCCAGGCGTATGGAATGACCGAAGTCTCTTCCGTGCTTACTCTCCTCACGCCTGAGGACCACCAAAGCGCGCTCGCGGGTCGCCCGGAGCTCCTGCTTTCCGCCGGCCGATCGATCGCGGGGACCGAACTCCGGATTGCCGATGCCGAGGACAATCCGCTTCCGCCGGGCGCCGTTGGGCAGGTATTGGCCCGGGGACCCCAGTTGATGGATGGCTACTGGCAACTTCCGGACGCCTCGGCCCGAGCGCTGGCGGGGGGTTGGATGCATACCGGAGATATCGGCCTGCTTGATGCGGAGGGCTACCTCTACCTCAAGGACCGGGTCCACGACATGATCGTATCCGGCGGCGAGAATATCTACCCCCGCGAAGTCGAGAACGCGTTGTTTAGCCATCCCGCGGTGGGAGATGCGGCGGTGATCGGAATCCCGGACGATCGGTTCGGTGAGTCGGTGCTGGCATTCGTGGTCGTGCGTGGCGGGCACAGCACTTCGACCGAGGAGTTGGTGGGCCATTGCCGTGCCTTGATCGCGAAGTTCAAGGTGCCTCGGCGAATAGAATTCATGACCGAGCTGCCACGGAATCCGAGTGGCAAGGTGCTCAAACGTCTGTTGCGGGAGCCGTTCTGGAAGGATCAGGTGCGACGGGTGCATTGAACAGCAACCACGCAACTGAAGATGACACGCGGATGAGGTAGGTACACAGATAAGCACGGACCCCACGACCAGATGGAAGCCCCAGGCGACCCGTACCTCGGGGTGGAACGCCATCCGATCAAGCCCAAGACGCGCTATCTGCGTCATCTGCGGTTCTGAAGTGTGGATCGTCTGCTGTTGTTCAGTCCGTGGCATCCGCCGTGAATCTTCTCAGCCGAGTCGCCGGGAAATCCTATGGTCCCATGATCTCGTAAAGACCGTTTCCGCTCCGTTGGTCGCGAGGATGGTCGACTTGAGCTGATATTCCGTCGCCGTGAGCGTCAACCGGAGCTCGGTTTCCACTCTGGGATTCCAGTCACCCCGCTCCCAACTGGTCCAACGCCGATCATGGAGCGTGGCACCTTCCGGGTTCGAGTCCGAAATCTCCATTACCAACTCGTCTCCGTTCTCGCGGATGGTCCCGATGTCTTTGAACCGAACCCGGCTCGCAGGCTGGATACTTCGAAGCGTCACCCGGTCGTGGACGATGTCCACTTCGAAGTGCTTCCTGGGCGCCCCGCCCCCGCCTTCGACCCGCTCAAGGAGTCGAATCCGCTGCTGGGCGGGCGCGCCAAAGTCGGCCAGCTGGTTATCCTCAACGCGCCCGCGGCGGACCGGCAGGATGAGTTCGCTCACACCCGCCAGAACGGTCAGCTGCACGACCTCCGGGGTCGGTAGTACCATCGGCCAATAGCTGCTCGAGATGGCCACGCGGATTCGATGTCCAGGCTGGAAGGAGTGGGCGATATCCTTGAGTTGGACCCGCACCTGGTAGCGCTGGCCGGGCACCAGGGCCTCAGGAGACTCATGGCCATTGCGGTGGGTGAGATTGAGGACCCCCAAGGTGACTCGGCGCGAACAGCCGTCCGGCGCCACGTCATTGAGGCGGACCGCGACCATCGCCACCGGCCGGTCCGCGGTCACCTCGAGCCGCACCACGGGGGCCCCGAGGATCTCGAGCCGCTCCGTCAGTGGCGGGGCGTCGAAACCGAGCGACCGAGCGTCATCGATCCGCTGATCTCGGGCGAGTTCCGTATCCATGTCGAACGGGCACCAGTGCCCTCCTGCCATGCCAACCGACTGGATCGGGGGGACCGGCCGTGCCACCTCGGCGGCGCGCGTCGGTGCAATTCCATCGGGAGTGAGGTAGTAGCGGCGAGGTTGAATTCTGGCAGTGGGCCATTCGGCTTCCGCCACCCAGCGGCCGGTCGTCTCTCTCATGCCGCAGCAGGCAGCCTCATGCTGCATCCAGACGCGTAGCATCGGCTCACGCATGATGCCCGTATCAATTCCCTTGAGCCAATGATCCCACCATCGGAGGGCATCATCGAGATACTCGATGGCCGGCCCGGGTGCGGCCTCATAGGGGTAGTAATGACTCCACGGGCCGATGAGACCTTTCCGCGGCGCGGTGAGGCCGGCCAGTAGGCGCGGCACGGCGGAGTGATATGGATCCACCCAGCATATTGCGGCCGGTCGGCGGGGCCCGCCAGGGTGGCGGCGCGGGGTCGAGACTCGACGGGTACGCCCGACGCGTGGCTTGGGAGTTCGTCGGCGACTAAACTTCACGCATGTCTGGACTCTTTGATCCGCTGACGCTCCGCGGAGTGACGCTCCCCAATCGCATCGCGGTCTCCCCCATGTGCCAGTACTCGTCCGAGGGGGGGTTCGCCAACGATTGGCACTTCATCCACTTGGGTAGTCGTGCCGTCGGAGGTGCCGGCCTCGTCTTCGTGGAAGCCACGGCGGTGAGCCCCGATGGGCGCATCAGCCCCGAAGACATGGGGCTCTGGCAAGACCCTCACATCGACCAACTCGCGCGGATCTCGCGTTTTGTTCGAGAGCAGGGGGCACACCTCGGGATCCAACTCGCACATGCGGGGCGCAAGGCGAGCACTCGTCGCCCATGGGATGGCACTGGTACGATTTCCGCCGCTCAGGGCGGGTGGGTGCCGGTGGCCCCGAGTGCAATTCCATTCGCCGAAGCGGACCCTCCGCCGCACGCGCTCACCTTAGCCGAAATTGCTGGAATCCTCGCGGACTTCGCCGCGGCCGCCCAACGAGCGCTCGCGGCCGGATTCTCGGTGCTCGAAGTACATTCGGCACATGGATATTTGTTTCACGAATTCCTGTCGTCGCTGACCAATCGCCGAACCGATCAGTACGGTGGCTCGTTTGAGAATCGGACCCGGCTCGTGTGCGAGGCGGTCGCGGCGGTTCGGGCGGTCTGGCCGGAGCATCTGCCCCTGTTCGTTCGGCTTTCGACAACCGACTGGCATGCGGGTGGGTGGACCCTGGAAGACTCGATCGACCTGGTGCGTCGTCTCGGTCCGCTCGGGGTGGACCTGGTCGATTGTTCGTCAGGGGGTGCGGTTCCGCACGTAAGGATTCCGGTGGGCCCGGGTTATCAAGCGGCCTTCGCCGAACGAATCCGCCGGGAAACGGGCATTCCCACCGGGGCCGTGGGCGCTATCACCGAGCCGGTGCAAGCCGATCACATCATTCGGTCGGGGCAAGCCGATCTGGTGCTGCTCGCGCGCGAACTCTTGCGCGACCCGTACTGGCCGCTTCGTGCCGCGCGAGAGCTCGGTCAGGCGGCAAGCTGGCCGGCCCAGTACCTCCGTTCCGCACCGCCAGGCGCACCGGCGCGGTCGGCGGTGGCGCCCGTCTAACAGCGCAACCCAGGCCCCCAAGTCGGGGCGCCGGAAGAACCCTAGTGCCGCGTGAGCACCTTTCGGCGCGGGAGCGCATCGCGGTCCACGATGACGCTGTCTTTCATCACGATCGATATTTCCCGCACGTTGTTGGCTTCTCGAGCGGGTCTGCGTCGAGGATCACCAGATCGGCCCGCTTCCCGGGCTCCAACGTCCCGAAATCATCGAGCTTCTTGTATGCCGCGGCGGCACGCTCCCGCGCGGACCAACGGCCACGATGCGCTGGCTGGCGATTACGATGACCCCATCCCGGATTGGCGTGCCCCCACGCCCGTCGATGATCGTGGCACCGCGAACCACAACCGTGTCGAGCGTCTGGAGGGCCTGTAGCGGCCTAGTGGAGAGCCCGAGAACGAGCACGAACACGTGCCATCGTAAATTCATGAGATGCTCTGAATGTAAGGAGGTGAAGACCAGACAAAGAGGGCGGGTCTACCAACTCGACGCCGAGATCCCGCCTCATACGTGATGTACCTACAATGTCGCCCCGACCTGCATTGCCTTCCGCCGAAGCCATGGACCGATCGCAACGGCGGCAACGGCAAAGAACCCCAGGACCCCCGCGAGGCCAAAAAACGTACTGGCCTCCCCGACGCGCTCAGTGAGCTGACCAACCACTCCGGCAAAATAGCCCCCGGCGCCGAGCGTCATGAGAT
>JANYKV010000013.1 GCA_025358055.1 Gemmatimonadota bacterium
CAACGGTGTACCTCGCTCGCGATCTCAAGCATCCCCGCGCAGTCGCGATCAAGGTTATCCGCCCCGAGCTTACCGTCGCCCTTGGACCCGATCGCTTCCTGCGCGAGATCGCGATTACCGCGGAGCTGCACCACCCCAACATCCTCACGCTGATCGACTCGGGTGAGGCTGACGGGCTCCTCTACTATGTGATGCCGTACGTCGAGGGCGAATCGTTCCGCAGCCGCCTGAAGCAAGAGCCGCCGTTGTCCACCTCGGAGATCGTGCGGCTGTTGCAGGATGTGGTCGACGCGCTCGCCCACGCGCACCGCCACGGTGTGGTACACCGCGACATCAAACCCGACAATGTGATGCTGTCGGAGGGGCACGCGTACGTCTTGGACTTCGGAGTCGCCAAGGCCGTGAGCGACGCGTCGACGGGCGAAGACCTGACGACCGCCGGAGACACCCTTGGCTCTCCTACGTATATGGCGCCGGAACAGGCGGCCGGGGACCCCCGCATCGATCACCGGGCCGACATCTACGCCGTCGGTGTCCTCGCCTACGAATTACTGACAGGGAAACCACCATTCAGCGGAACGCCGCAGGCAGTCCTCGCAGCGCACATCTCTACTTCGCCCGAGCCAATCAAAAGCCTCCGATCCGACCTACCGCCCCCCCTGGCCCGGATGGTGATGAAGTGCCTCGAAAAGGCACCCGCAGCTCGCTTCCAATCGACGGATGAGTTGCTTCGGGAAATCGAAGCGTTGACGACCCACTCTGGAGGAATGGCGGCTGAAGCCTCCGGGACGACGCGATCACCGTTCAGCCGTAGGCTGGTAGCCATCGTCGCCGCTCTGGCCCTCCTGTTGATTGGCGGGTTCGCTTTTGTCCGGGTGGCCCAAAATCGACGCGAGGGGTGGGTCCACCAGAAGGCGATTCCCCTCATCCAGCGCCTCGTTTTGGATCGAAGCGTCGATAGCGCCTATGCCGTCGCGATCCAGGCCGCAGCGATCCTGCCGAACGATTCAACGCTCGGCTCTCTCTGGCCGAGGTTCTCGGCCAAGGTGGTATTTCACACTTCGCCGGAAGGCGCGAAGGTCTACCGGGCCAACTACGCAGACACCAGTAGTTGGCAGCTCTTGGGCACGACACCGACGGATAGCGTCCGCCTACCAAGCGGGGGACAGGGACGTCAACTTTCTTCGGTATCACGGATCCGGATCGAGAAGCCGGGGTTTCGTTCGCTCCAACTCGTAGTTTGGCCGGTTCAGTTTCCGATTTGGCCGCAGATCGCAGCCGACACCTTTCAGCTCGACCGAATCGGCGCGCCTGATTCGGAGATGGTCCGCGTGAAGGGGGGCGCCTTCATGGCGGCAATGCCAGGTCTCCAACACACCAAGCCGCTCCGGTTGGGTGACTTCCTTATGGATCGCTACGAGGTCACGAACACGGAGTTCAAAGCATTTGTCGTGGCCGGTGGCTATACGAGAAAGGAATACTGGGAATACGATTTTGTGAGGGCCGGACGCCGGCTGTCGTTCGAGGAAGCGATGATGTTGTTCCGAGACAAAGTGGGACGTCCGGGCCCGTCTACATGGGAAGGAGGAACCGCCCCGGTGGGGCAAGGGAATCTCCCCGTGGGTGGCGTGAGTTGGTACGAAGCCGCTGCGTACGCAAAGTTCCTCGGCAAGTCGCTCCCGAGCGTGTGGCATTGGAACCGCGCCGCCGCGCCGCTGGCAAGCGCATGGATCGTCCCAGGAAGCAATTTTGGCACCGGGGGGCCGACCCCCGGTAGCAGGTTCCGCGGCCTAGGGCCATTCGGCACGTTCGATATGGCAGGCAACGTCCGGGAGTGGTGTCAAAACGCTGTCGGCAATAAGCGCTACATCCTTGGAGGGGACTGGTCGACGAAATCATACATGTTCGCCTACCCGGATGCCGCGGACCCGTTCGACCGCTCTCCGATCAATGGCATCCGGCTCGCTAAGTATCCTCGGGAAGAGCCAAGCCTGGCCCTCGCCGTCCGACCCCTGGAGCAAATCTTCCGAGATTACTCACTCGAGAAGCCCGTGCCTGATGTTGTCTTTGCCACCCTTCGGCGAATGTACGATTATGACCGCGCACCGCTCAACGCCCGGGTGGAGACCAGGGATACTACTGAGGACGACTGGATCAAAGAGAAGGTCAGCTTCGATGCCGCATACGGGAACGAGCGCGTAGCCGCCTATCTTTTCCTGCCCAAGCGGCGCAGTCCACCGTTTCAAACCGTGGTCCATTTCCCTGGTTCCTACGCAATCAAGGCCCGCGTGAGTACCACCCTGAATCCCGTGGATGTCGCATTTCTCGTTCGGAGCGGCCGGGCGGTGATCTGGCCGGTCTACAAGAGCACCTTCGAACGAGGCGACGGCCTCGACACAGACTACCCCGATGAGACACTGTTCTGGCGGGATCATGTGGTGATGTGGATCAACGACGTCCGCCGGTCGATCGACTATCTCGCAACCCGTTCGGACGTCGATACGACGCGACTAGGATACTACGGATTGAGTTGGGGTGCCGTGACGGGAGGTATCGTATCGGCAATCGAGCCGCGCTTGAAGGCCGAGGTGCTGGACGGCGCGGGGCTTCAACTGGATCGGGCCAGGCCGGAAGTTGACGTGATCAACTTCCTTCCGCGCGTCACTATTCCGGTCCTCATGATCAACGGAAAGTACGACCACCTGGTTCCTACCGCGACCTCCCAGGAACCCATGTTCCGGTTTCTGGGCTCTGCAATCAAGCGCAACGCGGTCTACGAGGGCGGGCACCTGGCGCCTCGCTCAGAGGCCATGAAACAAGCGCTCATCTGGTTCGACAAGTACCTCGGGCCGGTGCGATAGGACCAACCCATGCTGGGCCGAGTTCCGAATGCGCGCCACGCGGTTGACCTTCCTACGAGGACTGGACCAATGGGCAACCTACTCATTCACATGCGGTCGCGTGCCGCGCCAGGTCTCCTTCATGCTACCCTTGCGCTGGCCCTCCTATTTGGGGTGGCGCCCGTTGCGTTGGCTCAAACCGGGACCGTCTCGGGAATCATCGCCGACTCGAAGACCAGACGACCATTGGCAGACGCCCTCGTTCGGGTCGAAGGAAGCGAGGCCTTCAGTCGGACTAACGGCCGGGGGCAGTTCCAATTGAACGGTCTGAGCGGTACCACCGTGCGCCTCCGCGTCAGCCGCATCGGATACCAGCCGCTCACCACCGACGCCACCGTTGGCGCGCCGCCCGTGCGAATTGAGCTCAGCGAGCTGATCGTCAAATTGGATGAGATCGTCGTCACCGGTACCGCCGGCGAGCAACAACAACGCACGTTGGGCAACGTGATCGGCAAGGTGGACGTTTCCAACACCGTCGTCATCGCTCCACCCGCAAAGCTGCAGGACATGCTCTCGGTAAACGTGCCCGGTGTTCGTGTCATCCGGGCCAGCGGCGCAATAGGATCCGGTGGGATCACTCGAATCCGGGGCAGCGGCTCGCTCAGCCTGTCGAACGCCCCTCTGGTCTACGTCGATGGCATCCGAGTCGCCAATCTCGACGCGGTGCCGAGCGAGGCGTTCTTTGGCGCCCAGGAGTCACCTTCCGCCATCAACGCCTTGAACCCCGAGGAGATTGAGTCGATCGAGATCCTCAAGGGCCCCTCGGCCGCCACGATCTACGGCACGGAAGCCTCCAACGGAGTCATACAGATTATCACCAAACGGGGCAAGCAGGGCCGGCCAACCTTTGAAGCCAAATTCGATGCCGGGGTCAACTACCTCCAGAACCCGGTCGGTCGCTACGATCCGAACTACTACATCAGCGCCCTCGATGGCCAAGTCCATTCATTCGACGTGCTGGCCTTCAACGAGAAATACTGCGCGGTAGCCGCTCACAACTGCCCGGTCTCACCTTTCACTACCGGCACCCCCATTGCCATGGGTGCCTCGCTCAGCGGCGGGAACGACCAGCTCAGCTACTTTGTGTCGGCCGGTGGCAGCCGCGACGAGGGCTATGTCAGCTACAACTGGCTCAACAAGTTCACCAGTCGGGCGAACATCAGCTACCGCGCCCCCGGAGACAAATTCAAGGTCGATGTGAGTCTCGGCGTGGTCCGCTCCCGACTCCGCGGGGCCTCCGGATTCCAGCCCATCACTACCTCGATCCTCTGGGCCTGCAACTTTCCGGGCTGCGAACCGGACTACAGCAACGGTGGGCAGGATTCGTCCACAACCGGGTGGAACGGCCCAGGTCACGGCTACCAGTTCTATCGGCCCGAGGATTACAATCATGTCTTCGCCTACGACGACCTCAATAAAACGACCGCAAGCGTGACGATTCGGCATGCCCCCACACCGTGGTTTCGCCAGCATCTGACCATCGGCCCGGATTATTCGAATGACAAATCATCGAATCTGGTCGAGCGAGTGCCTAACGGACCCTTCTTCGACTTGAGTAACGGCTTCAAGTCGGGAGCCGAGTTGAGTGGAGTGTTCTTCACCGCCGACTATGGCGCTTCGGCGGATTGGGCGGTCAACAAGACCCTGATTGCTACGAGTTCGGCGGGAGTACAGTACTACCACAAGCAGTTCGACCGCCTGCACGCTACCGGGCAGACCTTCGCCATCCCAGGCCCCTCGGACATTACCGGGGCAGCGGACCGCCAGGCCGATGAATTCTTTCAGGAAAACAAGACCTTCGGTGTGTACGCCCAAGAACAGGTGGGGTGGAACAATCGAGTCTTTCTGACGGCCGCCCTCCGCGGCGATGGCAACAGCGCGTTCGGCAAGAATTTCAAAGCGGTATACTACCCGAAGTTGAGTGCATCGTGGGTGGCCTCCGAGGAGCCGGCGGTCGCGAAGCTGGGCTGGTTGTCACAGCTCAAAGTTCGAGCCGCGTGGGGCCGAGCCGGCAACCAGCCCGACGTGTTTTCCGCGATCCAGACCTACCGGGGGGTGGTGGGTCATGGCGGCATCGGTGGCGTCACGCCGTAAAACTTCGGCAACGCCAATCTCAAGCCGGAAGTGGGTCAGGAGTTCGAGGCCGGGTTCGACGCGGGGCTCCTCAAACAGCGCGTGGGCATTGAGTTTACCTACTATAACAAGAAGATCCGGGACGCGATCGTCGCAATCCCCCTCAAGCCATCGCGCGGGTACCCCGGCTCCGAGTTCCTCAACATCGGCGAGACCATCAACAAAGGGATCGAACTCGCCTTCGATGCCACGCCGATCAGCTCGAGAAATCTCGCACTCGACCTCCGGCTCACCCTCGCGACCAATGAGGCCCTGATCACCGACATGGGCGGCACACCGTCTGCGTTCGTCGGGAGCTCGTTCATTCAGCAGTTCAACGTGAAAGGGTTTCCGGCCAGTTCGTACTTCTTCAAACACATCGTGACTTCGACCGTGACGAACGTGGATGACCTCCCATTTCCCATCGGGCTCAACCCGATGTGTGAAGG
>JANYKV010000064.1 GCA_025358055.1 Gemmatimonadota bacterium
CTCTGGTTGCGCGGCGACCGGAAGCGCTTGCGGTCGTCGCGGCCCGGTGCGGTGCGCGGGCCCATTCAATCGTCGCGGACGTCACTCGCAGGGACGAAGTGCACCGCGTGGTCGCCGAGTCGCTCGAACGATTCGGGCATATCGATGTCTGGGTCAACACCGTTGGCCAAGGCATCACTCGGGTGCCATCCCAGCTTACCGACGACGACATTGATGACATGATGCGGATCAATGTCAAGTCCGCGTTGTATGGAATGCAGGAAGTACTCCCTCACTTCAAGGAACGCACCGCGGGGCACGTGATCAACATTTCCTCGATGCTGGGTCGTCTCCCGTTCGCGACCTTCCGTTCCGCCTACAGCGCCGCCAAACATTTCCTCAATGCCCTGACCACGAACTTCCGCTCGGAGGTTCAGGAAACCCACCCGGGGATCCAGTTCTCCCTCATCTCGCCTGGGGTGGTTCGGACTGAATTCGGCGCCAACGCAAGACACGGGGGACCGGACTCGGGACAACTCCCGAACTCGCAGAGCCCCGAAGAAGTGGCGGCAGTGATAGCGGACGTGATCGAGTCGCGGCGACCAGACGTGTACACGCGGCAAGGCGCGCACGATCGGATTGTCGCATATTTCGACACCCTCGGCGTGGACCCGTGATTAGGGGGTTCGAGGGCCAAGACCGAGGGGCATCCCACAATCTGGAACCAGCCCCTCGAGCTACTGCACGAACTCTAGGTAAGTAGCAGTGCGGTTCGTAAATGCTTGCCGGGAGACTCGCGCCCCGCTCAGAAGAAGACGGACAGCCCACGCTTAGGACCAGATCATTCTGAAACTTCTTCGAACCGTCAAAATCTCCGCCGTACATATAGTCCTCACCGTCGAGCCGCAGCGAGAGCCCGGAGGAGACGGGAAATCGCAACCCGGCACCGACAGCTGCCCCGATGTCCGATTGACTCGTGCCGACGTGCAAGATGTCATCGCCCCGGCGAATGAAGGCAGGGCCGGCCCCGACATAGATGCCGAGCCGTGAGCTCGCGCCACTCACACCCAACATCAGTTTGAGACTCGCGAGGAAAGCATTGGTGTTGCGGGTTTCGTTCAGCGTCACCCCCGCGATCTGCACTTTCGCCGGCGCGAATCCGCCCGAGAGCTCAAATCCCAAAGGACTCTTGCCCCAAAACGTAAACCGGACCCCGCCGATGAAGCTGTTGTCACGCTTGATATCCGCTCCCAGCCCGCTGAACGAGTTACGGGTCGGCACGTACATTCCAGCCCAAGGCGTGAAGGAGGTCGAGCTCTGGCCATGGATCGGTGTCTCGACTCCCAATGCCAGGAGGGCACCCAAGATCCAGAATGAGGCGATGGGATTCGCGATTCGATTCATAAAGTCCTCGAAGGTGGAGGTAGAGACGCACTCCGGGGAGCCGAAGTCGAGCGTGAACTGTGCTGCGGACGGGTAAGGCGGCGTATTGATCTTCGGTATGATTTTGTGACTAGTCCTTAGGGTTGGTCCCACGGATTCGACCTGCCAAACTGGCCGAGGGCCTCCAATGAAGCTCGTGAAGCGGAGCGTTTAGGAGCCGTCGCCAACGTTCGCTATCCGATTGGTCACCTTTTCCGATGCCGCTGGGTGATCGATCGCTATTGCCTACCAGCGGCGGTCTCGGCATGGGCGAGAAGCGAATCGAGGTCCGCACGGGCGAGGTACCGGCCGCGGACGATCACGGCCGAGATCTGTTGTGTGTTGCGAATGTCCTCGAGCGGATTGGCGTCGAGCAAGACGAGGTCGGCGAATTTACCCGTCTCGACCGTACCGAGCCGCTTCTCGAGACCGAGATAGATGGCCGGATTGAGCGTGGCCGTCTCGAGTGCCTCGCGAGGAGTAAAGCCCGCCCGGACGAAGAGCTGCAATTCTTCGTGGAGGCTAAACCCGGGAAACACAAAGACGCCCGGTGGTGTGTCGGTGCCGGCGAGGAACGGAACTCCGGCACGGTGCAGCGCCCCCACGACCTCGAGTTCCTTCTCAACGAATCTTTTCCGAGTAGCAAGGTCGTCGGTATTGAACTCATGGGTGATCTGGTCGGTGAACCGCCGCCAGGTTTTGTCTTTCCAATACGACGGCACATACTTCGCTCTTGGGTCGTGAGGGAAATCGTTTTCGTCGATGAGGTTCCCTCCCCGCTCCCAAACCAGCGTCGGACACTGCCATGTTCGATTCTTGGCGAGCAGTTCCGCGAGCACCCTGGCACGCTTGGGGTCGTACGCGGCGAGAAACCTCCCCGGGCCCTTCGATCCTTTCAAGAACTCGTCTTCGGCCGGGGAACTGCCCTCAAAGATACCGATGAGGTGCTCGAAGCTCTTCTGGCCTGCCGTGGAAGCCTCGCTGGCACGGACCGCGTCTGGAACATGGCCCGCGACGACGAGGCCGTGCTTCTTGGCTTCGTCGGCGATGGCAAAGACGGCGTCGCGAGGAATGAGCGACTGGAACTTGATGAAGTCGGCGCCTCGACGTTTGAGTTCGCGGACAGCGTGGCGGCCATCCTCGGGGGTCTTGATCGCGATGGAGCTGGGGAAGCGCGGCTCGGGCCCATCGAGCATGGGGCCGGGCGTTACGATCCGGGGGCCGAGAAGCGTGCCGGCATCGATTGCTTTGCGCCACTCCAGAACGGGCTCGAGATCGCTTCCCATATCGCGGACACCGGTGACCCCGTTCGCGATAAACAGAGGAAGCGAGATGTCGCGGGCGCCGGGGAACCAGTCTCCAAACAATAGGTGGACGTGCATGTCCCAGAGACCGGGGATGAGGAATTTGCCGGAGGCGTCAATGCGTCGCCCGGTGGCCTCGCCGGGCGTCCCGTTAGGAACGATCGCAGTGATGCGTCCATCAACAATGGTGACCGTCATGCCCGGCCTCGCCTTGCCGCCGCGGACGTCAATGACAGTCACGTTTGTGAGCCGAATCGCCGGCGCGCCCAGCCTAGATTGCGGATGAGCCCGCGGACTAGAGAAAACCAGCAGGAAGAAGGCAACGAGAAGAATTCTCATGCGACCTCACAAGGATGTGGGTACGGCATACCGTGCCCCTACGTTCTTTCGCGGCGCCGGGCCTGCTGTTGCCGTCCATCATTTGCGGTCTCTTTGTTGCGGTCTTTCCTTTGCCGACTTCATTCCTCCCACCGATACTCCATGTACTCCGCGGTCTCGCGAGCGACGGCTACTCCCGACAACCGGGAAACGAGATGCAAGGCGGCGTCGATCCCGGCCGATATCCCCGCGGACAAAACGAGCGCTCCGTTATCGACGAACCTGCGGTCAGAATGTATGATAGCATTGGGCGCAAGTTCCGCGAGCAGCCCAAGCGCTCCGCGGTGGGTCGTCACATGCATATTCTCCAGGAGGCCTGCGCGGGCGAGCAACAGGGCGCCGCTACAAACCGAGAGCGTCACTTCGGTCCGTGGGGTGGTGTCGCGAATCCAATCGATGAGCACGGGGTTGTGGATCTCCTTCCGGGTGCCGTATCCGCCCGGGATGACCAGGATGTCGGGCCTGGGGCAGTCCGAGAGCGAGTGGTGCGGCGCGAGGGCGAATCGGTTCCGGGCCATGACGGGCCCAGCCTGCTCCGCGACCAGTGAGACCTCAAACAGGACCTGTTGACGGGTGAAGCCTGCGACGGAGAAGACCTCGAACGGACCAGCGAGGTCGAGCAACTCGACCTCGTCGAAGACGAGGATTGCCACCCGGCGGGGCCTTCCAATCGGAGCGGCCGGGGCCCTCATCGGCGCTCCATTGACAGGCCTCGATGTGTTTGTGATAGGCTCGGCATCTCTGGCAACCCCCCGGACACCAATCGGTTCAAACTCGGCTCAATAATCATGTAAATCACTCGGGCGGCCCTCCGCTCGCACGGGTGGGCATGCCAAAGTAAATCACATATGACCTGAGCGCATCCACCACCGCGCGCCATGGACGGCTCGTATAGGGTCGGCGTCCCTCATTGGCCGCCCCTGCCTGCCGATACCTCTTTGATTGGGGTTTACGCCAAAGGAACGCCCCAGCTGGGAGAACGCGGTGTCGATCGAACAACCGACAAGCTTGAGCACTATCGTTTCCAGCGACGGTCCGGGGGATCGTCTGGACAGCCACGCGCACGACCTGAAGCAACATCTGGCCGCCACGGGCCGGAGTGCCGCGGTCGGCCACCTCGCCTGCGTTGGGATTGTCGCTGGAGTGCTCGGCGGCCGCGCACCGCCCGCACTCCTCATCGCCTGGATGGCCGTCGTCGCGACCACCACCCTCGTCCGGGCGGTCCTACTCCGCCGCCCCGACTCCACGCTCAGCGCGCTCCGAGTCACCGCCATCGCCAACGCGGCGTCCTGGGGCATCGGCCTTCTCTTCGTTTTCCGCCACCTCGCACTGACCGAATTGCTCTTCATGATGGTGTTGCTTGCGGGGCTGGTGGCCGCTGGCGCCACCACGCTTGCCGCCGACGCGATCGCGTTCCACGCCTACATCGCGTGCATGCTCCTGCCGCTGGAATTTGCGCTGATTCGCCATGGACACAGTTCAGTTCATACCGGGGCCGCGGTCATCGTACCGGTCTTTGGCGTTGTCGTCCTGCAAATCCAGCGCGTGGCCCGGCGGGAACTGCTCGGTCGCCTCGAGGCACAATGGGAGGCCGCCACCCAGCGCGCCTTCCTGAGTGCACTGCTCGATAGCTGCCCCATCGCGATCGCGACGGTAGATCGCCGCGGCACGGTACTTGGGATCAATCCGGCGTTCGAAACCTTGTTCGGCTATCGGTCGATCGAGGGAGTGGGGCGCCCGCTCAACGATCTCATCGTCCCGGAGGCGGAACTGGCGGCAGCGGCTCAACTCGATGTTCTGGTCCGGTCTGGGGGGCCCGTGGTGACGGAAGTGGAGCGGCGGCGCCACGACGGAACGATGGTCACGGTGCGGGTGTCCGCAGCGGAGGCCGGCGGCGCGGCCTCGGGCGTGCAGTTCGTGCTCTATGATGACGTCACCGCCACGCGGAACGCGGAACGCGAAGTGCGGGCCACGTTGGAGGACGCGCGCGGCGCGGCGGAAGCGGCGGCCAAGGCAAAGAGCGACTTCTTGGCCAACATGAGCCACGAGATTCGAACCCCGATGAACGGTGTCCTCGGCATGACGGGCATTCTGCTCGACTCCCCGCTCAATCCGGAACAGAAGGAATTCGCTGAGACCATCAAGCAGTCCGGCGAGGCGTTGCTCGCGATTATCAACGACATTCTCGACTTCTCGAAGATCGAGGCGGGGAAGCTAGCAATCGAGCCGCACCCGTTCGATTTGCGGGTCGCCATCGACGAAGTGGTCGACCTGCTTGCGGCCCGTGCCGAGGAGCGGCAGATCGCCTTGGCGTTCCGCTATCAGCCCGACTTGCCCACCCGGTTCATCGCGGACGCCGGCCGGATTCGCCAGATCGTCATCAACCTGACCGGCAATGCGATCAAGTTCACCCATCACGGGCATGTCCTGATCGACGTCTCGGCGGTCTCCCGGGAAGACGACCGAACCATGGTTCGGATCGCCATCGAGGACACCGGCATCGGATTGAGTGCGGAGGCGCAGGGTCGGTTGTTCCAGAAGTTTTCGCAAGCCGATGGCTCGACCACTCGGAAATACGGCGGCACCGGACTGGGCCTGGTCATCACCCGACAACTGGCGGAGCTGATGCAGGGCGCGGTTGGGATCGAAAGCGAACTGAATCGAGGTTCCACTTTC
This sequence comes from Gemmatimonadota bacterium, assembly GCA_025358055.1. GTDB lineage: Bacteria > Gemmatimonadota > Gemmatimonadetes > Gemmatimonadales > GWC2-71-9 > JANYKV01. Next base: position 5,760 of record JANYKV010000064.1, read on the forward strand.
TGGGTCGATCTCCTCCTGCCTCACGATCAGGGGGAGCCACTGGTTCTTCTCCAATCAACAAGCCTGGCCGGCGTGCGGGTGCTGGTCGTCGACGACACCGAAGTGAATCGCCGAATCATGACGGAACAGTTGACCCATTGGGCCATGCGGCCCACTGGCGTGAGCACCGGAGCGGACGGTCTCCGCCGGTTGGATGAGGCTCGGAACGCAGCCGATCCGTTCCAGGTGGTGATTGTGGACTACCTGATGCCCGGAATGGACGGCGAGGCGTTCGGACGGGCAGTTCGGGTGCGGCCAGAGTTCGCGGAGATTCGCCTCATTGTCACGACCTCGTCGGGACAGCGCGGTGAGGGCGATCGGTTCAGGAACGCGGGGTTCGACGGTTACTTCGTCCGGCCGGTCCGTCAGTCGAGCTTGCGGGCGGCATTGAGTGCCGTCTTGAGCGCATCAAATACGCCGCGGCCCTTTGTGACGCGGCATTCGCTCGCGGAAGCAAAGGCGGTTTTGCCCGCCTCGGGGTCGGGGCTGCAGGGACGGATAGGCGACGCCCCGTTCGCGTCAACCAGAGTGCTGCTGGCCGAGGACAATCTGGTCAACCAGAAGGTGGCGGTCCGGATGCTGGAACGACTGGGCTGTCGAGTTGATATCGCCGCGAACGGGCAGGAAGCCCTGGCGATGAGCGCCCAATTCCGGTACGACCTGATCTTCATGGACTGTCAGATGCCGGAGCTGGACGGCTACGAAGCCGCCACCGCGATTCGCCAACGGGAGGGCGCCGGACGGCACACACCGATCGTGGCGATGACCGCTAACGCGATGGCCGGCGACCGGGAGAAATGTCTCGCCGCTGGGATGGACGACTACCTCCCCAAGCCGGTTAAACCGGAGGAACTAGCTCACAAGCTGAGGGAATGGGGGGCGGACACAGTCAGGTTGGCTCGCGACAACAAACTTCCTCTCCAGGGCACCTAATGGGCTCCCCGGAGCAATTTACGGGTGAGGCTGCTCAAGAATCTTGCGGCTCGGGGCAAGAAGAGCCTCCGGCGATTGCGATGACAGCAGCGTCAATCCAAGGTCGCCTTTCCAGCCGGAGATTTCGAAGCTCGAATCCGATTTCCGAACGTACCTAATGCCGTCCTCGGTCGACCCCGCCTCGGCAATGGTTGCCGGCAGCCGCCCAGCCGATCTGCGGTACTCTTCCAACCTTTTGGCTGTGAGATAGAGCCCGAATCTCAAACCCGCCTGGGCCGACTCGGCCGACTCCACTGTGCTTGCGGAATCGTAGAGCCAGGCCGGCTCTCCGAGCCAGATGTATCCAAATCCGGACAAGGAGAGCAACAAGGCCGCGACAGCCACGTACGGGGGCCGAGTGGTGTGAACCGGCTCGGTCGGCTCCAGCGCCTTCTTCGCTTCGGATTTCACGAGGCCGTCATATGCTCGCAATCGGTCGCTTTTGTCAACCGAGGCAGAGGCGTTTGGCTCGACAGGCATGGTCATCTTTCGCTCTCGGCGGATCGGGATCGTCTCAGCGGGAGACGCATTGCCGGATTGCGCCCCACCGCCGGCCCCGAACTGTGAGACCGAGGACGATGGATTGCGGACCCCCACAGTATCGGCACATCGTCGGGAATCCTTGAACCGTATGGGCGAGGTGACGTCGTATCGGCTCAAGATTTGGCCTGTGGCTCCGATGCTGTAGAGAATATCCTCCCTGAGCCGGAGCAGCTACCGATGCCTGATGATCGGTTCGATTCCTTTCGATCGCCGGATGGAACGAACTCGCAAAACCGCCCTCGTTTGGGGAATCGACGAGGGTTCACCCTCGTCGAGGTTCTTGTCGCCATCGGGAAGCATTCTATTCCGCGAATCGGGATTATGCCGGCAGTATCACCCAGGGTCCAATGGTCAACGCTGTCGGCGGTAAGGGCAGTACCTCGCTCGCACCAAGCGGGGCGAACAAAATCGAGGTGGCCTATAAGAGCGCAACGGGATGGTCCTCCACCGCTACCAATCCAGGTATCACGAAGGGTTGGCTGCACTGTGGGGTGTTCATCGGAGTACTGGCCAACTCGCCCAACAGCAATGTGAAGATCGAAGGAACACCGGGGTGCTGGTAACCGGCTTCACTCCTTCATCACCGCCTCCACAAGTTCCCGCGTCATGGCGAGAGATTGTCCTAGCGCGCCGAATAGGTGAGAGAACCACCGGCCCGAGGCGACTACCTCCGAGTGCTTAGTCGACTTTCCACCCATCCTTCAACTGCACGATGCGTTGACTGTATGACGCGTTTTCTTCGGAGTGCGTAACCTGGATGATTGTGGTCCCCTCTGCATTCAGGCGGCGGAACAGCTCCATAATCTCCCGGGCTTGCGCCGAATGGAGATTACCCGTCGGTTCATCCGCGAGCAGCAGCTTCGGCTTGGCGACCACGGCTCTGGCCACACCGACGAGTTGTTGCTGGCCACCGGAGAGTTGGTTGGGGAAGAGATCCTTCTTTCCCACGATTTGAAAGCGGTCGAGCGTGTCGGCCACCATCGACTGGCGCTCGCTCCGGGAATAGTTCCGATAGGAAAGCGGCGTGTCGATGTTCTCGTACACGGTAAGGTTGTCCAACAAATGATACTGTTGGAATACGAAGCCGATGTTCTCTTTATTGAGTTCCGCCCGCTGCTTCGGCTTGAGGAGGTGCACGGGGTGACCGAGGAATTCGTACTCACCGGTCCAGGTGGCATCGAGCATTCCGATGATGCCCAATAGGGTGGATTTCCCCGCCCCGGATGGACCCATGATCGTGACGAATTCGCCAGTGACGATGTCCAAGTCGATCCGGCGCAGAACGTAGGTGCGGGTTGGACCGGTTTGGTAAGACTTCTCGATACCACGGAGTCGGATCATAGCGGACCGATGCAAGGTGAGTGGACGCTCAGCGGGACGTGGTTCAGAGACCTGGTCGGAGGAAGTTCCGTGCCGCCGAACCGATAAGTTATCACAATACGCAGCAGTAAGTTAGGGTGACGATTGCCGGCCGGCCTCGGGCCGGTGCATCCCATAATCGGAATTCAGGGTCCCACGAACGAACACTGTCAGTGGTGCCCCCAGCTAGCGCTCCGGTGAAGCCCAGGAGAAGTTCATGGGCTCAGTCTTTTCCGCTCTTCCCATCAAGGACTCCGCAATGTCACTCGCCCTACCGCGTGGCTGGACTCACGTTGCCTGCGCCTGTGCCATTTTGGTACCCCAGCCGGGCCAGGCTCAATTCGTGTCATTTTATCCCGCCGCCAAACAAGGCGGATTCTACATGCATAACTACTATCTCCCCCAGCCGGCCTCCTCGACACCATGGGCGCCCAGTTGGTCGCCGGATGGGAAGTGGATCGCGGTCGCCATGGGGGGGTCGATCTGGAAGGTGGAGGTCGCGACGGGCAACGCAGAGGAGCTGACGGCGGGCGGCACCTATCATTCCTCGCCCAACTGGTCGCCCGATGGCCGCTGGCTAGTCTACACAGCCGATGACGCGAAGAAGACTATTCAACTCGAAATGCTCAACGTCGCGACTGGAGTGATCCACGCCCTTACGACAGATGAAAGCGCCCTATATCTGGACCCCGTGTTTTCGCCGGACGGTCAGCGCCTAGCCTACGTCTCCACCAAACCAGCGGGCAATTTCAACGTGTATATCCGGCCGGTCCGGGAGGGGCAGTGGGCCGGCGACGAAATCGCCGTCACCGCCGATCACTCCTTTGGTCGCGAACGCCTCTATTTCGGGTCGTGGGACATGCACATCTCACCTGCGTGGCTGCCGAACGGCACCGAACTGCTCCTCGTCTCGAATCGCGACATTCCCCTCGGTTCCGGCAACGTCCTTCGGGTGCCCGCAGTGGCCAATGGCATCGAGCGAGCGAAGACGGTGCTCGTCGAGCAAACGCTGTATCGCGCTCGCCCGGATGTGTCGATCGACGGGAAGCGGTTCGTATATTCGTCGACTCGTGGAACCGCCGACCAATACAACAACCTCTACGTGCAGCCGACGACCGGCGGCGAGCCATACAAGTTGACATTCTTCACCCATGACGCGTTCCACCCCCGCTGGTCGCCGGATGGGGAGTGGATCGCCTTCATTACGAACGAAGGCGGGCTCCCGCAACTCGCCGTGCTCGAGACCTACGGAGGAGCGCAGCGAACGATCCAAATCAAGGAGCGACTCTGGCGGAGACCGATGGGACGAGTCCAAATCCGTACCATTGACGCCACCACCGGCCGCACCACGGAAGCCCGGATTCATGTCACTGCTTCCGATGGAAAATTCTATGCCCCGGCCGATGCTTATGCCCGGCTCGACGGAGAGGGAGATCATCTCTTCCACACGATAGGACGGGCCACGCTCAATGTCCCCGCCGGTCCTATTCACCTCCTCGCCGTCAAGGGATTCGAGTTCTTTCCCGAGAGTACATCCGTTGATGTCCGACCAGGCGCCGATCGCACCGTCACTCTCAACCTCAGGCGGATGGTGAATCTCGCCGCGAAGGGATGGCACAGCGGGTCGACTCATGTGCACATGAACTATGCCGGCAACCTCCACAACACTCTCGACAACCTGCTCATGATGTCGGCGGCGGAGGATCAGGACGTCTTGCTCGAACTGGTGGCCAACAAAGACAACCGCGTGTTGGATCACCAATATTTCCTTCCGGGCGGCCGCGCGCACCCGCTCTCCCGACAGAATCTTCTCCTAGCCGTCGGCGAGGAGTATCGACCGCCGTTCTACGGCCACGTGTATTTCCTCGGTTTGCGGGATCATTTGATTTCGCCCTTCACCACCGGATACGAAGGCACGGGGATCGAAAGCCTCTACCCGAGCAATACCGACATGATGCGTAAGGCAAAGGACCAGGGCGCGGTCACTGGGTACGTCCACGCCTACTTCGGCGACGCGGATCCGATGACGATAGGGCTGGGCGGAGGGAAGGGGTTTATGGTGGATGCGGCCCTGGGCACGACCGATGCACTCGAGTGGTCCTACAGCAACCGGTCGAGTTTCTTCCCGTGGTATGCGGTGCTGAACAACGGCATTCGGATCGCCGCAACCGGCGGCGAGGACGCGATCAGCAGCATGCACTGGAGCAAATTGGTGGGGTCCCTGCGAACCTACGTGCACACCGGGGCGAAGGGGCTGACCTTCCCAGCCATACTCGAGGGAATCCGGAAAGGACGATCCTTCGTCACGAGCGGGCCCGTAATCGAACTCACCGCAAACGGACGCGGCCCCGGCGATGACATTACACTCTCGGCGGGTGGGTCACTCATGGTCGCGGCCCAGGTTCAATCGGTCACCCCGCTCGAAAAAGTGTTCCTGGTCTACAACGGCGAAACGGTGAAGGAGATCCCTCTTTCCCCCGATCGGCGGAGCGCCAAGATGCATGAATTGATTCCTGTGACCCAAAGCGGGTGGTTGCATCTCCGAGCAGAGGGAAAGCCGACCGAGCGGTTTCCGCTCGACGCCAATTACGCCCAGGCCTTTACGAATCCGATTTGGGTCACAGTTGGCGGCAAGCCGGTGCGAAACAAAGCGGCGGCTGAATACGGTATCCGCTGGGTGGACTCATTGCAGACTCAGGCCCAGGCGTGGCCGGGTTGGCGCTCGGACAAGGAAAAGCAACACGTCTTTGCGCAGTTCGAAGCAGCTCGAGCAACCTATCGGAGGCTGGCCAATGAGGCGGAACGGAAGTAGCGACGTTACTCGGCCCGGAGCGCCTCTGTGGGGTCCACCCGCGATGCTCGAACGGCCGGGATCAGGGTGGCCAGACCGGCCACGCCAAGCAGCAGAATCGGAATCGTGATGTAGACCAGAGGATCAAGGGGGCTCACCCCATAGAGCAAGCCGCCCAGCAGGCGACTCAGCGCGAGCGCACCGATGAGTCCCACCCCAAGCCCAAGCGCGGCGAGTTTGATGCCATCACCGACCACCGACCCGACCAAACGACTTGGCGCGGCACCAAGGGCCATACGAAGCCCGATTTCCCGGGTCCGAGACTCGACGATGTAGGCGAGGACACCATAGAGTCCGATGGCTGCAAGGGCAAGCGCGATCGCCGCGAATGCGACCAGGAGCGACATGCTGAAGCGTCGTTCCGCGAGCGAGTCTCCCAGAGTTTCCTGCAGGCTCCGCGCGCCCAGGAGCGGGAGGTCAGGATCGATCGACGCGAGCGCTCCCCGCACCGTCGCGATGGCCGTACTCGGATCTGAACGCGTTCGAACGACCATGCCTCCGCCATCGGTCGTCTCTTGATCCGACGGCACATAGATAGCAATCGGCGAGGCAACGTCTAGCCCGAACTCTCGAACATCGCGCACCACTCCGACGACCTGACGCGTTTTGCCCCATACCTTCACCCGTCGCCCCAACGGATCGGCGCCAGGAAAGAGCCGTCGGGCGAGCCCTTCATTCATGATAGCGACCGACGCAACGCTCCCGGTATCGGCGAGCGTGAAGTTGCGGCCGGCTCTGAGTCGAATCGACATCGTGTTGAAATACTCTGGGCTGATCTGCCTGAACACGGCTTCGGGCCACTCTGACTCCCCATTGACCTCGACACCCTCCGGCACCACGCTCCCTGAGTTGCCCATAGAACTCAGCGGAGGCACGCTGATCACCGCGGCGCTCGTCACCCCGGGCACCTGCTCGATCCGCTGGATGGCCGTCCGGAAGAACGCTCTTTGACTCGAGTCCGTGGGATACCGCGTGTGGGGCAGAAGCAGATAGAAGCTCAGGGTGTGGTCGATGTCGAAACCCGCATCCTGTGAGCGGACCGTCGCGTAACTCCGGATCAGCAGCCCCGCTCCGATGACCAGCACGACCGACAGGGCCATTTCTGCTCCCACGAGCGTCTGCCGGACCCGCGTCGCACGCCGACCGGCGCTGCCGCCGCGGGAGGTTTCGTTGAGCGCCACACTGGGTACGCTGGCGCTCAACTGCAAAGCCGGAAGGATTCCGAAGAGCACCGAGGTCACAAGCGAGAGAAGTGCCGCGAAGAGGATCACGCGGAGGTCGAGATGGACCGCACCGATCCGATCCAGGCTCACCGGGGCCAAGCGCATCAGGAGATTAAGCCCCCATTGCGCGCACAGCAGACCGAAACCCCCACCGACGACGCCCAGGACGAGACTCTCCAGCAGAAGCTGCAGGATCAGCCGGCCTCGCGAAGCGCCCAACGCAATACGAACGCTGAGCTCGCGTCCGCGCGACGCCCCCCGAGCGAGCAGCAGGTTCGCCACGTTGACGCAGGTGATGAGAAGGACGCAACCCATTGCGGCCAAGAAGAGAACCAACGCCGGCCTGAGACGCCCGCTCGTGTGCTCCTGAAGATTGGTCACCCGAATCGCTTGCTTTCCGTCATCCTTCGGGAACTCGGCGGCGAGTTCCCTCGCGACCCGCGCCATGTCTTGCTGGGCCGCCTCAGCGGAAACACCGCGTTTGAGCTGGCCGAGCGCAAAGATATTTCGACACCCCCGACAGTCCGGGCTTTGTATCTCTTGGAACGGAGTAAAGAACTGGAGGGTTCGGGTCCCGACGTTGGCACCACTCGGCACGGTCGAGGGAAACTCGAACTCCGGGGGCAATATCGCCACGACGGTATATGGTTCCCCATTCACCATCAGGCGGTCGCCTAGGAGAGATTCGCGAAGCGCGAAGCGTCGTTTCCACAGGTCATAGCTCACGACCGCGAGCCGCTGCCGTTCGGTACCCGGGCCAAACACCCGGCCCCGAGCGGGGCGGATCTGGTGTGGACCGGTTTCCAGACCGAGGATAGTGAAGACCTCCGGTGACAATCGTCCACCAAGAATGGCTTCCGGGCCCTCCGCACCGCTCAGATTGAAGAGGTCGAACCGGTACGATCCCAACTTCTCGAAGGAACGATTGCGCTTGACCCAGTCTTGAAAATTGGGTAGGGAGACGCCGTCATCCGCGCCTTGACCGAGCGCCCCGTTTCCGGTTGAGGAAGTTTCTGTCAGTACAGCAATCCGGTCTGACTCCGGGTAGGGAAGCGGACGAATCAGGAGCGTATCAAAAACGCTGAAGACAGCGGCACTCGCACCGATGCCGATGGCAAGCGTCGCGATGGCCAGGACCGTCACCAATCGGTGCCGTCGAGCGAAGGCGGTTCGCACCGCATAGCGAACATCCTGCAGAAACAACGGCATCTCGTTCTCTCCCTAGTTCAGGTCGGATATATCAGCTTCTGCACCACGGACCAGATAGACCCGGCTCCGACAGCACATCGTCACCCGTCATCATTCCGCGCGCAACGCCACAACAGGATCAACGTGAGCCGCTTTGTGCGCCGGGATGAGACTGGCGAGCGTTGCGACGGCAAGCAGGATCAGCACAATCGCGACGTACGTCACGGGGTCCGCCGGGCTCACGCCGAGGAGCAACCCACGGAGCAGCCAGCCGGCCACCAGGGAAAGGGCTGCCCCGATGACCAACCCTATTATCGTGATTCGGAGGCTCCGGTCCAGTACCAATCGGACTACATCGGACACCCGCGCGCCAAGCGCCACCCGCACGCCGAGCTCTCGCGTCCGTTGGGACACGGTATAGGCCATGATGCCATAAATCCCAATCCCGGAAAGCAGGAGGGCAATGGCACCGAAAACGGCCAAGGTGCGCGATCCGATCCGCTGTCCAATGGTGGAGGGGACAATCTGCTCGCGCATCGTACGCGGGTCGAGAAACGGCAAGTTCGCGTTTTCCGAAGCGAACACTTTACGCAGAGGCTCGATCAGTGCCTTCGGGTCGCCGCGGGTCCGGACGTGGACCGTCGTGATACCGGAATTGCGCTCCTGCGTCACCGGCCGATAGAGGATCGGAAATGGCGGCTCCGTCAACGATCGATACTTGCCGTCCCGGGCGACGCCGACCACGCTCCAGGTTGTTCCCCACTCTTGAAAGCGCCTCCCAATCGGGTCCTGCCCCGGCCAAAATCGGTGAACGAAGGCTTCGTTGACTACGGCGACTCGCTGGGTATTACCGCGATCCTCCGCTGAGATCCAACGCCCCCGCGCCAGCCGCATACCCATGGTTTCGAAGTATCCCGCACTTACCACGCTAAACTGGATGGACATGTTCTCGTCCCGCGCCGGCACGTAGCCCTCGACCGCGACTCGGTCCGTGTTGTCCGAAGGGAATCCGAGGGGGACATACCGCCCGGACCCCGCCGACGCGACACCGGGCGCCGCGCGGATCCGCTCGAGAATACGTTCGAGCACGACGGGGCCGACCGTGTCGGGGATTCCGGCAAGGCCCAGATCCGTGCTGATGAGCAAGATGGAATCCGGATCGGTGAAGCCGAGATCAACCGACCGAGCCCGTTGCAGGCTGCGAAGAAAGAGTCCGGCACAGGCGAGCGAGACCAGAGAAAGCGCAATCTGGGCCGCGACCAGAGCACTCTGTAGCCTCGAGCGCGATCGGCCTCCAGACGGCACATCCTTGAGCACGGGCACAAGATCGGGCCGAGAACTTCGCAGGGCCGGGACGAGGCCAAACAGGAGCGCCGTGGCTGCGGCCACGCCGATGGCAAAGACGGTGATTCGTCCGTTCATTTCGACATCGGCACCAATCGGAAACGGCGCCGGCGGCATCAGGAGGGTGAGCGCATTCTTGCCCCAGTTGGTGAGCAAGAGACCCAGAGCTCCACCCATCCCGGCGAGCACGAGGCTTTCGCTCAGGAGCTGGCGGACGATCCGCCCCCGCCCGGCTCCCAGGGAAAGTCGGACACCGATCTCCTTTTGCCGTCCGACCGCGCGAGCGAGGAGGAGATTTCCGACATTGGCGCATGCGATCAGCAGTACCAATGTGGTGATACCGAGTAAGGCGTCGAATACCGGAGCCATGATCCGTGGAGCTCCCTCATCCTGGATCCGCTCGAGAGCCGCTGCATTCAACACGTTGGGGTAAATGATATCGAGCTCTCGGCCGATCCGGTCGAAATCCGCTTTGGCCTGTTCGAAAGTCACACCGGCCTTGAGCCGACCGATCCCTTGAAGCCATGTACCAGTGCCTCGTTTGGTCAAGTGATCCCGGCTCACTGTTTCGAGAATCGGAGCCGTCGTGACTGGAACGTAGAGGTCAAAGCTGAGACCAACGTAGGAGCCACCGAAGCCCGGAGGAGCGACCCCGACGACCGTGAAATCGTGACCGTTCAGGGCCAACCGCTTCCCGAGGATCGTGGAATCACCCTTGAAGCGTCGTTGCCAGTACCCGTAGCCTAAAACGGTGACCGGTGCTTCGGCGCGTTCTTCATCCTCCAAGAAGGTTCGGCCTAGGACGGCGCGAACACCCAGGACGTCGAAGTAGTTGCCCGACGCCAGAAGCCCCCACGCGCGCTCGGTGCCGCCGTCGACCCGGAGCCCGATCTGATCCATGGCATAAACCGCGGAGCCATCGAGGGTCTTGGCGCGCGCGCGCCAATCTTGATACGTCGGATACGACAGGGTGAAGGTTCCGCCCCCAGGCGCCCGCGTGAGCAGATAGATCAGACGGTCGGCATCGCGCACTACCGGCAACGGGTTCCACACGAATCGATCGGCCCACGCGAATGTGGTCGTGACCGCGCCTACCCCGAGCCCCAGCGAGAGCACCGCCACGAACACGAAGCCGGGGGCCTTCGCCAAGGTTCTGAGCGCAAAGCGGAAATCGGCGAGAATTGTCGTCATGTCAGATATCCCTTGAGATGGCCGCCCCCATGGACCGAGCCAATCCGGTGGGAACGACTTCACCGGCAGGCAGACTCATTGATTCCGCAAAGCCACCAGCGGGTCCACTCGCGTCGCCCGTCGAGCCGGGAGTAGGCTCGCAAGCACGGCCACCCCGCACAACAACGATGCGATTGCGACAAAGGTGATCGGATCCGAAGGCGAGACGCCGTAAAGCTGGCCGCTGACCAGACGACCAACGCCGAAGGCCAATATGGTTCCGACGGCCAGACCAGCCACGATGAGTCGGAGCGCTTGCCGGAACACCAATCCCACGACACTCGACGTCGCCGCGCCGAGGGCCACTCGGAGCCCGATCTCTTTGGTGCGCTGTCGCACGGTGTAGCTCAGGACACCGTAGAGTCCGATCGAGGCGAGAAGCAGGGCAACGAAACCCAGGCCGCCCAAGAGACGCGAGGCGGTCGTCTGAACGAACAGAGACGACTGCATGTTCTCGCGAAGGGTCCGCGGATCCAACATCGGGAGATTGGCGTCCACCGAGGCGAACACCCGACGCACTGATTCGATCACGGATTTGGGATCGACGCTCGTGCGCAAGAGGAGGTCGAACTCGGAGCTATGGACTTGGGCGTGCGGATGGTACACGAACGCAAAGGGAGTTTCGCCGATGGTGCTGATCTTCACGTCGGCCGCGGTTCCCACTATGGTGACCCAGCCCCAGCCCATGTCGATCCGTTTCCCGATCGGATCTTGATTGGACCAGAATCGACGAGCAAATGCGTCGTTGACGACCGCAACCTTCGGCGCGCCGGTCCGATCGGTCTCGAGAATGCCGCGACCGCGAGTGATCCGAACCCCCAACGTCTCGAAGTAGTCCGGTCCCACGAACGCGTCCATAATAGACATATTTTCGTTCCGAGCGGCGGTGTAGCCCTCGACCGTCGCACTGCTCGAATTGTTGCTCCAGAACGTCATGGGAACCTTCGTCGTGAGGCTGACTCTGGTCACTCCGGGGACCGTCCGCAGCCGCTCCAGCAACCGGTCCCGCACCACAGCGCCAGCCGAGTCGCGCAGGCCGGCCAGGTGCAGGTCAGTCGACGCGATCAGCACATGCTCTGGGTCGCGAAAGCCGGGATCCGCGCCGAGCGCTTTGGCGTTGCTACGAAAGAAGAGGCCTGCTGATACCAAAGCGACCAGAGAAAATGCCACCTGCACCACGACCAGGGCGCTCCGACCCCAAGACCGCGTAGTTCCAGGCGCGTTCTCATCCTTCAAGACTGGGACGAGGTCGACCCGGGTGGCCCGCAAGGCGGGCACAAGCCCAAACACCAATGCTGTGATACATGCTACGACCGTTGTCACTCCGAGCACCCGGATATTGAGATGAGTGGTAAGATCGATCGGGAACGGCATGGCCGGCACTACGGCCGCGATCGCGCCTTGTCCCCAATAGGCGACGAGGAGACCGGCTAAACCTCCGAGCACCGCCAGGACGAAGCTCTCCGTGAGGAGTTGGCGAACGAGCTGCGATCGGCCGGCGCCAATCGCAAGGCGGATTCCCACTTCCTTGCCGCGTTGGATCCCGCGAACCATGAGAAGATTCGCCACATTCGCGCAGGCGATGAGAAGGATCAATCCGCCGATGCCGAGAAGGGTATAGATCAACGGACCGATGAACTGCCCCACACCCTCCTGACCGATCGGCTTCGCGATCGCCACCGTTGGAACCGATTCTCCGGCCTCCGCGCCAATCCGCTTGGTCGCATCCCTCAAATCGGATCGGGCCTGCTCGAGCGTCACCCCGGGCCGGAGACGGCCCAGGGCCTCGAGCCACTGCCAGCCGGGCGAGGTCAACGACGTGTTGCCGGGCGACAACGCGGGGATCGTCGTCACCAGAACCCAAAGGTCGGCCCCGAGGCCCATGACGGTGCCGCCGAAGCCAGACGGAGCGACACCGATGACGGTGAACCCTTGGCCGTTGAGCGTAACGCGGCGACCCACCACCCCCGGATCGTTGTTGAACTTCCGACTCCAGAGAGCTCGTGAAATGATCGCTGCCTGCGCCGCCTGAGCCTCCTCGTCGGCCTGAAACGTGCGCCCGCGCGCGGCGTGTACACCGAGCACGTCGAAGTAATTACCAGACACTACCTCCGACCACACTCGTTCCGGCGTAGCGTCATCCACCCGAAGACTGAACTGTTGCATGGAGAAGACGACGAGACCATCGAAGGATTTCACTCCGTTCCGCCACTGGAGGTACTTGGGATAGGAAACGGACCACTCAACGCCCCCCGGCCCTTCCGTATGGAGACCGACCAACCGATTCGATTCCCGCACGAGGGGAAAGGGCCGAAGGAGAAAGAAGTCCACCCAGGTGAAGGCCGTCGCGACCGCTCCAATACCGAGGCCGAGCGAGAGGACCACCACCGCGGTGAACCCGGGAGCTTTGGTCAGACCCCGGAGGGTATATCGCAGGTTCTGGAACAGAGTGGACATGATCTCGGCGCTTTCTTTTGTGGTCAGCGTCGCAGCGGAGCGCTTGCGCACCGGACTGCGCGAATCCTTCGAACCCAGCGGCCATCACTCCGCCCGCAGTGCTTCCACCGGATCAACCTGAGTCGCCCGCCGTGCGGGGATGAGGCACGCCACCGCGGCGATGGCGAGCAGCGCGATTGGCGCCACCGAGAACGAAAGCGGGTCGAGGGGGCTGATTCCGTACAACCACGAACGAAGCAATCGGCTCCCGAACGCGGCGATGAGAAGCCCAAGGCCCAATCCTACGACGCTCAGACGAAGCCCTTGCCGAAGCACCATCGCCTGAACGTCGCGGGCTTTCGCGCCGAGGGCCATTCGAATGCCGAGTTCGCGAGTGCGAGCCGCGACGTTTTGCGCGATGATCCCGTAAAGCCCGATCGCGGAAATCAGAAGGCCGACTGCGCCCAATGCAACCAGAAGTAGCGCCGTAAAACGGATGGGAAACAGTGCGGTTGTAACCAACTCATCGAGGACGCCGCTCGACATGATCGGCATCGTCGCGTCGAGGTCCTTGAGCGCCCTGCGAAGCTCTCCAACGAGCACCGCGGGCTCGCCGGTCGTCCGGGCAATCAAGGCGACGTACGAGTCGTTTCCAGACTGATAGAGCGGAAAGAAGAGTTGCGGAGTGGGTGTTTCGCCGACCGTGGTCACCTTGATGTCCTTCACCACTCCAATGACTTCCAGCCAGGTTCCCGGACCCTTCGAGTTTCGGCTCGCGAGCCGCTTGCCGATCGGATTCTCGTTAGGCCACAACAGCCGGGCCGCCGACTCGTTCGCCAGCACGACGCGCGGATGATTCCGGTCGTCGTCCTCCGTGAAATCTCGCCCCGAGGCAAGTCGCCCCCCGATGGTGGCCACGTACTCCGGCCCGACCGTGCTGCGCTGAATCTCCGGGTAGTGCCCTGGGCCGGGGTCGTGGCCCTCGGTCATGATCTCATTGCTGCTGATGTTCAAGCTCAGCGGTGTGCGAGTGGCGTAGGACACACTCTTTACCTGTGGCAACCTTTTCAGCCGCTCCCTCAGCTCCCGGAACAGCGCGAAGGTCTTCTGGTCGTCGTATCCTTGCTGCTTCGGATCGAAGCTGAGGGTGGCACCCTGGCCGGGCACGAACCCCAAATCGACCCGAGCCGCTCCGGCCAAGCCTTGGAGCAGGAGCCCCGATCCCACCACCAGGATGACCGACACGGCCAGTTGCGCAACCACCAGGCCGGCACGTAACCGGGACTGTGGAATGGACCCACGGCCACCTTCGCGCAGGTCTCCGGAAAGATTGGGACGCGTGGCCCGGAGGGCCGGAGCCAACCCGAACAGGACAGCCGTCGAGATCGCTACACCCGCCGTGAATAGGATGACCCGCCAGTCCATCTGGATATCGAGGCTGAGTGGCACCGGGGTCGGGGGTTGAAACCGCATCAAGAGATCGGAGAGCCAGATGCAGAGCCCCAACCCCAGCGCCCCTCCCGCGAGCGCGATGAGGAGGCTCTCGACCACCAGTTGTCGGACGACCTGACGTCGGGCGGCACCCAGGGCCAAGCGAACAGCGATCTCGCGCCGACGTCCGGCATGGCGGGTTAGGAAGAGGGTGGCCAGATTCGCGCAGACAATGAGCAACACCAGCGCGGGGACCGCCAAAATACCAAGCGCCGCTCCACTGATCATGCCATCGATGCTGGGATTCACCACTACGTCACTCGTCGGCACCACCACGAACTGGTGCCCGACATTGGAAGCGGGGTAGGTCTCAGCCAGCCTCTGGGAAATGGCGGTCGCGTTGGTGGCCGCTTGGACGGCCGTGACCCCAGGCTTGAGGCGAGCGCGCATGAAGCTGTTGTGGTTCCCCCGTTCGGTGAGGAACGAACTGCCTGGGAATAGCCGATCGGTCATCGCCGCGGGAACCCACACACCGGGTATGAGCCCCCGAACCATGCCATGAAACTCAGGCGCGGCGACGCCGACCACCTGAAACGGGCTTCCGTTGAGTCGGACGGTCGTGCCGACGACTCGTGGATCACGGCCAAACTCCCGCTGCCAGAACGCGTGGCTCAGCACCACGATCGGGCTGGCCCCGGGTATGTCGTCTTCCTTGGGCTGAAACAAGCGCCCCACCTGGGCCTGCACGCCCAGTACCGTGAAGTAATTGCCGCTCACCACCTCGGCCCAGACGGATCGCGACTGATCACTGCGAGAGAAGCCGAGCGACTGAAGCTGGTACAACGCGACGCCGTCGAACACGGAATTCTGGTCCCTCAGATCCGCATAGTCAGGATACGAAGTAGTCCCATAGCGGAAGCCGGGCGAGGTCTGGTATACATCGACCAGTGTCTTTGGGTCGCGATATCCCGGAGGACGAAACAAGAGCGCGTTGACGATGTTAAAGAGTGCGCTGATGGCTCCAATGCCGAGACCGAGGGTCAATACCGCGATAAGGCTGAACCCGGGAGCGCGCGCGAGCTGACGGAAGGCAAAACGGAGATCGCGCAGGAGGGTGAGCATATCGGCGACTCCTCTTATCAGGACGAGTTCGGTGCCAGGTGCATTCGGGCAAATGCCATCGGGCCGGAATCTGCGGAGAATGCGCCCAGCACTCGGAACTCGGGCGTCTACCGCACCGCAGCTTCTTCTTCTACGACCTTTCCGTCAAACAGTTTCACTTCCCGCTCGGCGTGGCGTGCGTATCGATTGTCGTGAGTGACCATGCAGATCGTGGCGCCGGCTGAATGCAGCTCACGGAGCAACTCCATCACCGCCTCACCGTTCTGGGAATCCAAGTTCCCCGTCGGTTCGTCGGCCAAGAGAATCGCCGGCTCGCCGGCCACCGCGCGCGCCACGGCAACGCGCTGTTGTTGACCGCCGGAAAGCTGTGAGGGATAGTGTTTCATTCGGTGCACCATTCCGACGCGTTCCAACGCGCTTTTGACCCGCCCGTCGCGCTCGGAGGAGGGCATCCCGCGATAGGTGAGGGGCAGTTCGACATTCTCGTAGACGTTGAGATCGCCGATCAGGTTGAATGCCTGGAAGATGAAGCCGATTTGACGGTTGCGAACCCGCGCACGTTCCGACGGCGTCAAGTTGGCCACGGCGTGACCGGCCAGACTGTAGGTTCCGCCCGTGGGGGTATCGAGCAGCCCGAGAATCGACAGGAGCGTCGTCTTTCCGCATCCCGACGGTCCCGAGATGGAGACGTACTCGCCCTTCGCGATCTCCAGATGGATGTCCGCCAGCGCGTGGGTTTCCAACTCATCGGTGTAGAACACCTTCTTGATACCCTCGAGTTTGATCAGCGTTTCGTTCGGGCCGGTCATTGGCAAGACTCCCAAAGTGGGTATAGGTATGGTATTCGGACACCGAAAGCAGCGGGAGGCAGACAGTAGATCCGAGGACTCGTGATCAGGGTGGTCCATTCCCTGGCCCCCAACCGCCTGCAACCCGCCGCCTATTTCACACGTACTCGATCAACACCGTCGAACTTGGTCATGTCGGAAAGTATGATGAGGTCTCCGACACCGAGTCCGCTGAGTATCTCAACGCTCGCCACCGAAGCGCGGCCCAGCTTGACGTTGACCCGCACCGCGTAGTTCCCCGCCTCGACCAGTTTGAAGAGGCTCACGGTGCTATTGCTCTGGCCGTATGCCGGCCGGCCGGTATGGAGCACGTTCTTGAGGCGCTCGATCTCGATCGTTCCATCCACGCTGAGATCGGGCCGGGCGCCGGCCGGGGCAGCGCCATCAAGGGCGACATCGACGGCCACCGTACCGTTGATAGGCGCCGGATCGACTCGCGTGACGTGCCCGGGGGCGATGCCGTTTCGCGTGTCAATGGAGGCACTCTGGCCGATCGTCAGATCCTTGGCCTGCGTTTCAGGAATTCGAAGCACCGCTTTGAGCTTGATCGGTGTCGGCAGCACCTTCGCGAGCGTAAATCCAGCCTGGGCATACTGTCCCACCTGCAGTGGAAGTTCTTGGAGGATACCTCTCGCCCCGGCTCGTACCACCATCGAGGTGGCGAGACCATGCTGGAAATTCGAGATCGCCCGAAGCCGCTCCACTTGTTCCCCTTGCACCTTGATCTGGCTCTCGATCGTCGAGGACAGCAGTTTCAGCCGATCCTCCTCCAGCCTGAGCCGCGCCCCGAGGGCGTTGGATTTGTCTTGCGCTTGCTGTTGGTCGAGCGGGCTGATCAAACCCTTCTTGAGCAGCTCGTTCCCCGCATCCGCGCGTCGTTGGGCATCCATCGCATCTTGCCGAATCGACTCCACCAGAGAGGCCTGACTCAACCGGTTAGACTCGAGATTGGTCTTCAGAGTGACTAGCGTGGCCTGGGCATCCGTCAGGGCACGATCGGAATTCAACACCTGGATCTGTACGTCCGGATTGGCCAACTCCAAAAGGACGGTGGTGTCCTGGACGATGACGCCCGCGAGTAGATGGATCCTCTCGACCCGGCCCGCCGTGACCGCGGAAATCCATCGGATCTGCTCCGGCACCAGCGTGCCCGGCCCCCGGACTTCTCGAACCATCTCCCCGCGCACGACGCTGTCGCGATAGATGGTTCCGCCATCGACGGTCGGCGCGGCTGGCTGCAACCTCGAGAGCGCCACCGTTGCGACGACCACGCCGAGAACGCCGAGCCCCACGAGAATCCACTTCTTCCGATTCTTAACCGGTTCCCGCTTGATATCCACGTGTGATGCCCTGCTCCCGTTGGGTGTTGGAACGCGCGGAGTCCCGAGCCCTCGGGCGAGTAACTCCTTGAATTACCAACCCTTATAGGAAGAAGCGTGCCGGTGCCCCATTGGGTAAGATTAGATACAGCAACGTGTTGAATGGTTGCAATACGGCCGTAGTAAGCCCGAGTGTTCGGAAATGGGACTCGGGTGTTCAGCCTTGGGACGAATCCTTCCTCCTCATTCATCGATTGGACTGGCCCGTTGCTCGTGCGGGTGTCACGCACTCGGGCCACTTCGTCTGCTGTCCCTGTCCGTCCAGGGGCATGACCCGTCGCTCTCGCGGCATAACAACAGGATCTTCCGAGGCGAGGTAGACCAGCATCGCGGTCATCGTCGCGTTCGATTGGAGCTCGTCCCCCACCACCTTGTCAAACGTGTCTCGGTTCGTGTGCCAGGTGTAGCTGAAGTATTCCCAGGGGAGCGAACCAAGCCCGAATCCCGGAGCACCATAACAGATGAAGGATGCGTTGTCCGATCCGCCACCCGCGGGCTGACCCGGAAAGGCGAGGGTAACGTTCCGGGTGAACTCGGTCGGAAGTGTCGAAAAGTACCGTCCGAAATTGGCACTCGCCCCGGTCAGCCCGGCGGTTGACACATTCACGATCCGTCCCGTACCGTTGTCCTGGTTAAACAGGGCCTGGAGGCCCTTCACTATTTCGGGATGGTCCGCCGCGAACGCTCTTGATCCGTTCAGGCCCTGCTCCTCCCCGCTCCAATGCCCCACCAGAATGGTCCGGCGTGGATGCGGATAGACCGTCTTGAGAATCCTCATTGCTTCGAGCATCGTGATTGTGCCGGTGCCGTTATCGGTGGCCCCGGACGAACCATCCCAGGAATCGAAATGGGCCGAGAGCATGACATATTCGTCCGGCTTTTCGGAACCTTTGATCTCCGCGATCGTGTTCCAGACCGGTAGCTCACCCTGAAGGGCGGACTCCGCGGTGATCCGCAGGACCGGCCCTTGGTTGTGTTCGGTGAGGCGATAGACCAATCCATAGTCCTCGCAGCTCAACTCGACGGTCGGTACATTCTCGGTCCGTGCCTGAAAAATCTTGGTGACGCCCCACCCTTGCGACCACAGCGAAGTGACAACCCCCCGGGCGCCGGCCTGTTCCAGCGCTTTAGGAAGATCTCGCTGAGACAGTCCCGTATGCTGAACGCGCGCGGTCCACGCCTCGCGGGCAGCGGTGCGGTCTTTGACCAACCGATCGAAGGTTTCAGGAAGCGCGAATTGTTTGAAACTGGAATCCGGCCGACACGTCGGCTGTGGCTGCGAGATCAAAACGAAACGGTTCTTCACCTGCGGGAGCCAGGTCCGGAAGGCCGCCGAGTCGGTTACCTCCGGTAGAATGATGGGAGAACCCTCAGCCGGTTTGCCTCCGGTGCCCGGGCTCCACGCCAACATGGTTCCCTCCAGACTCCGGACGCGGGGCGCGACGAGGTCGATATGCGAGACCCCGCGCTTCCAACTCACCCAGGTGCCGTAGGGCTCGTTGCGCGCCGCGATCCCCCACGACCGGTACATTGCGAGTAGCCATTCGTTTCCGGCCTTGATGCCGGGTGAGCCGGTGAGGCGAGGCCCGATGGAGTCGGCGAGGACCTGCATCATCAGCATGGCCCGAGAGTGCTCATTCCCTTCGGACCAGAGTCGATGAAGCACCGGGTCATCAGTCGGGAGGGTTTGGGCGGTGACCGGCCAGACCATGCTGAGCAAAACGGCGATGGAGATTGCGAGGAATTTCATAGGGACTCCGATCAGGGAATTCGTGGCGGTGGGCTGGCTTATGGCCCGTCGCGCATACCTGGTCGAGGTCACCGTTCGAGAGGACCTCGTGGGAACGCGTCGACGTGCTATGTTTGAGGGACCACCGATTCACCAATGCTACTCAGAATCACCCGCGAAGATAGGGAGATCCCCCGCGTGACGTCCAATCGATGACCGAGACTCCTTCCTTAGGATCGCTCGAACTCTCCCAGCGAGCAGGCGGTTTCCTCCGGCGGCGTGCGAACTGTTACCTCGAAGCACCAGGCGATATCGTGGTTCCCCGAAGCCTTATCGGTACATTGCGATTGCGGGCGGGCGACGAAATCTGGGGCGTCATTGGGAAGGGTGGCAACCGCGGGCGGGGACAGCAGC
Source organism: Gemmatimonadota bacterium (assembly GCA_025358055.1). GTDB lineage: Bacteria > Gemmatimonadota > Gemmatimonadetes > Gemmatimonadales > GWC2-71-9 > JANYKV01. The sequence continues at coordinate 25,868 of JANYKV010000064.1, forward strand.
AGGGCCAGCGATCAGAACTTCAGTCGGTTGATCGCGTCAACGGACGGGCGCCCGATACGCTCGCCGACCGTCCCGACTTTGAGCGTTTACGTGTGACGCAGCCGGTTCGCCCGCTGACCCTTGCCGAGCCCTCGCAGCGCGAACCCACCCGGTCGATTGCCCGGGCCATCGACTTGTTCTGTCCGTTCGGTTTCGGACAGCGTGCGTTAATTGTCGCCCCCGCTAAAGCCGGAAAGACCACGGTTCTTCAGTCGGTGGCGGAAGGGGTCGCGAAAAACTATCCGACCACGATGTTGCTCATCCTCCTAGTGGACGAGCGGCCCGAAGAGGTGACCGAAATGGAGGCGTGCGGATACGGCGAGGTCATCGCCTCGAGCTTTGACTTTCCACCCCAACGCCACATCGCCGTGGCCGAGATGACCCTGGAACGAGCGCGACGTCAGGTCGAACTGGGACTGGACGTCGTCCTCATCCTCGATTCGATCACCCGGCTGGCCCGCGCGTACAACGCCGCAGAATCGGGCAATTCGCGCACGCTCTCGGGCGGATTGGGTGCGAACTCGATGGAACATCCCAAGCGGTTCTTTGGCAGTGCCCGGACCATCGACCCGGCCCAGGGCGGGGGCTCGCTGACGATCATCGCAACCGCCTTGATCGACACCGGCTCGCGCATGGACCAAGTGATCTTCGAAGAATTCAAAGGCACCGGAAACAGCGAGCTCGTGTTGAGCCGAGAATTGGCGGAACGACGGCTCTACCCCGCCATCGACCTGGCGGCGAGCGGAACCCGGCGCGAGGAGTTACTCCTCTCTCCGGCCGATCTGGCTCGGACCCATGAGTTTCGTCAGCACGTGAGTCGGCTCCCCGCCGCGCAAGCTCTGGACCGGGCTCGACTCCTGCTGGGGTAGCCGCCACCCCCGAGTCTAAAGATTTCTTTGCCTCATCCGATGCTCTTAGTCTGACCCCCGCCGGCAACCCCGGTCCCCAGACTCGAGGAGCATCCAAGTATGCCCACCCGACCAACAGATCGCGGCCCTGCGCGGCATCGGCGCCCTCGAGTCGAGCCCAGCTAGTGTTCGTCCCGATCCGACTCAAGGTGCTGAGCTGCGCCTTGGTCACGTTGCTCATGGCGCTCTTGTTCGGCCTCGTGTACTACCCCCTCCGCCAAGAGCAACGGGCACTCGAAAGCCTGCGCCGTCAGACGCACAGCCTCGCCCAAATGGTGGCGGTGAGCGTCGGCGTCGGGCTCGAGCGAAGCGATTTGAGGGCGGTGCAATCCGCGATGGCGATCGCCGAACGGGATTCCGCCCTGGCCTACGTCGAACTCCGCGACCAAGCAGGCAACCGGTTTTCGATGTATCCCAAGGACGCGGTGATCGATTCGATGTTGAGTCTGATTGACGGCCAGGTCATCGAATCTCCAACGTTATTGGAAGTGTCCGTTCCGATCGGTTACCGCACCCGGACGGGTACCCTACGACTCGGTATGTCGTTGGATCGCACCCACGCGATGATCCAACGAGAGCGATCGGTAACCCTGGGAATGGGAGCGATCCTCTTACTCCTGGGAGCGGGCTTGGCTTTGGCGTTGGCGCATCGGATCACGGCACCGATCTCTCGGCTTCGTGAGGCCGCCAGCAAGGTGGGGTCGGGCGACTACGACGTGGCGATCGACCGAACCAGTTCCGACGAGTTGGGAGACCTCGAAGCGGCGTTTAACGACATGGCGGTCACCATCCGGCGTTCGACCTGGGAAGCGGAGCATCGAGCTCAGGACCTCGCTGCCGCACGCGATCAGGCGCAGGGCGCTACGCGCGCGAAGAGCGAGTTTCTCGCGATGATGAGCCATGAAATCCGCACCCCGATGAATGGCGTCCTCGGGATGAACTCACTCCTGCTGGATACCGATCTGACGCCGGAGCAACGGGAGTTGGCCGAGACCGTCCGCAGTTCCGCCGACGCGCTCTTGGCCATCATCAACGACATCCTCGACTTCTCGAAGATCGAAGCCGGCAAACTCAGCATCGATCCGATCCCCTTCGATCTTCACACCGCCATCGGAGACGTCGTCAGTTTGCTCGAAAGCCGAGCGGTCGAGAAGGGCCTGGAGCTGGTGGCTCGGTATGGGATCGAAGTACCACAGAACCTGATTGGAGACGCGGGGAGAGTGCGGCAGATCTTACTGAATCTGATCGGGAACGCCCTCAAATTCACCCCTCAGGGGCATGTGTTGGTCGAAGTGTCGTGCCCGGAGCGCGGGGCGGACGGAGCGCTACTCCGGTTTGAAGTGCACGATACCGGGATTGGAATTCCGGACGCGGCACTCTCGCGCCTGTTCCAGAAATTCTCCCAAGCGGACGGGTCCACGACGAGAAAATTTGGCGGCACCGGACTCGGCCTGGCGATCAGCAAGCAGCTGGCGGAAGCCATGGGTGGAACAGCCGGATGCCGCAGCACTCTGGGTCAGGGGTCCACGTTTTGGTTCACCCTGCGGCTTCGGCTCGATCCCACCCCTCGCCCTGCCCCCGTACCGCTCACCTTCCTGCAGGGCCTTCGAGTCCTCGTGGTCGACGATCTCGACGTCAACCGGCGGATCCTGGTGGAACAACTGACGAGTTGGGGCCTCCGGATGGACGCGGTCGGTTCGGGTGAGGAAGCCCTGGCACAACTGCGCAAGGCCCGAGCGGCCCAAGATCCGTACTCCATTGCACTACTCGATCATCACATGCCCGGTATGGATGGGGAGGAATTGGGGACCCGGATTCTCGGAGACGAGGCTTTGCGTACCACCAAGCTGGTGATGCTCACGTCGTCGGGCCTTCAAGGCGAGGCGAAGCGCCTTCTCGATGGCGGGTTTGCGGCGTACATCATCAAACCGGTCCGCCCCGCCTCACTGATGGACGCGCTCGCGGCGCTGTGCAGCGACGGGACACCAGCCCGTCCGTCCAGTCGAATCGAAAGACCCAGTGCCGGTAATCAGGAGGATTCAACGCCGGCATTGGCGCAGCCGGCGATTCGAGTGTTGTTGGCCGAGGACAACCTGGTGAATCAACGCGTCGCCTCGAAGATGCTCGCGAAGCTGGGGTGCGACGTCATACTCGCTGTGAATGGGAAAGAAGCGGTCGAGAAAGCAGGGGCTGGCTATGCCATAATTTTCATGGATTGCCAAATGCCGGAATTGGATGGCTACGAAGCCACCGCCGAGATTCGGCGGCGCGAGGGCGACGCCCGTCGTCAACCGATCATCGCCATGACGGCGAACGCGATGGCCGGCGATCGAGAGATGTGCTTGGCGGCTGGGATGGACGACTATGTTTCCAAGCCCATCAACATTGAAGACCTCAGACGGGTCTTGAAGCAATGGAGCGCGCGCATACCATCCCGACGGCCCGACGACCCCGCGGAAGGACAACCCACCACCGAGTGCGGTCTCCCAATCGCAGTCGGAGCTGATCAGTCGCGATAGAAGGTTCGCCCCGACCGGGCATGATCGACGAGAGCGGGCGCCGGGGCGTACCGCGCGCCATGCATTGCCGCGAGTCGATTCAGAGTGTCCACCAGTTTGTCCGCCCCCAGAGCGTCAATGGACCGGAGCGGACCGCCCCGAAACGGGGGAAACCCGATCCCAAAGATTGCGCCGATATCACCGTCCCGCGGCTGTCGAATCACCCCGTCGCCCGCGGCCATCGCGGCTTCGTTTAGCATGAGCGAGATCAAGCGTCGCTCCACCAACTCTTCCGACACCTGCGCCAGAGGCCTCACGCCCAATAGACGGTAGACCTTTGGATCCGGGTCGGTTTTGTGTCCATCGTGGTAGAGGTAGAACCCTCGTCCGCTCTTCCGGCCCAGACGCCCGTCGTTCACCATGGCGTCGATGGCATCGGACGGCTTGAGGCGCTCCCCAAACGCCTCGTGCATTACGATACCTGCTTTTTGCGCGACATCGATCCCCACCTCGTCCGCGAGCGTCACCGGGCCGACCGGAAAGCCGTATCGGGTCATCGTCCGATCGATGATCTCGATCGGCACGCCCTCTCGGAGCAATTCACCGACCTCGCGCATGTAGGGGGCGACGATCCGATTCACCCAGAATCCCGGCCGGTCGGCGACGACAATCACCGTTTTTCCCATTCGGCGGCCGAAGCGCACCGCGGTCACTGTGGCATCCGTGCTGGTGAAGCGCGACGGGATCACTTCGAGCAAGGGCATCCGATCCACCGGTGAAAAAAAATGCATGCCCAACACACGCTCCGGGTGCCGAGCGCCCGCACCGATCCGCTCGATGGGAATCGTGGATGTATTCGTGGCGAACACCGCGCCGGCTTCGAGAACGCGTTCGAGCTCAGCCAGCACAGCTCGCTTGGTTTCGAGATCTTCGAACACGGCCTCAATCACAAGATCCGCGGATTGGAAACCGCTCAACCCAGCGGTGCCGGACAGCAATGCGGTGAGGCGCTCGTATTCGGGGCGGGCAATCCGGCGACGCTTGAGGTGACCTGCCACGATATCGGTCGCCGCCTTGATCCCTTTGCCCACCCGAGGCAGGTCCGCGTCCTTGAGACGAACCTCGATGCCGGCGGTGGTGAGTACGGTCCCCGCAATCCCCGCTCCCATAAACCCGGCGCCAATGATTCCCAGCCGACGGACCTCGCGCGGGTGCGCCGCGGTTTCCGCCTCGACCCCATCCTCTTTTTTCAGCGCATTGGTCGCGAAGAAGATCCGGACCAGCTGGCGGGCGACCGGAGAAACCGCGAGATCGCCAAACGCTTCACGCTCCACCGTGAGTCCTGCTTCCATTCCACCCTCGAGCCCGGCCCGTACGGCATTGAGCGCGGCGAGCGGGGCCGGATAGTGCCCACCAGTCTTCTTGAGCACCTGAAGCCGGGCGGCCCGATACACGAACCGCCGCCCAATCGGATTGCGATCGAGGACCGCGCTCTGCCATCCATGTAACGCGCGACGGCGCGGCTTGCTTTCCCGAGCTAGGCGTTCCGCGGCGCAGAGCGCAACATCGCGCAGGATGCTGGCCGGGACGACCTCATCGACCAGGCCGATCTTGAGGGCTTTGGCAGCACGTTCCGATTTACCCGCGAGGATGATGTCGAGCGCCGCGCGAGCACCGATCGCACGCGGAAGGCGTTGACAGCCTCCCGCAGAAGGGAGAATGCCGATCTGCACTTCCGGGAGGCCGAGGACAGTTTTGGGATGATCGGTGGCGATCCGGTACGCACACGCGAGGGAGAGTTCGAGCCCGAGTCCAACGCAGGGCCCGTGAATGGCGACAACGATGGGCTTGGGAAAGCGCTCCAGCCGATCGATCATCTCCTGCCCCATGCGCGACAGTTCCACAGCCTCCTCGCGGGTGCGCAAGCGGGTGAACTCCTCGATGTCAGCGCCCACGATGAACGTGTCGGTCTTTCCGGAGATGAGCACGACCGCGTTGGCCGCGGCATCATCCCGAATTCGGAGGAGTGCTTCCTCGAACTCTCGCGACACCGAGGACCCAAGTTTGTTGACCGACTCACCGGGCAAGTCCAGCGTCAGCACCGCAACGCCGCGGTCAGTGATCGAAACGGAGAATGCAGGCATGGTTTAGACGCGCTCCAGCACCATCGCGAAGCCCATCC
>JANYKV010000074.1 GCA_025358055.1 Gemmatimonadota bacterium
GGCGACGACCGCATGACCGCCCGAGAGGAGAATATTTTCGGGTTTGATGTCCCGGTGGATCACGCCCTGGGCGTGCGCGTAGCCCAGCGCGTCGGCCACCTCGCGCGCAACCAGCAAAGCATCGTCGAGCGGAAGGTGGCCTTCGCGGGTCAGTCGCTCTCGCAACGACTCGCCCTCGACGTAGGGCATGACATAATACAGAAGGGAAAGGGGAATGGGGAAACGGGAAAGGGGAAGCACCTTGTCCGTCCCGTCCCTCTCGTCGCCGAGCACCACGATCCCGGAGTCAATGAGACCGAGGATGTGCGGATGCTGGAGATTCGCGGTCACCCGAATTTCTTGCAGAAAACGTTCGGCGCCAAGCGCGGCAGCGAGATCGGACCGGAGGAGTTTGATGGCGACGCGGCGGCCGTGCTTGAGATCCTGCGCCAGATACACCGTCGCCATACCGCCGCGACCGAGCTCCCGCCCGATCGTGTACCGATCCGCGAGCGCAGCGCACAATTGGTTCAGGGCTTCAGACAATCGGATCTCGTCAATTCTTCATCATGTTCATCTTGTCGAGCAGGCGTGCAAACCGGGCATCCTTGCGGACCGAGTCGAACATGGGTTCCGTCGGGAGGAACACTAAACCCAAATATCGTTGCTCATACGCTCGTTCCAGCCATTCGAACGTCTGTTCCTTATCACCGAGTCCGGCATAGATCATTGCGATTCGAATGACATTAGCGCCTTGGGTCGCTTGGGTTTTGAGCTCCTCCACAATCTGAATCGCCTCTTCTCGCCCCCCACAACGCGCTTGCACATAGCCGCGGGCCCCACCTTCGTAATTCGGCCATTCGGGTGGGATCAGTCGCATCGCAGCGAGTGCCTCATCGCAGTGACCCGGTAGTTGAACCCACGACCGCGCGAGCTCGGCATTGGCCATAGTATTGGCTGGGTCCTCCTCTAGCGTCTTCCGCAAATCACGAACGGCTTCTTCGAAACGGTGTCCGAAGTAATACAGACTGCCAACTCGGATGCTCGTGATGACCGACAGCGGGTCGAGATCCCGAGCGCGCTGAACCTCTTTGAGCGCATCTGTGCTACGGCCAAAAGTGTTGAGCACCCATCCCAGGAAAAGGTGGGCTGGCGGGTATCGTGGATCGAGTTCGATCGCCGTGCGGAGTTCGCGTTCGGCCGCGTGAGGGGCCCAATCGTACCAAAGACTCACGATGCCGAGTGACGTATGAGCCTCTGCGGATGTGCTATCCAGCGTGATTGCGCGGAGCGCCGCGGCCTTAGCCTTCGGGAAGAGTTCGTTTCGGGGAACATACGCGAAAATGGAGATCACGCTGTACACATCGCTTAGGCCTGAGTATGCTGCCGCATAGTTGGAATCCAGGTCGATGGCTTTCTCGAAATATTCGACGCTCTTCAGCATCATTGGCTTCGTTCTAAGGCTGAAGAAGTACCGCCCCCTCAGGTAGAGGTCGTGCGCTTCGGGACTCGGAGTGTGGCGTTCGACCAACGACGTGGTGGCCGGCCCAGAGAGACGTACCCTCAGCTCCCGAATGATGTTTTGCGTGATTGAATCCTGGACGGCGAACACGTCGCGGCTCCGCGCGTCGCGATCGTACTGGTTCGACCAGAGCTCCCTGCCATCCGTCACGTCGATGAGCTGGGCACTCACCCGTTGCCGCTCCCCACCCATCCGGACACCTCCGTCGAGCACGTAGCGCACGTGGAGCTTGCGCCCAATCTCCTGGGCACTCAGCCCTTTCCCTCGGAGGCTGAACGCTGATGTTCTCCCGGCGACGATGAGACCGGAGACTTTGCCTAAGGCGGTCGTCAGCTCATCAGACATGCCATCGCTAAACGGCTCGTTCGCCGAATCACCGCCGACATTCGCGAAGCGAAGCACTGCGATCGACGGCGGCGACTGGCGGGGGAGCAAATAGATGACGGCGAGCACGATGAGACCGGTCGCGACCACCAGGACTCGGCGAATGACCGGTCGGCCAACAGTAGGTGAAACGCTGGCCCGGGCCAGGGCCTGAATGAAGCCGGTCGCCGTCGGAAACCGGTCGGCGGGCGCCTTGGCCAGCGCCTTCTGGACCGCCCGGTCGACGCCCTCGGGCAGGTCTGGGCGAATGGTCCGGAGCGGCGGGACTGAATCGAGCGCGTGCCGGGCGATGACTTCTCGGCCCGTCGTGCCGAGGAACGGCGGATGCCCCGCGAGCATCTCGTACAGTACACAACCCAAGGCGTACGTGTCCGCCCGTCCATCAACGGCGCCTTCGGCAGCCCCTTGTTCCGGGCTCATGTAGGCGGGCGTCCCGACTGCTAAACCAGTGTCCGTAAGCGTCTGGGCCCCGGCGGCGGAGACGGCGCGGGCGATGCCGAAGTCGGCGACCAGGGCATGTCCGTCCCCAATTCCGACTCCACCGGAGAGCAGGATGTTCTCCGGCTTGATGTCACGATGGACGACATCGTGGCGGTGAGCATAAGCCAGCGCGTCCGCTACTTCCCGGGTGATTTGCAGGGCATCGTCGAGCGGGAGTTGCGGCTCCCGGGTGAGGCGGTCTCGCAGGGACTCGCCCTCGACGTAGGGCATGACATAGTAAAGGAAGCCGTTTGCCTCCCCGGAATCATGAAGGGAGAGGATGTGGGGATGGGTAAGGCGGGCGGCAATCCCAATTTCGCGGAGAAAGCGCTCCGGTCCCAGGGATGCGGCCAACTCCGGACGGAGCACCTTGATCGCCACCGACCGGCCGTGCTTGAGGTCGTGCGCCAAATACACCGTCGCCATGCCCCCGCGGCCGAGCTCCCGCTCGATCGTGTACCGGTCGGCGAGCGCGGCCCGCAAACCCTCGATCGGGTCAGTCATTCGGCTCGGCTCGGTGGCTCACAGGCCGACCTTCTTGAGCAGTTGCCCGAACCGCGGATCCCCTCGCATCCCATCGAACGCCGATTCCACTTTGAGTTGGAACATCGGCGCCGCGCGCTCAGCGTAGGCTCGGTCCAATTCGGCGAATGCTCGCTCCTTGTCGCCCAGCCCGGCATGAACCATGGCAAGTGAGTAGTGGGACACATACTGGCCCGCCTTGAGTAGGCTCTCGAGACGCTTGATTTCGGTTAAGGCGTCGGCCCGGTGCCCGCACCTCGCATACGCATTTCCCAAAACGCCTCGGTAGATGGCTGAGAGAACCTCCGGCGGCCGTTCAAGTGCGGCCAGCGCCTCTGCACACCGGCCCAACCCCAGAGAGGCCCTGCCGAGTTCGGCATGAGCCTGAAAGAACGAAGGGTCTAATTCCAAGAGCTTCTGACTCTGATCTAGCGCCTCCGCGTACCGGCGGGCAAAGGTCAACATCGAGGCGAGCCTCGCGTTGTTGACCGCGGAGAAGGGGTCCAACTTGACGGCAGTCCGTGCTTCCTCGACGGCATCGGTTACCTGATTGGTCGCAATGAAGTACCACGCGTGGAAGAGATGCGCAGGCGGGTAGCGGGGGTCGAGCGCCAATGCCCGATCGAACTCACGCCCGGCCGCGGGCAAGTCCCAGTCATAAAACAAGGAGATGAACGCCTGGGAAGTATGGGCTTCCACCGACAGGCTGTCGAACGCGAGCGCCTTTGCCGCGGCCAACTTTGCTTGCGGAAAAACATCCCTGGGAGCGACGTATCCGAATACCGAACTGTGACTGTAGGCATCGCTCAACCCGGCATAGGCCAATGCATACGATGAGTCCTTGGCGATGGCGCGCTCGAAGTAGTCCCGGGCCTTGCGCAGGCTCGCCGAATCCCGCTTCTCAAAGAAAT
>JANYKV010000082.1 GCA_025358055.1 Gemmatimonadota bacterium
CTGCAGCAGGTCGGCCCCGTTCCCTGGGACAGTACGTTCTACTACATGTGGGCGCCCTACCTCTTGGTCTACCTGGGCGACAACCAGGCGGCGGTTGCAGCGGCCCGGGAGGGGATGCGGCTCGGACTGCGTTCGGGACAACCCGCCCTCAATGGGATATACGCGCTCGTTGCGATGGACAGCGTCCCCGCGGCGCTACAGATCCTGCAAAGCGTGCTCGACTCGCCGAGCCTGCATGACTGGGAGATGCTCCGGATTGGGTGGGTCGCACTGGCCCTTCAGGCACGCGGGCACGGCGATGCCGCCGCTGCACCACTGGCCCAAGCCCTCTCCTGGTTTCGTTCGCGCACCCCCGCTCAAGCGGTCGGCGCTCGCTGGCACTACCTCATGACCCTCGACGCCGCGGGCCTCTGGAACGAAGCCCGTGCCGTCGCGGAAGCCATGGCCCGGGAAGGACCGACGCAGAGTGGCTGGCTTGGCGTCATCGCCGCGCACCAGGGCGACACGCTCGTCGCAAATCGGGTGGACCGCGCCCTCGCGGCCAACACCAATTCGCTGCTCCGCGGCGACCTGACTTACGAGCGCGCCCGGATCGCGGCAGTGCTTGGCTATCGCGATGAGGCCGTGACGCTCTTGCGCGATGCGTTCGCGCACGGGGCTAGCTATTTCGATCATCGCTCTCTGCTGCGTCTTTGGCCGGAATTCCGAAGCTTGCAGGGCGATCCCGCTTTCAAGGCGCTGTTGGAGCCGGCCGGGTGAGCACTGACACCATCTCCCGCCTCGCGGCGGCCCTCGCGGACCGCTACCGGATCGAGGGCGAGCTCGGTCAGGGCGGGATGGCCACGGTCTACCTCGCCGAGGACGTGAAGCACCAGCGCAAAGTGGCGATCAAGGTGTTGCACCCCGCGCTCGCGGCTACGTTAGGCAGCGACCGCTTTCTGGCCGAGATCCGCGTCACGGCCAATCTGCAGCATCCGCACATCCTGCCACTGCTCGACTCGGGCGAAGCCGGCGGCTTCTACTACTATGTCATGCCGTACGTGTCCGGGGAGACGCTTCGGGAGCGGCTGGTCAGGACCGGGGCGCTTCCGGTGCACGATGCCGTCAAGATTCTCTCTGAAGTGGTCGACGCCCTCGCCGCGGCGCACGCCGTGGGCCTGGTCCACCGCGACATCAAGCCGGAGAATGTGATGCTCTCGGGGCGCCACGCGCTGGTGATGGACTTTGGCGTCGCCAAGGCCGTCTCCGAGGCGACCGGGCGCAGCAAACTGACGACCGCGGGTGTCGCGTTAGGCACTCCAGCCTACATGGCGCCGGAGCAAGCGGCGGCCGACCCGCACCTCGATCACCGGGTGGACATCTATGCGGTGGGGGCGTTGGGGTACGAGCTCTTGAGCGGGCGGCCGCCGTTCGGCGGGATGACAAACCAGGAGATTCTCGCGGCGCACGTCACCCAGGCGCCCGAGCCAATCACTGCCCGTCGGCCGGCCTGCCCGCCCGCGCTCGCGGCGATGATCATGAAGTGTCTCGAGAAGCGTGCAGCCGATCGGTTCCAGAGCGCGGAGGAGTTGCTCGCCCAGCTCGAGACGCTGGCCACGCCGAGCGGAGGGATGACTCCGACAACCACTCGGCCGGTCGAGGGCGTTCTGATTCCGCGGAGCAACAAGGCAATCTGGGTGTTAGGCGCCGTGGGGCTCGTGGCGGCGCTGACCGTCGCCGGCTCCTGGATGTTTTCGCGTCGGCCACCGCCCCTTGTGGTATTGCGCGACCGAATCCGGCTCACGTCCACGGGGCTGATCAGCAATACGGCGATTTCACCGGACGGTCTCGAATTGGCATATTCGGTCTCCGATTGCCCTGGCGGTACCTGCTCGTACGACGTGGAAGTCAAGAACGTGGGTGAGTCCGCGACCCAGCGTCCGCTCCGCGGGGCGACGTATATCGACATCATTCGGTGGAGCGCCGATCGCCGCAACTTGCTCGTGCAGGGCACGATTGCCGGTCGGTACGGCTTCTACCTTGTCCCCGCGCTCGGGGGTGCTCCACGATTCATCTCTGCCGGCAATGCAGATTTCTCGGCCCGGGGTGATTCACTTCTGATCGTCCCCGCAGGTCAGCCCGACAGCGTGTTTTGGCTGCGCTTCTCGGGATTGGATGGCATTGCCCACGACAGTATACGGGTCGTAGGGCCGGGAGATTGGATGCGGGTGACCTCGGTACCCGACTCCCCCTGGATTCTCATCAACCTGGGCCATGGGCCCAGCACTGAGTTCCGCGCCATTGACCGGCGTGGGGTGGAGGGTGGGCGTCTAACACATCGATCACCGATCCGCGTGCGGATGTCTGCCGACGCGCTTTGGGCAATGGTCCTCCAGGACCAAGCGCATCCGCTACCGCTATTGGCGCGTGTGACGTTCGACAGGCGGACCGGCCGCTTCTCGGAACGGGTGGACACGGTCAACGCCGGACAGTTTACCCAGTTCGACGTAACGGGCGACGGCGGGAAGCTCGTTCTCGAGGAGGGTACTTCCGAATACCGCGCCTGGGCCATGGACCTGGCCGACGCCTTCCGCGGGACGTTCCGAGAAAACCGGCAGCTATTGCACGCGACGACGCCCATCGAGGCTTGGCTTTCGCGCGATGGCGGCCGGGTCGTGCTGTGGCGCGAGGAGGCATCCTCGGTTGGCGGAGATCAAGTGACAGTCCGTCCATTCGGTAGCGGGACGGAAACTTCCTTGGCCCAGTCCGGTGTGCTGTTCGTCAACGGGGCGGGGAGCGTGGACACGGATCAGGTCGTGCTGGTGTCGAGAACGTCCGCCGCCTTTCAGCTGACCTTGACCGACCTGCGCTCCGGCGCGCGGGGAACTCCATTCACGGTCCCGGAGAACGTGGCTAGCGCTACGCTGCCAGCCGGTGGATGGGTGTGGATTCCGCCAGGAGGCAGAAGTATCAACATTCAGCGCCACGGTGAGACCACGCCACGAAGTTTTCCCGTTCCCCCTTATCAGCTTGCAAGCGCGCCCTCGGTGACACCCAACGGAAGCGAACTTGCCTTCATCGGGTACGACCCTGCGACCTGGCCGCTGATGCGGCTCAGCACCATGTCGCTCTCCGACGGCACGGTCACGGAATGGCTGGCCTACCTGTGCGTGGGCTCCACTGCCCGTTGGCTCCCTGATCACTCAATCCTGCTCTGGGTGGAGGAACCTGCGAAGATCTACACGGTGTATCGCGTGCGCGGTCCGGGACAGAAGGAGCGGCTCGGCACCATCCCGCGACGGATCGAGCTCCTCTCCGTTTCCAACGACCTCCGCCGAGCCGCGATCGTCACCCGCGACTATCACGGCGACGCCTGGATGAGCACCGTGGTCCGGCCGTAGGCGATATGGCGCGGATCAATTACTTCGCGAGATTCATGATCGCTGCCGCGATATGGCAGCGGCTCCTGACGTGACGCCCCCTCCCTTGACTCAACCCGGCAACGCCAAGTAGGATGAGGGTTTCCCGAGGCAGGCCACCACCACACCGGCTTCGCGAGGAGGCTCGCATGCGGTTCAAGGCGTTCCGTGCATGGCGCCCGGATCCGGCGGTGGTCGCGAAAGTGGCCTCGCCTCCGTATGACGTGGTGAACCGTGCCGAAGCGGCGGCGATCGGCGCAAACAATCCGCTGAGTTTTCTTCATATCGGCCGCGCAGACATCGATCTCCCCGCCACTGTGGATCCCTACGACGAGCGCGTGTATCGCCGCGCTGCTCAGAATCTGAAAGATTTCATTAGTCAACGGGTGCTGATCCAGGAGGCCGGTCCGTCCATCTACATCTACGAGTTGATGATGGATGGACGGTCTCAAGTCGGGGTGGTGGGCTGTGTCCACATCGACGACTATGCGAATGACGTTATCAAGAAGCATGAAAAGACCAGGCCGGACAAGGAAGATGACCGAACTCGGCATGTGCTTGCCTTGAATGCGAATGCGGAACCGGTGTTTCTCACCTATCGTCCGCGACCGTTCATCGACAAGGCCGCGATTGCCATCACGGAGATGCCCCCCCTGTACGATTTCGTCGCGGAGGATGGGGTGACCCATCGGGTTTGGCGGGCGAAGGATCCTGGGTTTTTCATCGACGGGTTCCGGCGCGTCGACTACGCGTATGTTGCGGACGGGCATCACCGCTGCGCCAGCGCGTGGCGCGCGGGTAAGGACCGGCGGGTGGCCAACCCGGTACACCGAGGGGACGAAGAGTACAACTGGTTCTTGGCGGCGATGTTCCCCTCCAACCAACTCAGGATTCTGCCGTACAATCGCGTCATTCGCGATCTGAACGGGCAAACGGTCGACCAGGTCCTCGATCGCCTCAAAGGCGTCGGTACGCTCGGCCCAACCGATTCGCCGAAACCGGAATCCGCCGGGTCCTTTGGGATCTATCTCGATGGCAAGTGGTACCGGTTGACAGTCGCTCCGGCCCCGATCGACCCGAAGGATCCGATTGCCGCTCTGGAAGCAACGCTCCTACAGGATCGGATCTTGGGACCCATCCTCGGCATCGGAGACCAGCGGACCGACAAGCGGATTGATTTCGTCGGCGGCATTCGCGGCACCGCCGAACTCGAACGCCGGGTCGACTCCGGCGAGATGGCGCTCGGAGTTGCGATGTTTGCCACCACGCTGGAGCAGTTAATGGCCGTGTCCGACGCCGGCCAAGTCATGCCCCCCAAGTGCACCTGGTTCGAACCGAAATTGCGCAGCGGGCTCTTTGTCCATGCGCTCGACTAGCCTGAGGAGTCTGGAATGAAAGTGTTGGTCGCGGACAAGTTTGAAAAAGTCGGCGTCGACGGCCTCAAGGAACTCGGCTGCGACGTTCACGTGAAAGCGGACGTGAAGGCGGAGGAGCTTCCAGCATTGGTGCACGAGCTCGACCCCAAGGTCATCATCGTCCGAGGCAAGAAAATCACGGAAGAGACGCTTGCGGCCGGCTCTGGTCTCGGGCTCGTCATCCGGGCTGGCGCCGGGATCGATACCATCGATGTGGCCGCGGCCTCCCGTCTCGGTGTCTTCGTCTCCAACTGCCCTGGCAAGAACAGCATCGCGGTTGCCGAACTCGTGCTCGGCCTGATGCTGTCGTGCGATCGTCGAATCCCCGATCAAACCGCGGACCTTCGGCGCGGGGTCTGGCGAAAGGGCGAGTACTCGAAGGCGCGCGGCCTCTACGGCCGGACGCTCGGCATCGTGGGACTCGGCCAGATCGGTCGCGAGATTGCGAAGCGGGCCCAGGCTTTCGGGATGGAGGTCGTGGCGTGGTCTCGGCAACTGACGATAGAGAACGCCGCGCAACAAAAAATCGGCTACTGCGAAACTCCGATTGAAGTCGCCCGGCTGAGCGACGCGGTCTCGGTCAATGTCGCCGCGACGAGCGAAACCAAGCATCTCGTCAATGCGGAGTTCCTCGCCGCGATGAAGCCTGGGGCCTATTTGATCAACACGTCCCGAGGGAGTGTGGTGGATGAGGGTGCGCTGCTTCAGGCAGTGCAAGACAAAGGACTTCGCTGTGGGTTGGATGTGCTCGCCAACGAGCCGTCCGGGGGCACTGGAGAGATCAAGAATCCGATTCTGCAGGCACCCGGCGTGTTCGGTACCCATCATGTGGGGGCCTCCACCGAGCAGGCCCAAGTAGCCATTGCGCACGAGGTGACGCGCATTGTGCAGTCCTTCCGAGACACCGGGACCGTCCCGAATTGCGTCAATCGGCTCGCCCGAAGCTCGGCGACCTACGTCCTCTCAGTGCGCCACCGAAATCGGCCCGGCGTCCTGGCGCATGTGTTCAAAGTCCTGTCGGAGATCGGGATCAACGTGGACGAGGTCGAGAACATCATCTACCATGGTGCGGAAGCGACCTGCGCCCGGATTCACATCGATCGCGCCCCGGAGCGGAAGGCCATCGACGCCATCCGAGAAGGCAACTCCAATATCATCAGCGTCGACCTGTCTCCGATCGACGCCGCGAGGAGCAAAGACCGATGAGCGATCGAATTCACAACTTTAATGCCGGTCCCGGCGTCCTCCCCGAACCCGTGTTGAAGCAGGCGCAACAGGACATTTGGAATATCGCCGGCAGCGGAATCGGCATCATGGAGCACAGCCACCGCGGGAAGGTGTTCGACCGCGTTATTCAAGAAGCGGAACAGGAGGCGCGGACGCTGGGGAACATTCCCGCCAACTACAAAGTCCTGTTCGTGCAAGGCGGGGCCACGCAGCAATTCGCCATGGTCCCGATGAATCTGCTCCCCAAGGGCCGCACGGCCGACTATCTGATCACCGGTGTGTGGGCGCAGAAGGCGTTCAAGGAAGCCAAGATGTTCGGGTCGGTGCACGCCGCGCTCTCGGGGGAGGCGTCCAACTTCAGCGAGATTCCCCCGGCGAGCGCCATTGCGTATTCGGCCAGCCCGGCCTACGTGCATCTGACGACGAACAATACCATCTACGGGACGCAGTGGCGGACGGAACCGCCCGTGCCGGCGGGCGTGCCGCTGGTCGCGGACACCTCCAGCGACATGTTCAGCCGCCCTATCGATGTCTCTCGGTATGGTCTCATCTACGCCGGCGCCCAGAAAAACCTGGGGCCGTCCGGCGTCGTTCTCGTCATTGTCCGGGACGACCTGGCCGAGATGGGCCCCAAAGATGTGCCGACAATGCTGCAATACCGCGTCTATGCCGCGGAGCGGTCCCTTCACAACACGCCGCCCACGTTCGGGATTTACATGATGGGCCAAGTCTTCAAATGGATTCGGGAAACCGGCGGCCTGGATGCGATGGCCAAACGCAATGAGGAAAAGGCCAATCTCCTCTATACCTACCTGGATCAGAGTTCGTTCTTCCGCGGTACCGCCCATGCCGGAAGCCGGTCGTTGATGAACGTCTGCTTCCGGGGGCCAACGGAGGAACTCGAAAGCAAGTTCTGCACGGAAGCGACCAAGGCGGGTTTCGAAGGCCTCAAGGGACACCGATCCGTCGGCGGCATGCGCGCAAGCATCTACAACGCATGCCCCAAGGCCTCCGTCGAAGCGCTCGTTGGCTTCATGGCCGAGTTCGCGAAAAAGAACGGGTAGCGTCTCCCCCTCACCGCACCCACTCACCATGCTGGCCGCCGTCTCACCCGCCCATCAGCGCGCGGTTCACGCGTTTCGGGAGCTGTTCCACGCCGAACCGAGGGTCGTTGCGCGGGCGCCCGGCCGCGTCAACCTGATCGGGGAACACGTCGACTACAACGGCGGGTTTGTTCTCCCGGTCGCGATCGACCGAGACGTGGTGGTGGCGGCCGCGCCCCGCTCCGATGGGATCGTCCGCGTGCGGGCGGTCGACGCGGGAGAAGAAGTGATACTCCAGGTGCATGGCGACTCCGCCCCACTGGTCGGTTGGCGGTCATACATCGCCGGGGTGATTGCTCTTCTGTCGCAAATTCCTATTCCGATCGAAGGTGCCGATCTCTCCGTTGCCGGGGACGTACCCATAGGGGCAGGGCTTTCGTCCTCCGCGGCATTCGAGGTTGCCGTCGCAACGGCATTCTTGGGCCTGGCGGATCGCACGTTGCCCGGACCGGAGCTGGCCGTGTTGTGTCGGCGAGCCGAAGTGGAGTACGCTCGGGTCCAATGCGGCATCATGGACCAATTTGTTTCCGTCCTGGGAAAGGCCGGGCACGCGCTTCTCCTCGATTGCCGTTCCCTCGAGTCGCGGTACATTCCACTGCCGGGATCGGTCCGGCTGGTCATCACCGACAGCGGCGTACGACGTGACCTCCAATCCTCTGCCTTCAACGAGCGTTTTAGCGAATGCCGGACGGCGGCCGAGCAACTCGGTGTTCGGGAGCTTCGTGAAATCTCCCCCGCGGAATTCGAACGCAGGGCATCGACGGTCACCCAGCCCGCCGCCCGCCGGGCTCGGCACGTCGTCTATGAAATCGCCCGGACGCTCGAGGCCGCCGGAGCCTTGGAACGGGGCGACTTGAGCCGGGTTGGGAGCCTTATGTACGAGTCGCACGCCGGCCTTCGGGACGAGTATGAGGTTTCGCTTCCCGAGTTGGATCTTCTGGTCGAAAGCGCCCGGCGAATCGATGGAGTCTACGGCAGCCGAGTGAGTGGCGCGGGGTTTGGCGGGTGCACACTGTCGCTGGTGGCGGAGGAGGCGGTGCCGGAGTTCGAGCGAGCGGTTCCCGGCGAATACCTGGCCGCCACCGGCCGCCACGCAGAGGTACTGGTCGCCCGGTCCAGTGGCGGTGCGTCCTTACAGCGGGGCACGTAACGTTGCCATCGAGGCTCTCATGAGGTTTGGCCCCAGGTTTCTCCTCGCCCTCGCCCTCGGTCACGCGCCCGCCACGAACGCTCAAGCTCCTCCCCCTGTGGGTGTCCCCCGTTTCGCCATTCCCGCATCACCGATTGCTTTGGCGGGGTCACCCCGCCCCGGTGTGTACCTGGCGGAGGTGGGACGGCGCGCCGCCCTGTTCGGTGATGAAACGGGTTCCTTCGAGGTGTGGGCCTGGCCGCTCAAGCTGGTGCAAGATCTCCACCTCGCATTCAAGATTCCGGAGTACGACGCGCCGATTCCCGCGGCCCAAGTGGCCCAACAGGTCATTGTCCGGCCCGAAGGCCAGACCATCGTCTATTCCCATCCTACCTTCACCGTGCGCGCCCACGTTCATGTCCCGCTCGACGAACCCGGAGCGGTGATTCTTCTCGAAGTCGAAAGTGTCCGGCCCCTCGACATTCTCGTACAGATGCGCGCGGATTTCAACCTCGCGTGGCCCGGAGGATTCGGGGGCGGAAACATCTATTGGGATGAAGAGCGACACAGCTTCGTCCTCTCGCAAGGTGGCGTCCATCACTACAGCGGATTCGTCGGATCGCCGTTCGCCACTGGCGGAACCTCGCATCCGGCTCACGACGCGCCGACCGTGCCGTCGCAATTCACCCTCCGCTTCGATCCCGGCCGCACTCCGCGCGAGTACATCCCGATCGTCATGGCCGGCGGGCCGGCTCCCTCGGACTCGGTTTGGAGCGTGTATCTCCGCATCTTGGCGAACGCGCCGGCGTCTTGGGGCGCGAAAGCCGAACACTATCGTGTCCTCCGCGAGGAATCGCTGAGCCTTCGGTCGCCCGACCCCGAGCTCGACCGAGCGCTCGAGTGGGCCAAGGTGAATCTGGACCGCCAGCGGGTTTGCAATCCGGATTTGGGATGTGGACTCGTGGCAGGATTTGGCCGAGCGGGATCGGGGAATTTTCGCCCCGGCTTTGGTTGGTATTTCGGCGGCGATGCCGCGATCAACTCCTTCGCGATGGATGGCCTCGGCCAATTCGACCTGGTCCGGGAAGGCTTGGCCTTCCTCGCCAAGTATCAGCGAGCGGACGGCAAGATCGCCCATGAGATCTCACACGCCGCTGCCCGGTTACCGTGGTTCGAGGAGTATCCATACACGTTTTTCCACGGAGATACCACACCGTTCTGGTTGCTCGCCTGCTATGAGTATTGGAAGGCCTCGGGTGACGGCGCCTTCCTGAAGCAGTTCTGGCCCAACATGGTGAAGGCGTATCGCTGGTCGAAGGCCACGGATCTGGATGGAGACGGCCTGATGGACAACCCGAAGGCCGGGGCGGGGGCCATCGAAGTTGGAGGGCTTGGCGACGATTTGTGGACCGATATCTATCTCGCGGGCGTCTGGGTCTCGGCGCTCGACGGAATGCAGCATCTTGCGACGGAAGCACGCGACCCGGCGCTGCTCCATGAGGTCGAAGCCCTGCACACCCGTGCCGCTCAGGCGTTGGAGCGAAGATTTTGGCTCGAGCGGGGTGGTATCTACGCGTTCGCGCTACTCAGGGGCGAGGGGGCGGACACCGCGATCCGGTTGAACGACGCCCTCACGGTGTGGCCGACCACCGCGATGGCCTTCGGCCAGCTGCAGCGCGACCGAGCCGAACGGATGCTGACGGAGGTTGCGTCCGCCAAGCTGACGACGGATTGGGGGACCAGGCCCCTCTCGCAAGAGCACCCCCTCTACGAGCCGCTCCACTACAATAATGGCGCAGTCTGGCCCTTCGTGACCGGGTTCGCGGCGCTGGCCCAGTATCGGTATCATCGGGCCTGGTCGGGCTTCGAGCTGCTCCGCGACGTGGCACGCACGACGTTCGATTTTGCGCGAGGGCACAATCCGGAACTCCTGTCCGGCGCCTTCTATCGGCCGCTGGATACCGCGGTTCCGGACCAGTTCTTCGCGACCTCCATGCTGGTGACGCCCCTGGTGCGCGGGCTGCTCGGGCTCGACGTCAATGCTGCCGGCTGCACCGCGCGTTTCGCTCCCGCCCTGCCGCCGCTGTGGGCATTCCTCGATATCCGGCAGGCCAGTACCGGATGCGGACGCCTCGGAGCGAGCCTGACCCAGACCGCCAGTGGCGATCGGATGCTGTACCGCCTCATCCTTCGCCACGAGATGACCGGCCAGCGTCCGCTGCATCTCCGGGTCGCCCCGGTGCTACCGGTCGACGCCGAGGTGCTCGGTGCCACGGTCGACCGAAAAGCGGTCGAGCCCACGATTGCGCGGACACTCCACGATACCGAGGCGGGAGTCGAACTCACCCTCGCGGACTCCGGCACGGTGGAGATCGCCTACCGAGGTGGCGCGTTTGTGGCGCCGAACAGTCCAGCGCCGTCGGTCGGTGATCGCTCCACGCAAACGCGGGTGTTGGAGTTCCGGCCGGAGGGAGAAGGCAGTCGTCGGCAGTACCGACTCACGCTTGAATCACCGACCGGCACCACCGATCCGGCCTGTTTCGTGTATCGGTGGCAGAATGCGGGGCAGGGCAGTCGGTATGGACCAGTCTGCCCCGCTGAACGGAGGCCAGTGGTTGGCGCGCCGGCGGGTTGGGGGCGGGAAGAACTGGTGTATCGCTAGGCTAGTGTTGTCGCGGCGCGCTTGATTCGTTGGACGATTGCGCTCAGTCCCTGCATCCGCATCATCCCCAGGGTTTCCGAAAGGCGCAGCTGCTCCAGCAAATCATTCGGAACCCCCGCGATTGTGACTCGTGATTGGCCGTCGAGCGCGCTCACCAAGAGCGCCACGAATCCGCGTACCGTTGGCGATTCCCGAGGGACATCGGCATAGAGGCGGACGACATCGCCCCCGTCACCGCCGCCGCTCTCGACCCGGAGGTACACGGCTGTTTGACACTCGGGGACCATGTGATGACCTTGATCTCGATCCGCCACGAGATGCTCCGGCAACGCGGGGAGTTTCCGGGCGTAATCCAGGAGCGTTTCGAGGCGAGTCTCCCGATCGGCATTCTTGAAGCGCTGAATCAGTCGCTCGATCGTCATACGGGTCCGTCGGTTCCTGAATCCATCCGGGCAATCTAATGGCTGCCACATCATCCGCTCTGGGCTCTCCCATCGTCGGCACCGATTGGCTCGCGCAACGGCTCGGCCGATCAGACGTGGTGGTCCTCGACGCCTCATGGTATCTGCCGCAAGCGGGTCGGGACGCGCAGGCCGAATACTTCGCGGCCCACATTCCTGGAGCCCGGTTCTTCGACCTCGACCGGGCCAGCGATGCGGCCAACCCGCTGCCCCACATGCTTCCATCGGCCGATGCTTTCGCGCGGACGATGGAAGCCCTCGGCGTCGGCGATGAAGCCGCCGTCATCGTCTACGACGGGTCCGGCGTCAACCTCAGCGCCCCCCGCCTCTGGTGGATGCTCAAGACCTTTGGACATGACGCCGTCGCGGTGTTGGACGGCGGATTCGGCAAGTGGAGGCGCGAGGGGCGCCCGCTGGAGGCCGGCACGGTGCCGATCAAAGCGGCCCATTTCTCACCCCGGTTCCGACCTGAAATGGTGCGCCAACGGCACGAGGTCGAGGCGCTGCTCTCGGCACCGCTCGCCCAGTTGGTGGACGCCCGATCCCGAGAACGATTCGCCGGCACCGCTCCGGAACCCCGCCCGGGCCTGGCATCGGGCCACATTCCGGGGAGCCGAAACCTTCCATACACCGACCTCATCGATCCCGGTACCGGGCTCGTCCTTTCACCGGACGTCCTACGTGCCCGCTTCACTGCATCAGGCGTGAACCCGGCTCGGCCCGTGGTTACCTCCTGCGGTTCCGGTGTTACGGCCTGCTGTCTCGCCCTCGCGCTGGACATCCTTGGGTCGCGGCAGTATGCGGTCTATGACGGTTCCTGGTCGGAATGGGGGGGCCTGCCCAACGCTCCGATTGCGACAGGCGACCCGTCGTGAGCGAATCCGCGCCAACGAGCAGCATTGGGACGGGCGCCGCGCCGAATGCGTGGGCGACCGGATGCGGCGTGTTGTTCGCGCTTCCGTTTTGCGGAGCCGGCCTCTTCGCGTTCTCCTTGGTGGTGCGGGCGTGGGGGCACCAGGACGGAAAGCAACTTCTGCTCTTGTCCGTTTTTGCCCTCATCTTCACCGGGGCCGGATTTGGGCTCCTCATGATGATTCGCTTGGGGAGGCGCCGGTTTGTTCTAGACCAAGCCCTCCGGCAGCGATTCCCGACCGAGCCCTGGCGTTGGCGCCCGGAATGGCAAAGCAATCGTATCGGAGCGCAAATCAAGTCTCGCCTGATCGGGGCCTGGGTGTTTGCCGGCGTTTGGAACCTCGTTTCCGCCCCTGTGCTCTTCGTCGTCGCCCCGCAAATCGCCGCAAAGGGCTGGTGGCCTGCCGGGATCGCATTCGCCTTCCCCGTGATTGGCGCGGTACTGCTGGTCAGCGCGATTCGCGAGACATTGCGGATGTATCGCTTTGGCGGTTCCGTCGTGCAGCTCACGACCTTTCCCGGACAGGTGGGTGGGGTGGTGGACGGCACGGTCGAATTGATCGAAGGAGTCCAGCCGGCGGGCGGATTCCACGTTCGGCTCACCGCGGTTCGGCGGCAGACTTCGTCCTCCGGCCAAGAGTCGAATACGCGGGAGAGCGTCGAGTGGCAGGAAGAGTTGACGCTTGCTCCTCTGCAGAATCCCACGCGAACCGAGCTGCCGTTCAGTTTCAGGATTCCGGCGGATGCACCTGAAACCGACCCGACCACATCCAACAACACGGTGAACTGGCGTTTGGAGGTCACCGCGGAGGTGCCCGGGGTCGACTACTCGGCGGTTTTTGAACTGCCAGTATTTCGGCCGCCCGGCGGATCGACGGCGACTCTACCGACCGGGCCCTCAGTTGGTGCGCTGGCGTCCCCGGGGTACCGTCCCCCGCCAAATTCATCGATCCGTTGGGCTGAAACACCTTCGGGGTGCGTTATTGATTTTCCTGCCGGCCGAAATCCGGGCGTCGCATGGAGCCTCACTTGCTTCTGGGCACTTTGGACTGCCATGGTGGTGGTGCTCTGGATCAGCCACGTGCCGTGGCTTTTCAAAATCGCCTTCAGTCTCTCGGACGCCTTGATTCTTACCATGGTGGCGTCTCTGTGGTTTATCGCACGCCGGGCTGAAATCGACCACGGAGCCTTGCGCATCACAACGACGATCCTCGGTTGGACCCGAACCAAAGTTGTGGATCTGGCCGCGGTCAAGCAGGTTCAGGTCAGTATCGGTATGCAATCCGGGACAACGGCGTATCACGACGTGTCGATTTTGGGTCAGGCAAACGATCGGGCGACCCTAGGGACCGGGATTCGGGATCGGCGCGAGGCGGAGTGGCTGGCCGCGAAAATTCGCGTCGCGGTCCAAGGCGGCCGCTCCTGGCGTGCGCATAGGTCCCGCGACAACGTCTCTAGCCATGATGTATGCCGAACTCGGATGATTGATCCGCTATTCTCATGATGTGGAGTGACCCGCTGATGATCTGGCCTATCGCAGTCGCGCTCAATGCTCTCCTCGCCTCGTGGCACGGCGAGGTATATGGCGATCTTCGCCTGGGTAACAAGTTTCTGCCGGGTGCCAAAATCACGGTCACCTGCGCTGGGGTTCCGGAGTCGGCTCAAACAGATAGTCTGGGCTCATTCCGAATTCATACGAAAGAGACGGGGAAATGCGCCCTCGTGGTGGATTATGAAAACCAGCATCCCAGCCTGTCCATTACGCTCTTCGAAGAGGCCACGAGAGTACGGCTCGTGTTGGTGAAGCAAGGAACCACCTACGCGCTCCGGAGAGAGTAGCCATGGAATCCGCCACTGTGCACAAAGATCTCTGGGACAAGGCCCGTGTCGTTCTCGAGCCCATGGGGGGCTTGCTCACCGCGCTGGCGGTCGCAAGTTTGGGCTTCTTCGGCTCCCGCCATCTCGATAAGCAGCAGCGGGCCGATGCCAAGCTGCGCCTCTACTCCGAATTGATGAGTAAGCGAGAGGACTCGGAAAGCGGACTTCGGAAGGATATGCTGCAGACGATCATGACGTCCTTTCTCGATCCCCGGGCGGGTGGTTCGCTCGAGACCGAAGTACTCAAGATGGAACTCCTCGCCCAGAATTTTCACGAGGCGTTGAACCTGGAGCCACTGTTCAAACACTTGCGGCGGGAGATCCGGACCGCGCCCGTCTCCGTCGATGACCGCCGTGACTATCAACTCCGGGTGAGTGAATTGGCCCGGGAAGTGGCCCGGAAACAGATCTTGATCCTGGAAGGCGCTGGGGCGCGATTCAATCGTTTCGTCGACTTCGATAGCCTCAAAGGGGGCGAAGGTCCGATTCAGCTCGAGGATGCGGAACTGACCTTGGATGGAGTGAAGCGGCGTTTCCGGGTGACCGTGCTCGCGGTGGATTTCGAAAACCAAGAACTCAAACTCCGGCTGGAAATCGCCACACCCACCTCGCGCGAGGAATCCGCCACCGGAGAGATCCGAACCGACGCGGAATTTCCGGTTGGGTACTTCTCTTTTCCGATGATCGACAATACCCGGCTGTCGCACGACCAGCGCTGCTCGATCGTGTTGACCAATTTCGGGAAATCGGGGGCCGAGATTGCCGGGCTTTTTTTCCCCGGCTCTCGGGCGAGTCTCCGAGAGAAGCCGTACTACGAGGAAGTCCTGCAGACCCTTAAGGACTCCACGGAGTAGCGGATACCCTTTCGCGCCCTTCTGGCCGGGAGGGGTTTTCCGCTCGACCGGATCTGGTATCCACATCCCTTTCCCTTGGCCGTTCACCCGCGTTGCATCAACTGTAGGGACGTATGAGGGATTTGAGGAAGCGGGAGCGAACCGCCATGGAAGCCGTCGCCCGACGGTTCTCGGCAACGTGGGAAAAGGGTAGTGATCCCCCCGACGCCGTTATCACGGTCGCTGGGAAACGGGTTGCTGTCGACATCACAACTCTCAAACGGGGCAGCACCGGCCAAGGTAACGCCGCCAAGCCTCGTTTGAGGTTCGATAAGGTTGCGACCAGGCTCGTTGAACGTCTGCAAGCTACGTTTGGCGAAACCGTTCCGGACGGCATAACAGTGTTGCTGACCATCACCGCTCCGATCCGTTTGCCATCGAAAACCGCTGCCTCGCTGGAAGACAAAATACCAACTCTCCTCGGGCGGGGATCGTCGGGTCGAGATGTGATAGACACGATTCACGGGAATCGTGTCCGGATTCGACTTTTGAGAAACGAATCCGAGCGAGCGCCAAGAATGATTGCGTTCGTGCACAATTCGGATTCAGACCCACGTCTATTTTTCAATGTGACACGTGAATTGCTTGAGCTAATCAGCGCCGAGGCCGGCAGGCGGGCGCCGAGGCTTGCGGGTGATCGATGGCTCGTTGTGATAAGCGCCGGAGCAATTTCATGCTTGGAGGCATATCGCTACATTTATTCGCAGCTGCGGATGGCGACCGACTTTATGAAGATTCTCATGGTGTTTGGCGATGGACGTGTCGGGATGTTGACTGGATGAAACCAGCATGCGCGCGCGCTTCAGAGTCCTGCGCCTTGACGCTTTCACCCGCCCAACTTGGAGCGAGCAAGGTTTAACGTAGTCGATCCTTGCGACACCGGAATTTGATCTGCTCTGGCCCGTGCAGAGCAGTTGAAAAATACCGCACAGTTCCTCCACAGGGAAAATCGACCAGAAACAGTGAAAGCCACACCGGTGGGGCTCCTCAAGGCCCGGCCCGGCATTGCGACAACCAGCGGGCCGGTGCGGCATGGTGGGGGAACAGATCCAGCGCGTCTCGGGCATAGTGGGCCCCCGCGGGGCAGCCGAATCGCGACGCCAGCAGAAGCTGCAGCCGAAAACTGCTCGGATCAAACCGGGCTGCACTGAGCAGCGCGGGGGTGGATTCGCCCGACCGCGCCGTGAGGATGGCCGCGAGCTGGGTGCTGCTTCGGGCCACCAGTCCTACACCCAGCAAGACACCGGCGATGATCAGTTGACGGTGAAGCTTCGGCGTCAGGTCGCGCGTCAAGACCGCGCCGGTTTCCGGTAGGAGCGAACCCACCAGGGAGCTCACAAAAAAGATCGGGAGGGGGAGCAGCAGGACGGCGTCGAACGCACCCGCGATCAGGGTCGCCATCAACACCGCTAGCGTGGTGCTCGCTGCCAGGGCCTGATTCGCGTCTCCCCGTCCCAGCCGTCGCGCCGCCGTCAAACACGCCGCCGCGCCCGCCGCCAACAACAGCAGCACCGCCAATGGTCCCCGCTCAGTAAGCAGGGCGACCCAATCGCTGCTCGGCCACGGATTGGTTGGCATCGGATCAGTGATACTGAACGAGGGGTCGCCGGGGGTCGTCACTAAGGGGTAGTGCACCGGCCAGTTTCCCGGTCCCACGCCAAACACGGGATGTCGGGCTACCAGCTTGAGTGAATTCTGGTACTGGATGAGGCGCCCTCGGCCGGATCCCTCACGATAGTTGAAGAGGCCATCAAGCGATTCCTTGTAGGGCGCTCGAGACCGCCACTCCAGTTGGTTCGGAAGCACCAAGGCCGCACCGGTACCAAGCGCGGCTGCCGTGAGAAGGCCCACCACGCGCGGTGACCAGCCCGCCGAGCTGTTCCGGAGCCAGGCGATGGCGGCGCCGAGGGCAAGAGTAGCTACGCCGGCGGAAACGGCGAGCCAGGCGGCCCGGGAACGCGAGAGCACGATCGCCGCGGACACGATGGCCAGTGCCACGCCGCTCACCACTGCCACTCCTTTGCGCGGGGTCCCAATCCCTCGGCGGATCAGAACCGGCACGGCGATCGCCATGAGATGTGCCATGAAATTCCGGTTCCCGAACGTGCCCCCGGGTGCGCGAATGGTCGCGAGAAAAGGGAGTTCCAACCCATAGGCCTGGGCCAGGCCGGTCAACGCGCCTGCAACGACGGCGAACGCGAGCAGGGATTGGAGCCAGGTCGAACGGCCTTCCACTCCGATCCGTCGACCAGCCCAATAGAGCACCGCACCGGAGACCGATAGGCCCACGCTTCGTAGAGCCAGCCAATGATTGGTGCTGAAGGCCGCCGAAATCATGCTCCACAGGAGAAATGACAGGAGAAGGACATCCACCACGGTCCAGCCGACGCGTCGCATTTGGGACAGAAGCAATATTCCGCAAATCGTCGCGGTCAGGTGGAGCACCAATTCCTTCGGGATGCTGAAGCGGTCGAGGTCAAACAAAGGGGAGGGAACCACCGCGACCACCGCGACGAGCGCGGCCGCCCCGACGATCACCGCGAGCGCGCCGCCCAGTCGAGAGGAACGCCTGGCGTTCTGGCCCGGAAGGGGCGGTGCCGCTGGTAGTGACATGACGGTCGGTAGTATCTCCGCTCTGGTGCGGGGAGACAAGAGGATCAGCGTCCCTGACGGTGGTCGGGTAGATTTCCAGCAGCAGATGCCGGCCGAGCGGGGTTTGCCCACTTTTCCCTGGGAGCTCTGGATGGACGAAGGCCCAATGCCCGATCCTTCACCCGATCCCTCCGCGGGATCGAAGGTCGTGCTCGCCGCGACGGACCGGCCGGTTACCGTGCGCGTTGATGCTTTGGACGAGGAGCGCACGCCAGAAGGAATGATCTGCCTCGGCACCTATCTAGAAAGCCGGTTGGTAGCCCGGTGCGTCGTGCCGCCAGATGCATGGGAGTTCTATCAAGAACGCGGGCTCTTCAAGGAGCCGGTCCGCCTGGTGTTGGCTGCGCGAGAGGCGGCTCCAGGACTCCAATGTCAGCTGTTTGCGCTTCTCCCCATCTCCCCATCCGCCCTGATCGATGAACCCGAGCCCTGGGCAGCGAGCGTCCCGGGGTCTGGATACGAAAGTGCGGTCGCCGACGTCAGCGAGCCCGCCGAGCCGGGCGCTGACCCAGGCCAGACTGCGGAGGCGCGTGTCGGTGTCTTCTTGGGCCAAATCGTCCGGTTCGACAAAGATCGCAAGCACAGTGACAATCTGGCCCTGGAGGCAATCGACGTGCTCAGCCGGATCGTGTCGGGGGAAGTGAGCGAGGTTGTCGACAAGGTCCTCGAGGACCTCCTGGGTAACGGCCCCCTTCCGTGACCGACGGGCTGGCCACCTTCCTCGGGGGAGTTGGTTTGGGCCTCGCGGTGGGTGCCTCACTCGCTTGGTTTGTCGGACGCCGGGCCTTGGGCGACACATTTCGATCGCTCTCGGCCCAAGCGCTTCAGGCCAACAATCAGTCGTTTCTCGATCTCGCTCGGACCGCCTTTGATGGGATGGAGCGGGCCACTCTCTCCCAGCACGATTCACGCGTGCGTGCTGTTTCGGAGCTTCTCCGCCCGCTCGATGACTCGCTGCGGAGAATGGACAGTTCGGTGAACGCGGTCGAGCACGCTCGGATCGAGGCCTATGCGGCGCTCCGTGAGCAGATTGTCGCGCTCTCAACCGCCCACAACCGACTCGAGGCCGAAACGGCGCATTTGACGCAGGTGCTCCGGGCGCCGCAGGCGCGTGGTCGTTGGGGGGAGATCCAACTCCGGCGAGTTGTCGAACTGGCCGGGATGTTGCCACACTGTGATTTCGAGGAACAGGCCAGTGGCAAGAGCGACGAAGGACGAAGCCGCCCGGATCTCATCATTCGGCTCCCGGGTGGGCGGCAAGTCGTGGTCGATGCGAAAGCCCCGATGAGTGCCTACCTTGACGCAATGGACGCCACTGGGGAGGACGAGCGGCAGCGACATCTTGGGCGGCATGCGTTGCAGGTGAAGGAACACCTCCGTCGGCTCGCCCAAAAGTCGTACTGGGCCGACTTCCAACCCTCGCCCGAGTTCGTCGTCATGTTCCTGCCCGGGGAGGCTTTTTTTAGCGCAGCCCTTCTGCTCGATCCCACGCTGATTGAGACCGGGTTGGAGCAAGGCGTGCTCCTGGCGAGCCCGACGACTCTGATCGCGTTGCTCCGGGCCGTGGCCGAGGGGTGGCGACATGACGGGCTGGCCCACCATGCGAAGGAGATTAGCGAGCTCGGTCGGAGCCTCCACGAACGACTGGCGACGCTTTCGGGGCACTTTGCCGAAATGGGCTCGCACCTCGGCCGCGCGGTTGGCGCGTTCAATCGGGCGGGGGCGTCCTTCGAAAACCGAGTGATGGTCGCCGCGCGCCGGTTTCGTGATCTTGGCGCCGGGGCCGAGGAGATTCAGGCAGTACCGACCATCGATGAGGCCCCGAGAGCGTCGGCATCGCACGGCGGTGACCCTGATTCTCCCACTTGACAACCCGACAAAAATATTCGTATTTAGGCTGTCTCTTTGGGGGGGAGCCCTATGTCACAGCCTGCCATACCTGCGGTAACACCAATTGAATCGCGGGGCTACGCGAACCCGAGCGTTCTCGTCAGTACCGAGTGGGTCGCGGCCCACCTGGGTGACCCCAACGTCCGACTGATGGAATCCAATGAGGATGTCCTGCTTTACCGGACCGGGCACATCCCCAGTGCCGTGGCCCTCGATTGGGTTGAGGATCTCAACGACGCGATACTTCGTGACTACATCGGCCGGGAAGCGATGCAGCGCCTGCTTCGGGCCCGCGGTGTCAACGGAGATACGACCATCGTCCTCTATGGCGACAAAAACAATTGGTGGGCCACTTACGCATTTTGGGTCTTGCGACTGTTCGGCTTAGAGCGACTCTGTATCATGGATGGTGGCCGAGCGCGGTGGATCGACGAAGGCAGGCCTCTGGCCCCGGATACTCCGCCGCCCGCGGCCGGCGACATCATGGTGGGAGACCGCCGAGATCCATCCATACGGGCCTTTCGGGAGGACGTTTTGGCTCACGTGCGAGCCAAGGGTCTCCTCGTCGATGTTCGGAGCCCCGAGGAGTACCGGGGTGAGCGAATGCACATGCCGGATTATCCGAATGAAGGCGCGCTCCGGGGCGGACACATCCCGGGGGCGAAGAATATTCCTTGGGCCAAGGCGATCGATCCGGAATCGCATACTTTTCGGGATGCGAAGGACCTTCGGACCCTGTACCAAACTGAGCAGGGCCTATCGCCGGACGGTGAGACAATCGTGTACTGCCGCATTGGGGAGAGATCGTCCCATTCGTGGTTCGTGCTGACTTATTTGTTGGGCTATCTCAGGGTCCGGAACTATGATGGATCCTGGACCGAGTGGGGCAACACCGTTCGAGTTCCGATCGAACGGCCCTAGGAGAAATCGATCGCTATTTTTCATGAGACTGGAGCGAACATGGTGGGTTATTTGCTGTTGCTGCTGACGGTGCCGACTGTGCGTCCGTCCGGTCCGCCGGTCGCCCGTTCGCTGGCGCGCGAGACGATCACCTGGAAGATCGACACGGTACACTCCGACGTGTCCTTCAAGATCCGTCATTTCGTCTCGAAAGTGCACGGCGGCTTCCTGTCGTGGGGCGGAACGATTCAAGCGGATCCTAAAAACCTGAGCGGCGGCTCGGTCGAAGTCACGATTCAAACCGCGAGCGTCAATACCAGAATGACCGTGCGCGACAACGACTTGCGGTCGGAGCGTTTTTTTGATGCCGCTAATTTCCCCACCATCACCTTCAAGAGCAAGAAGGTGGACGTGACCGGGAACACCATGAAAGTCACGGGCGACCTGACCATCCGTGGTGTCACCAAGGAAGTCGTGTTGGAAGGTGAATTTGGGGGGGTCGTTGGCGAGGCGGCGGCCGGAAAACAGCGGATTGGGTTCACGGCCAGTACCAAGGTGAACCGCATGGACTACGGGGTGAAATGGAATCGGGCAGTTGAGGGCGGCGGGGTAATGCTCGGGGACGAAGTGCAGATTGATCTCAATATCGAGGCCGTTCGCCAGTAGCCCCATGCGATGACCGGTGGCCACCTCAGTAGCGCGCTCGCTCCTTGAGGTGGTCGCCTCGTTCGTTGCACTGCGCGCTGACCTCCTCGCCACTCGCCATTTCAGCTATCTTTGCCCCGCGCAATCCGGCACCTTGGTACCGGGACCTTGAGACCAGCCTGCACTACGGGGAAGTCACGCTATGCCACAGTATCAGCGCCTCATTCCGCCAACCGAAGGCGACCTCCTCACCATGCAGGGAGGCAAACTTCAGGTGCCCGCCCGGCCGATCATTCCCTTCATCGAGGGCGATGGGACCGGTCCGGACATCTGGCGCGCAGCTCGGGCCGTTCTCGAAGGCGCGGTGGCTAAGGCGTACGGTGGGGATCGACGGCTGGTTTGGTTTGAGGTGCTGGCGGGTGAGAAGGCGAAAAACCAAGTCGGGGAATGGCTGCCGGAGGACACGCTCAAAGCCATCAGGCACCACCTCGTTGCGATTAAAGGCCCCCTCACAACCCCGATCGGGGGCGGAATCCGTTCCCTCAATGTGGAGCTTCGGCAACAACTCGATCTCTACGCCTGTGTTCGCCCGGTGCGCTATTTCAAAGGGGTGCCCTCACCGGTGAAGAAACCGGAAGAAGTCGACATGATCATTTTTCGAGAGAACACCGAAGACATTTACTCAGGAATCGAGTACAAGGCGGGGTCGGACCAGGTCAAGAAGCTCATCGAATTTCTGCAGACCCAATTGGGGGTCAAGAATATCCGGTTCCCGGAGTCCAGCGCGTTGGGCATCAAGCCGGTGTCCGCGGAAGGGAGCAAACGTCTCATTCGTGCCGCCATCGATCACGCGATGGCCGAAAAGAAGAAGAGCGTGACGTTGGTCCACAAGGGAAACATCATGAAGTTCACCGAAGGTGGCTTTCGCGATTGGGGCTACGAGCTCGCGAAGCAAGAGTATGGTGCGGTGGAGATCGATGGCGGCCCCTGGTGTCGGCTACCGGGTGGTCTCATCGTCAAGGACGTTATCGCAGATGCATTCTTACAACAGATTTTGCTGCGCCCTGCGGAGTATGATGTCATTGCCACGCTCAATCTCAATGGCGATTACATCTCCGATGCCCTCGCCGCTCAAGTGGGTGGAATTGGGATCGCGCCCGGTGCCAATATCAACTACCACACCGGCCACGCCGTGTTCGAGGCCACGCACGGTACCGCACCCAAATACGCCAATCAAGACAAGGTCAATCCTGGTTCCGTAATCCTGTCTGGGGAAATGATGCTGCGCTACCTCGGGTGGGGAGAGGCGGCCGATCTCATAATTCAATCGCTCGACACCACTATCGGACAGAAACGCGTGACCTACGACTTCGAGCGGCAAATGCCAGGAGCGACTTTGCTGAAAACGAGCGAGTTCGGTCAGGCGATGATCGACAACATGTAGGTGCGACCGAACCGGTCCACCCTGAGGTAGGGGAACATGGCCGTCAAATGTGGGCGAGGATAACCTAGTGATATTCCCAAGCGGCTGCGACGAATAGCAACTGGGAGATCCAGAGCCCGTCTGCGAGCGATAAGTGGATCAGTTGGAGCCCCACCGGCGCGAGAAGAACCAGGTTTGAAACCCCGACCGCGAATTGCAGCAACACTAACCCCATGATAGCTCGCGCTCCCACCTGCACCCTGTTCGATTGCCGTTCCCGCGCGACCAACCATACAATCACCATCCAGGCCACTCCTGACGTCACCGCCAACGCGGGGTGAATGGCTCGCAGGCGAATGAGGAAATGCGCGGTCGGCGCGAGGTCTTGCGAGAGGCCCGCCGTGAGTGAAGTCGCCGGAAAGAGGGTGTCACCGAGGGCGGTGATCGCACCGGACATACCAACGCAGAGAGTCGCCAGCAATCCGCC
>JANYKV010000088.1 GCA_025358055.1 Gemmatimonadota bacterium
GACACGGGTGGCCAGCTCGACGCGATGGCCGTGCCCTTCATTCGCAACCGCCGGGCGTTTCTCGTCGCGAGGCTTCGTACTCAGCGGCGGGAGCTCCCGCTGCTGGTGGCCCTGGTCCATGGTGACCGCGGACTCGAGGCCGACGCGGTGGTGCTGACGGAGGATGAGGCCAGCGTCGTCTTTGGGTTCACTCGATCGTACTTCCAAGTTGAGCTGGACGTGCCCCGTGCCGCGGTTGGCTTTCTCCATTCGCTGCTCCCCCATAAACGGATCGACGAGCTGTACACGGTCCTGGGCTATCATCACCACGGCAAACGCGAGTTCTATCAGGAACTGCACCGGCACTTGAGCGAGCCCGACGTGCGATTCGAACCGATCGATGGAGTGCGGGGGCTCGTGATGATCGTGTTCGTGTTGAAGCCGATGGGTGCCGTTTTCAAGGTCATTCGCGATCGGCCCGAACCCCCCAAGCAGGTCACCCGGCGGGATGTTCAGGCCAAGTACCGCTTCGTCTTTCTCAAGGAGCATGGCGGCCGGTTGGCCGACAGCCAGGAGTTCGAGGGTCTCGCATTGCCCCGCCGGGCCTTCGCCCGGGAGGTCGAGGCCGAACTGGCGAGCTTCGCCCGCGAAACCGTTCGGAGCCGCGATGACCAGTGGATTTTCTCCCACCTCTACACCGAACGCCGAATGACTCCGCTCGATGTGTTACTACGGCAGGCCCCGGCCGATCAGGGGCGAGCCGCCGTACTTGATTTCGGTCAGGCGATCAAAGACCTGGCCGGGCTCGATGTGTTCCCGGGTGATATGCTCACCAAGAACTTCGGCGTCACCCGCCACGGCCGGGTCGTATTCTACGACTACGACGAGATTACCCCGTTGACCGATTGCAATTTCCGTAGGATTCCCGAATCGCAGAGCTACGAGGATGAGCTCGCGGCCGAGCCGTGGTTTTTGGTCAGGGAAGGGGACATTTTCCCGGAGGAGTTCGAGCGGTTCATCGGATTTCCAGCGGACCTGGACAGCACGTTTCGTGAACACCACGGCGAACTGTTCACGGCGGAGTACTGGTCTCAGATCCGCGCCCGAGTAGCGGGGGGGAATACGTTTGAACCAGCCCCGTACGGCCCGGCCTGCCTCCTGGGCTAGAACGCGGGCGGCGTGCGACTGGACAGCCCTTGACCCGTTCCGTACGTTGGATCGACTGTTAGAACCCTCTCTTCCTAACCGGCATTTCATTGGAACCCTCGGATACAAGTCCGCGTACCCATGCGCTCACGGCCTTGCTGGGCGAGCTCCAGGCCGGTGCCTCTGAGGCCCTGGAACGTCTGATCCCGCTGGTGTACGCCGAACTCCACGATATCGCCGCGCGACACATGCGGAACGAGCGGCCCGATCATACCCTACAGCCAACGCTCCTGGTAAACGAAGCGTTGATGCGCCTGACGGCATCACGGGGCTTTACTTGGCAGAACCGATCGCAGTTTTCTCGGCGTTGCCGCCCAAGCGATGCGTCGAATTCTCGTCGACTATGCCCGCCGCCGGCAGAGTGAAAAACGCGGCGGGCGGGGCCAACAACGGGTGCCGCTCGACCCGAATCTTCTAGCCGCCGCGAACGCTCCGGACTACGCCGATCTGGACGACGCGCTCACCCGCCTCGAAGCCCTCGCTCCCCGGCAGGCTCGGATCGTGGAGCTGCGGTACTTTGCGGGGCTCACTATCGAGGAGGTCGCTGAAGTGCTGGGCGTATCGCCCGCCACGGTGAACCGCGACTGGCAGTTCGCCAAGGCATGGCTCAAAACGGAGCTCGAGTGAGCGCAACAGCCGATTGGTTTGCTCGCCTCAACGAACTCTTTGCCAAAGCGATGGAGCTCGATACGGCGGCTCGTCCCGGATGGATCGCGTCTGCCTGTGGCGGTGACGCTGAACTCGCGGCCGAGTTGGAGAGGCTGATCGCGGCCGCCGCCGGGGCTGATGCGGTGTTCGAGCGCACCCGTGCCGCGCTCCCCGAAGACTTGTTCGACCAGGATGACGCTCCGCTGGTGGGCCAACGCATCGGCGTTTACGAGGTCGCACGATTAGTCGGTCACGGCGGCATGGGAGTCGTGTACGAAGCGGTTCGCGCCGATGATCAATACCGAAAGCGGGTGGCGATCAAGGTCATCAAGCGCGGTATGGATACCGACCAGGCCATTCGGCGCTTCCGGTACGAGCGCCAGATCCTGGCCGGGCTGGACCACCGCAACATCGCCGGACTGCTCGACGGGGGCGTGATGGATGATGGCCGGCCCTATTTCGTGCTGGAGTACATCGACGGCGCACCCATCACCCGCTACTGCGATGAACACCGACTCGGCCTGCCCGCGCGGCTCGCGCTGTTTCGACAGGTGTGCAGCGCGGTCCAATACGCCCACCGCAACCTCGTGGTCCACCGCGATCTCAAACCCGGCAACATTCTCGTGACCGCCGACGGCACCGTGAAACTGCTCGACTTCGGGATCGCCAAACTCTTGAGCGAGGAAACCGGGGGCGACGATGTCCCCGTCACGCGGGGAGGGCCTCGAGCGATGACCCCGGAGTACGCCAGTCCCGAAATGGTCAAAGGCCTTCCTATCACTACTTCCGCGGATGTGTATTCGCTGGGTGTCGTGTTGTTTGAATTGGTCGCGGGCCAGCAGCCGTACCAATTTTCCGATCTGTCGCTCGCCGCGATCGAACGGACCATCTGCGAGTTGCCCGCTCCCCGTCCCAGCAGCATGGTCACGGGATCGACCGCGGAGCACGCTGGCGAGCGCAGCCTCGCTCGCCAGCGGCGCCGACTGGCCGGGGAAATCGACAATATCATTCTGATGGCGCTTCGGAAAGAACCCGACCGGCGATACGCCTCGGTGGAGGATCTCGCACAGGATCTTCTCCGCCACAGGGGCGGCCTACCGGTCAGCGCCCAGGGCGATTCGGCCGGCTATCGTCTGCGAAAATTCATCGGGAGAAACGTCGGCACGGTGGCCGCGTCCACGCTGGTGGCGCTCGCGTTGGTCGGCGGAGTCATCCTCAGCGCCCGGCAGGGGCGTCGGGCCGAGCGGGAGCGCGCCAAGGCCGAGCAAATCAGCCAGTTCGTGACCGCGATGCTGGCCGCTCCGGATCCCTCCGTGGCCGGCAAGGATATCACGGTCGCCAAAGTTCTGGACCAGGCGGCAGCGCGGGCGGACAGCCAACTCAAGGTCCCTGGGCAATGGTCGGGTGGACACCCTCCTCGCCAATACGCACGCCGTGTCATTTCCGCCACCACTGCCCTACAAGATGACGGACACCGTCACGGCCGCGCTCTACGATGGGCTCCCCGGCGCGCCCGGCGTGCGGCTGCTCGACGTGGGGAGCAGCTTACCGGTGATGTGGCAGAACGTGCCCGAGGCCTGGCGGCTCACCTCGTTTGTCCTGACCGCCTCCACGCCGTTCACGAACCCGAAAGGGAACCCGGCCGCCGCGCAGGGCATCGCGCAACAGGACGCGCTGCTTCAGCAGGTGGTCAGCACGCCGAGCGATGGCTTGCTCTTCCTCGCCGATGACGTGCTGTGGCCTGAACCGTCGGTCTACTTCCAGGTGGCCGCGCCCGGCACGGGTACGACGGTGAACTACTGGCAACCGGGGGCCTATATCACCCAATTCGCTCGCAGTCTGAAGGTGGGTGTCAGCTATACCGGCACCTTCACGAATACCGGCAACGTGTCGACGGGGACGTTGAGCGGGTATGCCTTGACATCTCTGTTGGGGACGTCATTCCACAACACGATCACTGCCATCAAAACCGGGAGGACGCTGCAAGGGACCGTGACGACCGAGTGGTACCTGTTTGGCGAGGCCCATCGCACGTTCAGTTTCACCGCAACCCGAGTCCGGTAGCCGCCACGGGCGACCTGCCAGATATGGCGAGAGGCCCCCGGAATCTTCGGGGGCCTCTCGATTTTATGATCGGCCTTCCCGATGTAGCAGCGTTCAACGGGCCGGGGCGAATTCAGATTCAGCGCGATATATCCACCGCGCGCTTTTCCGATGATGCCCGTTAGCCGAAGTCCCCACCTTAGGGGATGCCGCCTTGCCTTCCCCCACCAGCCGAGCGTACCGTATGGGCATGCCCGACATGGCCAAACACTGGACCCGCGCGCAAGTGCTCGCCCTCCCGGACGACGGCAATCGGTACGAACTCGTCGATGGCGAGCTTCTCGTGAGCCCGAGTCCACGCGGCCTTCATCAGCGTGGGGTCCGTGAGCTCTTCGGCCTCGTTGACCAATACGTGAGAGCACACCGGCTTGGCTCTACGATATTCTCACCCGCCGATCTGGACCTTCATTCCGGACAGCTGGTTCAGCCGGACCTCTTCGTCGGCGCAATGGTGGGCGGGCGAGAACCAGTCGAATGGGAGGACTACGGCATTCCAATCCTGGTCGTGGAGATTCTCTCTCCGTCGACCGCTCGCTACGATCGGGTCACGAAACGCCGCCGCTACCAGCGGTCCGACGTGCCCGTCTATTGGATCGTGGATCTCGATGCTCGTTTGGTCGAGGTGTGGGGGCCGGCGGATACGAACCCCGCGATCGTGGACAGCGAGCTCCAGTGGCAGCCCGCGCAAACCATCCGCCCACTGGTCATCGATTTGCCGACTTACTTCCGCGCCGTGTTCGCCGAGTAGTCGGGTCGTTGTTCCGCAGCCGGCCCTTGTTGCCAGGAGGCCCGAGGACGGCTTCCGAGCCTGGCTCGGGGCGAGCCGTGGCGGCATATTACCCGATCCCGCCACACCGCAGAGGACATCTGACGGGCCCTTTCGACTTACTACAGAAATCGTTGGCCGACCGATACCCCATCGAGCGAGAGCTTGGGGCGGGCGGCATGGCCACATGATGTGGCCGCGCCAACATCCCAATGAGGAACTCAATGCGAAACCAAGTCATCCGTCTCGGAC
The DNA here is from genome assembly GCA_025358055.1 of Gemmatimonadota bacterium. Taxonomy (GTDB): domain Bacteria; phylum Gemmatimonadota; class Gemmatimonadetes; order Gemmatimonadales; family GWC2-71-9; genus JANYKV01. The sequence goes on from JANYKV010000088.1 coordinate 4,955, forward strand.
TCGTCGCTCTCACCTTCACCGGGTGCTCGAGCGCTGAAAAGAAGGAAGCCGCGACTGCGGACTCCACCGCCGCAAAGATGGCCGCGGTGCTGGCATTGCCTCTCGGCGAAGCGTATCTGCCGGTTCCGGAGGGAAAGATTTGGTACCATCTGGTCGGCGTCGGTACCGGCACGCCGGTGATCCTTCTCCATGGTGGCCCGGGCTTCTCCAGCTACTATCTCAAGGTCTTCGAGGGCCTCGGTGATGATCGAAAGGTGATCCGATATGATCAGTTGGGCGGTGGTAAGTCCTCGGGATTGACCGACACATCCAAGATCAACATCGCCCATTTCGTGGCCGAGCTTGACTCGCTTCGAGGGCATCTGGGGTACGACAAGATCCACATTCTTGGGCATTCCTGGGGTACGATCCTCGGCCTCGAGTACTATCGCGCGCATCCTGAACACGTTGCCAGCCTGACCCTGGCGAGCCCTGCTCTCGACATCCCGGCCTGGGAGAAGAACGCCAAACGGTTGCTCAAGACCATTTCCGATTCCGGGCAGAGGGCGGCGGCGGAAGCCGAGAAGTCGGGCAAGTATGACACGCCGGCCTATAAGGCCGCGAACGACGAGTTCTGGAACAAGTACGTCATGCGAAGCCCGGCCCAGCGAGTGCAAGCCGACCTCGACAGCACCATGACCCAAATCAACGAAACGATCTACAACTACATGCAGGGCCCGAGCGAGTTCACCATCGTGGGCACGCTCAAGTACTACGATGCGGTAAAGTTCCTCAAGGAGATCAAGGTGCCCGTGCTATTCACGGTCGGGGAGTTCGATGAGGCCAATCCGGATATCGTGAAACGACAAGCTGCTACGCTTCCGGGCGCCAAACTAGAAGTGCTCAAGGGTTCGGCGCACATGAGCCCATGGGATGCGCCGGAACAGGGTCTCAAGGTCGTACGTGATTTCCTGCGCTCGGTTGATGCGGCGAAGCCGGGGAAGACTTGAGCCTGGCGGATCTTCGGGCCCGCTGAATAGAAAGCCATGACCCCGACCGGTGATTCCTCCGTTCCAGAGCTACGGCTCGCATCGAGCATCCTCCTGGTGCGGGACGCGGACGCACCTGGTCGCGGAATCGAAGTGTTTGTGGAACAACGCCACGCCCAATCTGGTTTTGTGGGAGGAGCGTACGTGTTCCCCGGAGGGCGGGTAGACCCGGAGGACGCGATCGACCCGTCGCTCTGCCTCGATCTCGACGAAACCAGCGCCAACCGGATGCTCGGCCTCGCGAGCGGGGGTCTCGCCCACTACGTGGCGGCGATCCGCGAGTGCTTCGAGGAGGCCGGAGTGCTGCTCGCCTATGACCGCTCCGGCGCGCTCCTCGACTTTGGCGACCCCACGGTGGAGGAGCATTTCAAGATGCTGCGCGATAGCCTCAATGCCAGAACCCTCAGCCTTCAGGAACTCGTGGAGCAGGAGAATCTGCGTCTGGCCACGGACCGGATTGCCTATTGGTCGCACTGGATCACGCCGGTCGGGGAGCCGCGACGCTTTGATACTCATTTCTTTGTCACCCACGCGCCCGACCGTCAGACCGCTGTGCACGATAACTGGGAACTGACCCACTCGGTCTGGATCGCTCCTCTCGAGGCCATCGACCGTGCCCTCCGCGGGGAATGGAGGATGATCTTTCCCACGCTCATGAACTTGAAGGTGCTTGCCCGGCACGACTCGGCCGCCGCGGCCGTGGCCTGGGCGGCAAGCCAGCCGCTGCCCTTGCCGGCCAATCAGCCCAAAGTGCTGCTGGGCCGAGTGGTCCTGCCCGGCGACGAGGGCTATGAGGTGGCGGAGACGGACCTTTCGAACGTCGACCGGAGCGTCTTCGACCGCTCCTTCATCCCATTCCCGTGACCCCACCGATCTCATATGACAGCGTCGTGCGCCTCTCGCCCCTGGTGCGCCGGATCACCGAGCATAACCCAGGGCTGTTCACGGGCCCCGGCACCAACACCCACCTGGTAGGAGCGTCATCGCTCTTCGTGCTCGACCCCGGGGAGGACCGGGACGACGGGCATCTCGAGCGGATCGTCGCGGCAGTTGGCGAGGCGAGCGTCGAAGCGGTAATCCCGAGCCATGGACATCCGGATCATTGGCCCTTGGCGCCGCGCCTAGCGCAGGCCTTCAACGCCCCGATCTGGTTTTTCGGCGAGCACCCCGGCTTTCGAACCGACCGGGCGTTCGCGGATGGAGAGGTCATCGAAGCCGACGGCGTGCGTCTCGAGGCACTCCACACGCCGGGCCACGCACGGGATCACGTGAGCTTTGTCCTGGGTGAAGAGCGTGCACTGTTTCCAGGCGATCTCGTGATGGGCTGGTCGACCTCGATCATCGCCCCGCCCGATGGGGATCTGGGGCAATACCTGAGGTCGCTCGATCGCCTGTTCGCTCTGCCGAACCTGGAGGTGCTCTATCCAGCTCATGGAGACGCGATCGCGGCGCCCTACGAGCGCATCCGCGAGCTGCACGCGCACCGCGAGCTGCGAACCCGCCAGGTGCTCGAGTGGCTGGCGCAGGGTGCAAGCCCGATCGGTCCGCTGGTGGCGGGCATCTATACTGATGTCGACCGCAAACTGCACCCGGCGGCCGCCCAGTCCCTCCTCGCTCATCTCCTGGCGCTCGAGGCGGCCGGGTCGATCGACCGGACGGCGGAGACCGATTCGGCTGAATGGAACCAGGTCGTGTGGCGGCTCACCCGCGAAGATCACCGCCAAGGTCCCGAAAGATGAAGGAGCCGCTACTCTCCCTTCGGCCCTGAAACGTGGGAATACGTCGGGCACGAGCGACTCGTCCTTCTCGAAACTCGCCTGGAACTTCGCCCGCATCACGTCTCCGCGAACCAACTCCTGAAACCCGTCCGGTTGAGCATCGATCAGGTTCACCACCGGGTCGCCATTGGCGGAGACCACGTGAAAACTCTCGAGCGACCGGGGCGGATCGCACAAATCCCGTACAATTCCACCCTTGCACCCCTGGCGCCGACCGCGACTTTTCGGCCCAATACACACCGGAGGCAACAATGAAGTCGTGCAACCTCACGGTCCTGATCGCGTTGTCGAGCCCTCTGGCCCTGGCCGGACAGTCCACCCTGCCGGAGCACCACGCGCCCAGCGTGTCTCCCGACGGAAAGCTTTTGGCTTACACCGAAAGCCAGGGAAATACCACTACCGTCTGGGTCGCCAACAGCGACGGGTCCAACGCTCGACAGCTCGCGTCGGCCGGCGCGGGACGTCCCCGCTGGGTGACCAACGATCAGCTGCAAGTGAACGGGTTGGACGCGGATTCGGGCCGCGTGTTTCTGATCGGTATCGACGGCATCGGACGCCGCGCGGCGGCCGCGGTGATCGGGCGCGCGCCCCTGCTCTCTCCCCGCGGGAACCTGGTGGCCTACATGAGCGGACCGTGGACCTCCACCGCGTTGATGATCGCCAAGCCCGACGGATCAGCGGCGCACAAGATCGCGGGCGGCAATGCCACCGCGTGGAATCATGCGTGGCGGCCCGACGGGAAACTGATCGCCTATACCTACGGCGAAGCGACCAAGGACCCTTCGAGTCGGGTACCGCTCCAAGTTCACGTCGTGGCTCCTGACGGAACCGGTGATCGCGCGGTCACGCAGGTGACTGCGGACGAAGGCTCGGCACAGACGCCGGCGTGGTCACCCGACGGCAAGCAGCTCGCTATCCAAGTCAGTGCACGAGGCCGGCCCGCGCACGTTTGGATCGTGGATCTCACCGACGGTCAGGTTCGGAAACTCAACGCGCACACCGAGCCGTACCTCGACGAGGCGCCCGCGTGGTTCCCTGACGGGAAGCAGCTGGCCTACCAGAGTAACCGGAGTGGTCGGATGGAAGTGTGGGTGATGAACGTCGACGGCACCAATGCGCACCATATCACCGGTCGCTGAAACTGTGACGAAGCGAGTTCGACCTGATTGATTGCCCGTGCGAGACAGCTATCGCACGGCGGTATTGCGATGACGTGGAGATTCCGCCGATTGGAAGCTTGCTCCGGCGACTCGAGCGCGATGAAACCGGGCGGGCCGCTCCTCACGCCCGCGCGCGGCGCCGTACTACAATCCCAACCAGAACACCGGGAACCCCGTCGCCACGGACACGGTTTGGAAGGTCGCGCACCAAACTACCTACCACGATCGAACCCGGGCCTCGTTGATTAGCGTGCCGGTGGTGCGGAAATCGAGTGTGCCCTGAGGCAGGGCCCGTGCCGCGCGTTGGAGCTCTGCGTCACGAAAGACCATCCCCGGCCTCCGCTCAATCCTTGCCCGGGGTCACCGGAGTTTGATCGCGTTTGAGGAGCCGCTCGAACCGCGGGTTCCCCCAAAGGGGGGCCCAGATGGGGTCTACCCGGAGCCGTCCCCCGGACGCCTTGCTGCTTTCGAGGCGTGCGATGGCGGAGTCGGCTTCTCCGAGCATGACGAACGACATGGCCTGCCAGTACGCGGCGATCCGTTGCTCGCCTTGCTTCCCAATTGTGCCCAACTCCCCCAGGGCCAACTCACGGCGACCCAAACCGGCGTAGATCTGAGCCAGCGCCCAGTGCCACATTCCCTGATTGGGCTCCGCGCGAAATTGTGCTTCCACGAGTACCTGCAGAGAATCGAAATAGATCCGGGCCCGTCGCGGCTCGGGGGTCAGCCAGTACTGTTCCGCTTTGACCAACAGGTAGTCGCTTGTGTCGGCCCCAAACGCCTCCTGGGACAGACGCAGCAAGCTCTCGCGATATTCCTCGCGAAAGATGCGGAGCAAACTCAGATCGTTGGTGTCGTGGGACAGGGAGACCAGCCACCTCACGCGCCCGACGGCCGCTTCGGCGCCCCGCAATGCCTGCCGCGCCTTGCCCATCTCGCCGGCGTCGATCGCCAGCCAGATCTTCGCCGCATGAGGCCCCGGAACATCCGGGGCGAGCGCGATGGCCCGGTCGAACTGCGACTCTGCCTCCCGATAGCGTCCCAGGCTCCGGTACAGACGACCCAGGCTCATCACGACCTCCCGGGACCGTGGATCGAGTTCCTCGGCTCGCTTGAGGTACGGCTCCCGCTCCTGGAGAGGCTGCAGGTTGGCCAACGCCACAATCGCTCGCGCATTGTCGGGTTCGAGCCGGACCGCGGTAGCGAACTCCACTCGGCGTCGAGCGGGATCATCAAGGATTCGGCCCAAGGCCAGGTGCGCCTCGGCCAGTCCCGGGGTGAGCTCGAGCGCGCGATCAATGGCCGCCTTCGCCCGGGCCGTGCGGTCCTCCCCCCGCACGTGGCTCACGCTGACGTCATAAGTGTGCGAGAGATCGAGGTGCGCCTGGCCGATCCGGACATACGCCAGCGCGAACCGATGGTCCAAGCCGACCGCCTTCTCGTACATCTGGAGAGCGAGCAACGTGCCTTCCCAGGTTCCGCGCGCGAAGTACTCGTTGCCCCGCAAGAAGAGATCGTAGGCCTCGAGGTTGTCAGTCGGCTTCGTGACCGCCCCACCATCCGGGGTCGCCAGGGCGATGCCCAGCGCCCCCGCCACTCGTTTCGCCACGTTGCCCTGGACCTCGAAAACGCTCGCCAGCACCTCGTCGTAGCGCTCGGTCCAAAGCTGGGTGGCATCGGACACCCGGATGAGCTGGGGGCTTACTCTTACCCGGCTCGAACCGTCCGCGCCTTTCTCCCAGCGTACTGCTCCTTCGAGGAGGTAGCCGACCCCAAGCTCGTCTCCGATCTGGCGCACGCTCTTGGTCGTCTTTTTGTATTGGGTGGTGCTGCTCCGGGCGATGACGCCCAGCCCGGGAATGGCGCCGAGGCGGCCCGCGATTTCCTCCGTCAGGCCATCGGCGAAGTACTCGTCGGCGGAGCCGCCTAGGTTCTCGAACGGCATTACCGCGAGCATGGTCCGGCCGGAAGCGTGCGCCGGCGTGCGCCGGCGAAACCGGCCGTAGATGGCGATGGCGGCGACGACACCCAGCGCACACAGCACCGCCAGGCAGAGAGCAACTTTGGATCTTCGACCGGGAGTCCGCGAAGGAACCGCGGCGGGGAGACCACTGGGTGGCGAGATGCCTCTCGGGAACAGGGCGTCCAGGAACTGCTCCGCAGTGCCGAAGCGATCCGCCGGGGTCTTGGCCAACGCCTGGCCCAGCGCCTGTGCGATCTCCAGGGGGACGGCCGGACGGAGTGCGTTCACCGGCCGGGCGTCGAGCGTGAGGTGCTGCGCCAAGATGCTTTCCACCGTCGGTCCGGTGAAGGGAGGCTGGCCTGCCAGCAACTCGTACAGAACGCACGCCAGGCTGTAGAGATCGCTTCGCTGATCGACCTCACCGGCCGCCGCCTGTTCCGGGCTCATGTAGGCCGGCGTCCCGATCGCGATACCGGTTTCCGTCAGCCGTTCTCCGCCAGCGGCGCCGATTGCCCGCGCGATTCCGAAATCCGCGACGACGGCAGTCCCCGCCGACAGGAGGATGTTTTCCGGCTTGATGTCTCGGTGGACGATACCTTGGCTATGGGCGTAACCGAGGGCTTTTCCCACGTCCCGAGAAACCTGGAGCGCGTCCTCGATTGAAAGCTGTTTCTCTCGACTCAGTCGATCGCGAAGCGACTCCCCTTCGATGTAGGGCATGACATAATAGAGCAGTTCGTCGACTTGCCCGGAATCGTGGATCGGGAGGATGTGTGGGTGGGTGAGGCGGGCGGCGATATGGATTTCCCGGAGGAAACGTTCGGCGCCGAGCGCCGCTGCCAATTCAGGACGGAGGACCTTGATGGCCACCGGCCGGTGATGTTTGAGATCTTCGGCCAAATACACCGTGGCCATCCCGCCGCGGCCCAGTTCCCGCACGAGTGCGTAGCGTCCGGTGAGCGCGGCATTGAGGCGCACGATGGGATCGCTCACAGCAGGCCGTGCGTAGGGTAGAGGCCTTTGGGGACTCGCATGCGTGAATGATGCGCAGTGCGAGGTCGTTCGGCAAACCCTCCAGTTCGACTGCGACCGAACGAGCGTCGTAGTGCTCGTCTGGGTGCAGGTCCCGGTTTACGCCTATCAGTTCATTCCGGGACGGTACTGAGGCTGAGGCCGGTTTGCGTCACTCGCGTGGCGCCTGCTTTGCTCACCGCCAGCGCGATTCCGAAGTGACCTTTATTTACTGCTCGAACTTGGCCTCAGGTAACCGCGTGATCCCCCGCTCGCGCTTCTGCTTGGCCACCATCGCCGCGACGTCGGCCAGCAGCTTCTTGGCATCGTACACGATACCGTCCTTGATGGTGTACTTGATTCCTCCGACTCGCTCGACCTGCCCCGTTTTGTCGTTGAGCCGGACGAATCCGGTGCCGTAGAGTACCTTGAGATTGGCGATCGGGTTTTCCGGCACCACCACCAAATCGGCCAGCATACCGGGCCGAACCACGCCGAAATCCGGTGCCTTGCCCAACGGTCGGGTCAAAGTTTCGGCGGCGTGCATCGTGGCGCCGCGAATCACCTCGAGGGGATGGAATCTGGCCTCCTGGAGCAACTCCATCTCTTGGATCGTCGAGAACCCGTAGGTGTTGTAGATGAAGCCGGCATCTGAACTCACCGTTACCCGTCCGCCCATGTTCTTATAGTCGTTGAGCAGCTCTTGCCAGATCCGATAGAAATTTCGCCACGCGACTTCATCCCACGTGGTCCAGTTGTAGAAGTAGGCGCCGTGGTTGACCCGATTCGGCGTATAGAAGTCCCACAACGACGGCAGGGTATAGGTTTCGTGCCAATCGGCGTTGCGGCGGGCCATGAGATCTCGCCCCGAGAGGTACGCCGTCATCGTCGGGTCGAGGGTGACATCATGGGCCTTGAGGGTGTGGAGCAGGGCCCACCACTTTTCGCCCTTCGGTTTGACCAGGGTCCACTGTCGAGCGACCTGGCCGAACCGCCATTGCTCGTCGTTGTAATTGTAGTTCTCGGGGTAGGGCTGGATGGCGGCGTTCTCGTACATCGCCTCGAACAACCCATAGAAGTGGGTGACGGTGCCGAGACCAAGTTTGGCGGCATCCGCGGCGTTGAGCTGATTGACGCCGGTCTGCGCGAGGTGGGCGACCGAGCCGAGTCCGTTCTTGGCGGCTTCGTCAGTGATGGCCCCGAAGATCTCAGGTCGGAATGACGACATCTTGACGCCATCGACACCGCGCGCTTTCGCGTCGCGGACCCAGGCGCGCGCCTCCTCCGGGGTTTGAAACGCCGTGAAATAGTCCCACACGTTACCGGGCACTTCATAGACCCACATCCGCGGCGCGGTGATCTCGTTCTTGGCGCTTCGAGCCTTCTCGCTCAGTGCCCATTTACCGTCATCGCTGAACGGTACCCCTCGGCCACTCGTAATCCCGTGGGCCATCCAGAGTTTGTACATGTACTCCGCTTCGGGCGCTTTCGGCACGTCGCCGGTATGGAGGTGCAGGTCGACGAAACCCGGCAGCACGTACATACCGGTGACGTCGATTTCTTTCGACCCGCCCTGGGGACGGCCCTTGGGATTAAT
>JANYKV010000175.1 GCA_025358055.1 Gemmatimonadota bacterium
GCCGATTGTGGCCGAGGGTACATCGCCAGGAGCCCATGACGACCGCTTGCGCTCGCCGAAGGTCCGGCCCGCGCGCGTGTTGAAGATCGAGGGCGCGGTTGACAAAATCATCGTTCTCAGCCGAGCGGTCCCCCCGACGAACGATGCCGCACACGCCGCACATCAGCGCGTGCCGCCGAGCCCGCAAGGTGCCCCCCCCTGCAGGGTCACGGTACCGGCCGGGGTTCACCCGACGGCACGGAGACCGACGCCGATTCAGCAAGCTTGAGCAGCAACAATTGCACGGCGCCGCGCACGATGTAAAAGAGCCAAACCAGGAGCATCATCGGCAGGGCCCCGATCATGAAGAGACCGATCCCCACCCCGGTAAGCCCGAGTTCAGCGACTCCCAGGCGGCGGATTAGCGCCCCCGGCGTCCGATGACTGTTGACGAAGGAGTAAACCGACCGAACGCAGGAGGTCAGATAGAGGCCGAGGAACATCAAGACGACTAGTCGGACCGCCACACTAGGCAGTGAAGGCGTCGGGAGGGGGATCAGCATGGCTGACGCGACCACGATCGCACCCAACGTATCGAAGGAGAATTGATGGCCCGCCAGCAGTCGCGGGACTCTGCCCTGGCCGCCGGCCCACAAGGCCATGCGAGACCCCAGGTACGGCTCCAGAAAGACCACTCGGATTGTATCGGTCAGTCGGGCCAAGAGCGCGAAGACCGACAACGCTCCCGGCAAGAGGACTCCGAGGCCACCACGGATCAGTACCTGCGCGGCCTGGCCACCGACCGACCCCACCGCGTGGAGGCCTATTTGGCGAAGGCCGTCTCGCATCCGAGCCGGGTGTTCGTCCGGCGCCGCGCTGGGCCGCTGCGTTGGAATCAGCCACAACGCCACGAGCTGAAACACCGGAACCGAACACACGACTCCCATCACGTACGGCGTGAAGTCATGTCGGATGAAAACCCACCATACGAGAATGCCGGCGAAGATGACGATGTTGGCACCAACGCTCACCACATGCGCGAGGAGAAAATGCCCGTACCGCTGGCGGTGCACCAACAGGGTGACGACGAGGAGATTGGCTCCGCCCGCTATTCCTGATCCGACCAGAACGGCGAGTGACGATTTGGGGCTGAGCAGCGCGAACCACGCCGTGACGACAGCGGCTGACACCACAGCGACCACAATCACACTGGGAAGCAGGGTTCGCAGGCCGCCGCGTTGCAGGAGATTCATGCTCGCAAGCCGAATCGGATCGCCCAACAACGACACGGTATAGATCACGGAAAGATAGAGTTGCAGCTGATCATTGTTCGCCGAGAGTCCGAGGAGACCGACGAAAAATGCCTCGCGGCCCAGACCCAGGCCGGCGCTGAGCACGGAAAAGAGGACCGCCCACGCATAGGTCGGGTTCTGCTCCACCATCTGTCGAATCGAAGCCGGCAGGAACCACCACCGAACCCGTCCTGGAAGTTCGGCGCTCATTCGACCAGGAAAGGGACGGGTCGCGTCACGTGGTCAACGTTCCCCGCTCGGCCAACTGCTCCGCCTGCCACGGCTCCACGCGGAGCGTCACCTCGAGACAGCCGTCGACTTCTTGGCGGTCGACCACGTCGCCCATCCGGTAGAGCGCGGCAAGGCCCGCGCCATCCGAGAGAGGAATCCGGACCCGAACCATGGGGCGAGACGAGCGGGCGCGTTCCCGCAACGCGGTCTTGAGCGGTGTGACCCCGTCGGTGCGCATTGTGGTGGTGAGAATCGAGCCCGGATGCAGCTCGCGAATCCGCGCCTCGAAAGCCTCTGGATCGGCGAGCGCGTCGGTCTTGTTGAGAACCAGTAACACCGGGCGGTCCGCCAGACCCAGGGATTCCAATACCTCGTCGACCACGTGCGCCTGAGCCTCCCAATCTTCTCGACTCGCGTCAACGATGTGGAGTAGGAGGTCGGACTCACGCGCTTCCTCGAGGGTCGCCCGAAAGCTCGCCACCAGATGGTGCGGAAGTTTCCGGATGAACCCAACCGTATCGGTGATCCGGACCCGGAGACCATCCCCGATCTCCACCTCGCGGGTGAGCGTGTCCAAGGTGGCGAAGAGACGGTCCTCCACCAGGATGTCATGCTCACCGGTCAAGGCGCGCAACACGCTCGACTTGCCCGCATTGGTATACCCGACCAACGCGACACTCAACATCGGCGCCCGGCCCGTGCGGATGGTCGACCGGTGCCGCTCCACATCTCGCAGCTTGTCCCGCAAATACTGAATCTTCTTTCGAATCATCCGGCGATCCGTTTCGAGCTGTGTTTCACCGGGCCCGCGCAGACCGATGCCGCCCCGGATGCGCGAAAGGTGGGTCCACATCCGAGTGAGGCGAGGAAGCATGTACTGAAGCTGGGCGAGTTCGACTTGTAGCTTGGCTTCGTGACTCCGCGCCCGGGTCGAGAAGATATCGAGAATCACCTCGGCCCGGTCCATGACCCGAACCGCCAACTCGCGCTCAAGGTTGGAGCCCTGGACCGGAGTGAGTTCCTCATCGAAGACGACCAGAGTAGCGGTGAGATCCGCGATCATTGCGCGGATCTCCTCCACCTTTCCCTCGCCGATCAACGTACCCGGATGCGGCTTCGCCACCTGCTGCGACACTCGCCCCACAACCTGCGCTCCCGCCGTGTCCACCAGGCGGCCGAGCTCGTCGAGGTGTTCATGCAATTGACCGACGTCGGAAGACCCTTTGCGAGGGGCCGCCACCAACAGCACCCGTTCAATCGGAGGTTCGATCGAGATGAGCTCGCGGATACATCGCTCCTAGATCCGTCACATTGGCGCCGGCTAACTGGGCCGAAGTTCTGATTCGCCACAATATAACGGGTATACCACGAGGGTTCTCAGGACTCTGGCTCGGATTCTCCCCGCGCGAGCTTTTGCCACCAGGCCAGCCGCTCGGCCACTTTTTTTTCAAAGCCGCGTTCACCAGGCTCGTAAAAGGTCCGCCCGACCAGGTCGTCGGGCAGGTACTGTTGGGCCGCATATCCGGTGGCCGCATCGTGGGGATACGCATAGCCTTTTCCGTAGTCCAGCGCCTTCATCAGCGAAGTCGGCGCATTCCGGATATGCAGCGGAACGGGCAACGAACCGGTCTCCCGAGCTACCTCGAGCACGTCCCGCAGCGCCCGCACGGTCGAATTGGATTTCGGTGCCGTGGCCAGATAAATCGTCATCTCGGCGAGCGGTAGGTACCCCTCCGGCGGTCCGAGCATCTGAAACGCATCCCTCGCCGCCACCGCGATAAGCAAGGCATTGGGATCCGCGAGCCCGATGTCCTCCGCCGCCATAGCGATCGCCCGTCGGAACAACGTCATGGGATCCTCGCCACCTTCGATCATGCGCGCCATCCAATAGAGACTCGCCTGCGGATCGCTCCCTCGCAATGATTTGTGAAACGCGGACAGCAGGTTGAAGTGCGCCTCTCCCGACTTGTCATGGAGCGGAACGCGGCGCGCCAGCGACTCCCGAATCACCGCCTCATCAATGACGCCACGAACCCCGACCTGCTGGGCGGCCGCTTCGAGCACCATGAGACTGCGTCGGGCGTCGCCGTCGGAGAGGCCGGCGAGGAGTTGAATCGCTTCCGACGTCGTCTCGAGGCGCATCACCCCCAAGCCCCGATCGGCGTCCTGGATCGCACGCCACAGGAGGGTCGCGATGTGGTCCGCGGACAACGGATGTAGCACATAGACTCGGCAGCGAGAGAGCAGAGCTCCGTTCAACTCGAAGCTCGGGTTCTCGGTCGTCGCGCCGACCAGGGTCACGGTCCCCCGCTCAACGTGGGGAAGAAACGCGTCCTGCTGGGCCCGGTTGAACCGATGGATTTCATCGCAAAACAAAATCGTCCCGCGGCCGAGTCGCCGCCGGTCTTCCGCCTCCTTGATGACCTCGCGAACCCGGGGCACCCCTTCCGTGACGGCGCTGAACGCAACGAAATGGCGGTCTGTGTGCAGCGCGATGAGACGGGCGAGCGAGGTCTTGCCGCTCCCCGGCGGCCCCCAAAAGACCACGCTGCCGAGGTCCCCGCGGCGCACCGCGTCACCGAGCGATTTCCCCGGGGCGAGGAGGTGATCCTGTCCGAGGATCTCGTCCAGGCTCCGGGGCCGCATCCGAGCGGCCAACGGCTCGGGTGTCTCGAAGAGCGAGTCTGGAGGCGTCATCCGAAGCTGGAAAAGAGAACGAACCGAAGCAGTACGATCAGGCCCGCGCCGGCGCTGAACGCCCCGAGATGGGACCACCCGTGGGCCTCACGCGAAGCGGGGAGTAGCTCGGAAGCCGAAGCGTACAGCATCGGTCCGGCGGCGACGGCGAGTCCATGGACCGCGAGCGGCGCCGCCATTGTCGCAAGCGCGGCCCCGAGGATAGTTCCAACGCCGAGGAGGCCCGCGGCTCGAAGGGCGGCTCGCTCAGAGAAGCCTGACGCCAACACAATGCTTGCGACCGTCATTCCTTCGGGAATCTTGTGGAGCACGATCGCGGCCACCAACAGCAGCCCGAGCGACCATCCATTGGCGGCGATGGCGCTGGCCAACGCGACTCCATCGAACACCGCATGGAGTGAGAGCCCGATCGTGGCGTTCACTCCGGCGGAGCGCGCCAAGGTATGGGTCTCGATGGGAGCATGCTGATGCGGCGCGAGCCAAGTGCGGAGCAGATGCGCCACGAGGTACCCGGCGAGCACCTCGACCGACGCTACGGTCGCGTCACTTCGCAGCACCACCGGAAAGATCCCGATGACGACGACCGCGAGCATGAACCCGGCCCCAAATGCCAGAGTGTTCTCTGCCAGGAGCAGGCGGCCCCGGGCTCCTCGGACGAGAAGGACGGCTCCGGCCAAGTTTCCTCCTGCCGCCACCAGCGTAAGGATCACCAGGCCGTTCATGCGAGGTCCTTGGCGCGTTGGAGCAACACATCTCGCTGGTTCAGCGCCGGATCGTCCAGAACGAGAAGCAGGAGCCGATCAAGGAGCACTCCAAGCCCTGGGCCGGGTGGAATGCCGATGCGCACCAAATCATCGCCGCCAATCGCCAGGTCCTTTCGCGCCACCGGCTCACCGCGCGCACGGACCTCGGACACAATGATGGCCCACCCCGGCACGAGGCCGGCGCGAAGTCGCGCGAGCAGGAGAAGGTCCGCCGAGGCTCCGGCCACGTCCGCCAGCCAGTGTCGCACAGCCCGAACCCCGGTGGAAACCGGTTCCCGCGGACCGGCCATCATGGCGGCGGCTCGAGCGATATCCTGGTTCGAGCATTTGAGTCGGCGGAGTACGGCCACAGGATCGAGGCAGAGCAGCGCGGTCAGGACCACCGGATCCCGGTCCTCCAGGGCAACCTCAGGGAGGTCCGTTCCATCGATCAGTTCGGGAACCCAGATCGGTGCCGCTCCGACCCGCCACCACAATCCGCCAAGACGACGCACTGACCGCGCCGTCGTGAGCCCTTTGAACCACTCATCGCGAACCCGTTCGGCCGACAGCGACGCGAGCCCTGCGACTGCCTCTGTCGCCGCCGCCCACGTATCCGGGTCGATCGTGAACTCGAACCGCGCGGCAAAACGAATCGCGCGAAGAATCCGAAGATAGTCTTCTCGAAATCGCTGGCTCGCGGCTCCCACCGCGCGAATTCGCTTGCGGCCGAGGTCCTCGCCACCCTGGAAGGGGTCCCGCCACTCGTGTCGGAGTGGGTGGTACGCGATGGCGTTGATGGTGAAATCTCGACGGGCCAAATCTTCGTCGAGCGACACGCCGAACGACACCACCGCGTGACGTCCATTCGTCTCGACATCCCGGCGAAACGTGGTCACCTCGTGCATCCGACGGTTCGCGTCGAGCACCCCAACGGTTCCATGTTCGATTCCCACGGGGATGGTATGCCGAAACAACCGCCGGACGACCTCCGGGGTCGCCGCGGTGGCCAGGTCGACGTCGTTGTCCCCGGCGTCCAGGAGCGCGTCACGCAGGGCGCCGCCGACGCACCACGTCTCATATCCAGCGTCCTCGAGGGTGCGCGCAAGGAGGACGACTTCCGCGGGCAGGTCCAAACGAGCCGGGAACCCGGTGAAAGTGCCGCTCACCATAGAACCACCGAGAATGGCTGATGGATCACGGGCCGCTCGTCAATCAGGGCGTGTCACGCGACTCACCCACAGAGCACGCTGCCACCATTGACATTGAGCACTTCGCCGGTGATGTGCCGGGCGAGATCGCTGCACAGGAACAGGATGGGACCGGCGATGTCCTCGGCGGGAGGGACGCGGCGCAACGGAATGGTGTTCGCGATCCGAGTACGATTCTCCCCGACGAGCGCCCCGGCGGACATGTCGGTATCCACCCATCCAGGAGCGACACAATTCACGGTGATATCGGGAGCGCACTCCACTGCCAAGGATTTCGTCATGGAAATCAGCGCCCCTTTCGTCGCCGCATAGTCTGCGTGAAAAGCTTCCCCCCGTTGACCGGCCGTGCTGGAGACCAACACGACCCGCCCTCCGGGGCGCATCATGCCAATCGCCGCGCGCGTCGTGAGGAACACCGCATCGAGATTGGCGGCCATGGTGTCGCGCCAGCGAAGCACACTGAGTTTGACGAGTGGCACATCTTCAACCGGCCAGATGCCCGCATTCGCCACGAAATAGTCGAGGCCGCCCAACGCCGCCCTGGCCTCCCGAAAAATCTGTTCGACCACCCGTTCCGACGTGTGATCGCCCCCACCGACGAACGCCTTCCGTCCCAACGCGCGGAGGTCCCGTGCCACAACTTCGGCCTCGGCCAACCGGGTGTGGTAGGTGATGCCCACATCGGCCCCCGCCCGGGCGAACAGATGGGCCGCGGCCCGGCCGATGCCTCGCGAGCCACCGGTGATCAAAACGGATTTTCCGGCCAGTGAAATCACGATAACTCCCGTTCAACGAGCCCAGCGATGATGTGTTCGACCGCGAGATGGAGTTCCTGAACGTGGCAGGAGTCATAAGACGGTGCGATGAACACATGGTCCACCATGGTGGCCAGAGGACCACCACCCTGGCCCAAGAAGGCAACGATCCGTACGCCGTTGGTGCGAGCGGCCCGCGCCGCCGCCAACAGGTTGGTGCTTTTGCCACTTGTGCTGTGCAGGATCAGAAGGTCGCCCGGGCGGCCCAGCGCCTCGATTTGTCGGGCGAAAATCATATCGAATCCGAAATCATTCGCCGCAGCCGTGAGGAGCGAGGAGTCCGTCGTCAGGGCGATGGCCGCCATGGCCTTACGGTTGGTGCGCAGACGGACCACGTACTCGGTGGCCAGATGTTGGGCATCGGCCGCGCTCCCCCCGTTCCCGGCGAAGAAGAGCGTGCCCCCTCCGCGAAGGGTTTCGGTGTAGATCGTAGCCAACGCCGCGATCTCATTCCCCTGGGCTCGCGCGGCCTCGGCCGCTTGCGACAGCGCCAACAACGCGGCATCAATTTCCGGATGATCGCTCATTCGTCGCGCTCCAAGAGACTCTTAAACCGTTGCAGCAGAGAAGTCGCCAACCGAAATCCCGGCACCGGCTCCGTGGGCCGGTCGGCGAGGATAGCTGCCGGATTGCCCACCGCCAGCTGCTCCGCCTGCGCTCCCCCACCCTCCCGGACCAATTCTTCATAAGCCACACTAATGAAACGGTCGTCGCCGTGGTTGTCCCCAGCCACTACGTCCGCCAGGCCGGCGGCCAAAATCGCCCGGGCGCGATCCCCCCGAGTGCGCGGTCGAAGAAGGGTCGTGGCATCGAGAGCCATCCGCGCCCCGATCTCTCGCCAGAAGTGCACCAACTCCACGGTGCAGCAGGCGTACCGTTCCGGGTGGGCGACCAGTGGGATCAAACCACGGGAAACCAAATGACGAAGCCCGTTTGCCACGGCCTCGATCGAGACTTGTCGGGTGAATTCGACCAGGAGATACCGCGTGCCCCCTACCGTGAACTGCCGGCCGTCCACGGAATCCGGCAGTGGACAATCCAACATCATCTCGACGCCCCGATGGAGCCGCACGTCGGTGGGCGCCGCGGCGCAGAGGGCCGCGAAGGCAACATCATGGGCCCCGGGAATGCCCCGGCGGGTTCTGGTGGCCGAGAGGTGGGGAGTCAGACAGAGGTCGGTGATTCCGCGTTGGGCCATGGCCCGCAATACCGAGACCGACTGCTCCACAGTTCTGGAGCCGTCATCCACTCCAGGAAGCAGGTGTGAGTGGAGATCGATCAATGCGCGCTGCTCCCCATACCCAAGAGGCTCCGGGAAAAGCCTTGCAGGCGAGTAGGATCTTGCTCCGCCACCGACAGGAGCGCCAACGTGACCAATGCGTCCGCGGCAAGCAAGTCGAGGGCGACCTCTCGGCCGACCGAATGCGAAGTCACGTACTCGAGTGCCTGAGCCCCAGCTGACGCGAGGTCGCTGCTGTGAAAGCTCGTGGCCTCAACTAGCGCAACGTAATGCAGCACCCGGGTCCGCAAACGCTCCGGCGCGCCGTCCGTACGCTCAATCAGCCACGGGGGAGTATTCATCCCGCCGCCAACCATTCGGAAATAATTCGCGGCGCCTCCGCCCGGGCCTGAGGAAGCAACGCAAGGTCTCCCGCGCCCGCGGACGCGAAGTGCGGGCGGCCGCCACCCTTCCCGCCTGAGACCGCGGCGATGCGATTGACCAGATCGCTGGCCGTTCGACCCACCTGGACCAAGTCGTCTGAGAGGGACACATGGATCGCGCCCCGTCCACCCGTCCCGAAGAGCACCAAGATGGCCTTGCGCATGCCGGCACGAAACGCATCCGCCATCGCCCCGATTTCCTCCCGGTCCTCTGAATCAGTGTCGTCGATCAGCACGGACACACCTTTGATGTCAACCGATGGGGCCTTGGCGTCGGGCCCGGTGGCGGATCCGTGCTTCCTCATTTCGGCCAGTTTGGCTTCCAGCTTCTCCCGCTCAGCGAGCAGCTGGTCCAATTTCCGAAGCAGATGTTCGGGTGCGGATTTGAGCCGATCGCCGATCGAATGCAGGTCCGTGTTGACCGCCAGCAGCCGATCGTAGGCTCCGCGACCCGTCACCGCCTCGACGCGACGAACCCCGGCGGCGACTCCGCTCTGGCTCACGAGGCGGAAGAGACCGAGGCCGCCGGTGCTCTTCACATGAGTGCCGCCACACAGCTCGATCGAATCTCCCATGGTGACGACCCGCACGACATCCCCATATTTCTCGGAGAAGAATGCCATGGCCCCAAGGGCCAGCGCGGCCGGATACTTCATCTCTTCGGTGGCGACTTCATGATTGGCCCAAATCTGTTCGTTCACTTCTTCGCCCAAGCGCTCGAGCATCACGCTTTCGATCGGGGCGTGGTGTGAAAAATCGAATCGGAGGCGCCCCGGTTCGACCAGCGACCCTTGCTGGCGAACGTGGGTGCCCAGGTGGCGCCGAAGGGCGGCATGCACCAGGTGAGTCGCGCTGTGATTGCGTTCGATATCTCGGCGACGGTTCGCATCGACCACGGCGCGCACCGGGGTCGGCTCGAACGGTTGGGAGAATGCCCCGCCGAGTACAGTGCCTTTCTCGTCTTTCCGCACGGTATCGACCTCGAGAGTCCACCCTTCCCCGCGCAGTGCTCCGGTATCGCTGACCTGTCCGCC
>JANYKV010000040.1 GCA_025358055.1 Gemmatimonadota bacterium
TCACGCGTTCGAATCGCGTCGGGCCCATTTCACCCGCCCCTGGCCTCGTCGTGCGCCACGCGGTCGGCGGGGCACTCCGATGTTTCCCGCCGCAGTCAGCGAACTCCTTCTGACGACTCGCTCACCTCGAGATTCCTCCGCCCCGGCCCCTGTTCGGAATGACCCACCCGAGTTTTTAGCAACCTTTTGAGGGAGGCCTGAGGCTGCCGCGGGAGATTAGGATCTAGGATCACAGAGGCGCGCGCTGGCGTCCGTCGGCATCGAAGTTCGAGGGATCGAGCCAACGCTCGAACCGGACCTTGCGCGACGGCCATTCGGTATCGAGCAGGGAGTACCAGGCCGTATCTCGGTTGCGGCCCTTGATGATCATGTGTTGCCGGAACAGGCCCTCATAGGTGAACCCTAGCCGGAGCGCGGCGCGGCGCGAGGGATGATTCAGCGCGTTGCATTTCCATTCGTAGCGCCGATATCCCAGGCCCTCAAATACATATCGGGCCAGGAGGTACATCGCCTCGGTGGCCGCCGGGGTTCGCTGAAGCTCTGGTGAATAGAGAATATTCCCCACCTCGATCACCTGGTGCCCTGGTTCAATCCGCATCAATGCGGCGAACCCGGCGGCCCGAGCCGTCGATCGAGGGAGGATCGCATAGAAGAGAGGGTCAGACCCAGCGGCCATTTCCTCGAGCTCCCGCCCGAACTCGGAGGGGTTTTCGAAGGGTCCGCGGGCCAGATACCGCCACAGGGCTTCGGACTCGGGGCCGCTCAAGCCTGAATAGAGTTGAGCCGCATGCCTCTCGGCACTAAGCGACTCGAGACGAACGTGGCGTCCCTCGAGCGAAACTCGTTCGGGGCGCTTCGCCGGGCGACAATTCAACGCGGGTCCCTGGATCACATCAGGCTCCGGTTCCGTCATCCCCTCACTCCTCGCCTGGCGCCACTTCTTCGACCGTGAGCACGCTCAACGATGCCTGGGAGCGTGATCTCATTTGATCAACAAGATTCGTTCGTTGACGGGATAAACCCATTCGACACCCCGATCGGTCACAATTGCATCGTCCTCCAAGGGAATCCTCACCTTTTTCCCACCCCATTCCGGGGCTGGCGTCCAGGCGAACAACTCAATGGAGAACATGTTCGTCGGGCGGATCGTGAAGGTCAGCCGCTTCGGATTGAAAAACGCAATCGAGGGCCCACTGCCATGTCCGCGATCGCCGACCGAATGGCAGCCGATGATCACTTCCGTCCGCGGGTCGCTGGAAGGCTTGTTGAACTCCTTCATGATTGGAAACCCGGCCGCGGCGATACCAGCGTTGAGTCGATCGAGCATCTGCTGAGCCGTTACCCCCGGTTTGATCATCCCTCGAATTATCTCACGGACCTTGAGGGCCTGATCGAAAGCGTTCTGGATCCCTTTGGGCGCCGCAGTCTCACCTTCGCGGAGGACATACGCAATCCGTTTCATATCGGTCCAGTATCCGAGATGTCCTACCCCCCAATCGACCATGAGAAGATCACCCCGCTGAACGATCCGATCGGACGACGTCGCCACGACGCCATCCGCGCCCGTGACGTACACTGACGGCATGTCGAAGGAGGACCCGAGGCCGCGCGAGAGAAGTTGATCCCACATCCACCAGGCGGCATCCTCCAAGGTTGTCACCCCCGGCGTGATCACTCGGTTGGAGAACACTTCCTCCGCGATCTGACGAGACATTTCACCCGCTTCACCGAATGCGACGATGCCCGCCGCGGTGTGCCGCGAACGAAAATCCGAGACCACCTTCTCGGCCGATGTTAGCCTAGACACCCAGGGCTCGCCGAGGGTCTTTCGCAACAGTTCGTAGTTGGTGTGCGTGAGTCCGTCGGCCATCCCGATTTCATCCGATACATTGATCCCAATACGTTTCGGATTCCGGGCGGCCACAAAGGCTTTGAGGTCCAGATCCGGGGTCACGATGTCGTATACCCGGCAGCCTTCCAGCATGTGGCCCTCGATACCCAGCGCCGCACGTTCGATTCGGGCACCACCCCGGTCGGTGAATACGTAGTACCCAATGCTCCCGGCGTATCCTCGCCCGAGATCGTCATAGAGCGGATCCCAATTGTTCTCCTTCATCATGGTGATCCACATGTCGACCCCGTTCTCACGCATCGCCTCGGGGAGAATACGGTCGAACTTCTCTCGGCGGATTTCGCACTGGCGCTCCCACCGCCGACGCGACGTCTGAGCTTCGAGTGAACCAAGGCGAACGAATAGTCCGATCAATACGGCGAGGAGCAACCGGTGGAGGAGGGGACGGCGCGAGCGTAGGGGCCATCGAGTTGGAGGCATAGATCCAAGCTTAGGGGGAGGTGAGAGTGACAAAGCGCCAGGCATATGTAGAGGAACCCTCGCCCTCACACAAGCGCATGCGGAATCGAGTGTGGTTCTCACTCCACAACTCGGGGCCACAGTCCTGGGAATCACCCGTCCGGAAATCGAACAACCATGATCACAACCCCATATAAAACAATACAATTCAACCAGTAACGCATGAACCAAAATCGAACAGTATAGGCCCGCTGTAGGCATGAGGCTTGCCCCGCTTGGGGTTAGTCACGCGAGGCAGTCAGATTCCTTGGGAGGAGCACGTATGTTCCGCTCGCCGTCATTGTCGTTCCTGGTCGGATCCGCTCTCACCGGGGCCCTCCTCGCATGCTCGCCGAGCCCGGTGGAAGTTGAGATCTCGCGCACCTTGAGTCTGTCGAAGGCGGCGACTGAGCCGGACGTGCACGTGCTCCATTGCACTCCACGCTCAGCGGCGAGTGGCTCCGCCATCATCGGCCCCGGAGGTGGAACGGTCCGCATCGGGCCCCATCGCCTCATCATCCCGGAAGGGGCACTGGCCAAGCGGGTGCTCATTCAAGGCTCCTCCCCATCCGATACCGTCGCCTCGGTGAGTTTCTCCCCGGCCGGCCTGCAGTTCGCAATTGGGCATCCGGCTACCCTTCGCCTCGACTATTCGAACTGTACCCATTTGCCCGTGACGCGACACATCGTCTACACCACGGACGATCTCCAGGTCCTCGAAGCCGAGCCTTCGAAAGACTGGGACAGCTATAGCGTTGTCGATGGGCTCGTCTCTCACTTTTCGCGATACGCGATTGCCTGGTAGTCGGCCGTGCCTTCCGCTGGCCAGCCGGACCAGGCCGAGATTTATCTTCGCGATGCCATGCGCCAGGAGCATGATGGGGCACTCGATCGTGCAATGGAGCTCTATCGCCTCGCCTCCGCCGCGGCGCTAGCACTCGGCACCTCAGCGATGCACGCGGAATCGCTCCGGCGGATCGCGGAGCTTCTCTACCGTCGCAACGATATCGACACCGCACAGGAACTCTGTCGCCAAAGCCACGAAATCGCCCTGGGCATTCCCGATACACGCCTCGCGGCAAGCGCGTTGATCGCGCTCGCCGGGTTCGAACTGCAGGCGGGTTCGGTGGAATCGGCGCGGGCGCACCTCGCGCAGGCCACAGAATTGGGTGTGGAGGACCCGGAGATTCGGGCTGGCGTCGACCAGCACCTCGGTCGGTTGGCTCGGGCCCAGGGGGATTGGAGCCAAGCCCGCATTCACTACGTACGCGCTGTTGAGGCGTTTGCCCTCGCGGGGGCCTCGCTTGGTATCGCCGAGGCCTATCACTGCCTCGGGCTGCTGAGCCAGGACCAGGAGCAGTGGGGGGAGGCCGATGCCTTCTTCGGCCGCTGCCTCGAGCTTGCGCTCCCCCTCGGGGAGCCGGAAATCGAAGGCGTGTGTCGCCTCAGCCGAGCCGAGGTGCACCTGGCGAGACAGCGGTACGAGGAGGCCTTCGAGGACGTCGACAACGCGCTTCAGCTCTTCGACCGATGGGGAGCAAAGTCGTTGAAGGCCGAGGCCTACCGCGTGCTGGGCATCCTGTTCCGCGACACCGGGCGGCACCCGGTCGGGGAAACCCGACTTCGCGACGCAATCCATCTGGCGCGGGAAACAAACAATTTCCTGTGTGAGGCCGAAGCCGCCCGGGAACTCGCCCTGTTGTTCAAGGAAATCGGGCGAAATCAGGAAGCCTTGTCCGCGCTCAGCGGGGCGCACGTGTTGTTCCGGCGCCAAGAGATTCGAGGCGATCTCGGTAATGTCCGCGGAAAAGTGGCGCGGGTCGAGCGGACGCTGTTCGAGGTCGCTCGCGGCTGGGCTGAGTCTATCGAGTCGTCCGACCAACACACCAACGGCCATTGCCAGCGGGTGTCCAACTATGCCGTCGCCGTCGGCATCGCGATGGGGCTGGACGTCTCCGACCAGACCACCATTAGGCTCGGGGCGTACTTGCATGACGTCGGAAAGGTGCATGTACCGCCGGAGATCCTGAATAAGCGCGGCAAGCTGTCCCCGGAAGAAGCCGAACTGATGCAACGCCATCCCCTGTGGGGAATGGACCTGCTCGAGTCGGTCGATTTTCCCTGGGATGTCAAACCCATGGTCAGGTCCCATCACGAGAAATATGATGGTACCGGCTATCCGGATGGGTTGGTGGGCGAAGCCATCCCGGTCAACGCGCAAATTATCTGCATCGTCGACGTCTACGATGCCTTGACGACCAACCGGAGTTACCGCCGTGCCCTCACCCACGAAGGCGCGGTCGCCGAAATCCAGTCCGTGCACCAATGGTGGCGCGCCGACGTCTACGCCGCATTCCTGCAGGCCATCGGGTCCCGAGCTCCGCACGGCGAAGAATTCCTGCGGTGAAAATCGCGGCGCTGGGCGACCAAGGCCTCGCGAGACTCGAGAGCCTTGTCACCCAGGGCCACTTCGAGGAGGCGGCCACCGAGTACCGTAGCCTCGTCGCGCTGGGCACGGAGATGCCGGCCGAAAGCCACCTGGCGGGGGCGCGAGCGATCGGACGCACGGGACAGATTGCGCCGGCCCGCGACGCGGCCGCCGAATCGTTGGCCCTATTCCGTCGCAGCGGAAATCAACAAGGAGCCTTGGAAGCAACGAATCTGCTCGGCGTTTTTGCGTTCGAGCGCGGTGAGATCGACATCGCCGATTCCTACTTCACGCAGGTGTGCCTGATCGCCGGCCGATTGTCGAACCAGCGATTCGTTTGTCGGGCACTCAACAACCTCGCCTCGATCGCCCACCTGCGCGGACGCATCCACGAGTCGATCGACCTCTATCAGCGTGCGCTTCGGGGGTACCACCAACTCGAGGACGACGGGGGTATCGCCGAAACCTCCCACAACCTTGCCCTCGTCCACCGTCGCGTGGGTGACCTTCCTCTTGCCGCCGCCGCCGTCCACGAAGCGGTGCGTCATGCGGAACGCGCTGGGCAAACCGGCCTCTGCGCCCTGGCATACCTGGGCCGCGCGGAGCTCGCCATCGAACGAAGTCGGTTTTCTGAGGCCCGCGATGACATCCAGCGCGCGCTCACTCGGATGCGGCTCGCTGGCGATGCGATTGGGGTCGTCGAAGCCGGGCGGCTTCGCGCGCTGCTCTCCCTCCGGGAGGGCCACGCCCTGCAGGCTCATCTGCAGGCCGAAACGGTCCGGGCGCTGGCCCGCCAACAAGGAGCCGCGTTGCTTGAAGCCGAAGCCGTCGCGCTCTCAGCGCTGGCTCTGCGCGTTCTCGGTGACCCGCGCGAAGCCGAACAGTATCGCAACATCGCCGTCGACCTCCTGCACCATATCGGCGCACAGGAGCAAGTCGAACGGTTCCGACGAGAGTGGAACGCGACGGTCTAAAGGCGGAACGCCTCCAGTCCGCCTGGCGCATATCAGCCGGTCCCCCCAGATTCCCACTCGCGGAATCCACGCATCCAATCTGTTTCTCCTTCGCCCGCGAGCCCCGTGACCACCTCTTACGCCGTGCCTCGTTCCGGGTGAGCATCATCCAAACAAGTGGCCGGCGGCAGGCTGATTTCGTTGTGCCTTCCACGGTGGCTGTCATCATCTGGCTCGTCGGGTTGGCGGTCATTGGCCCTTGGCCCGTTGGTGTTTTCTATGACGACGGGATCTACCTGTCGTTGGCCCGCGCCTTGGCCGAGGGTCATGGACTCCGATACCTGAACCTGCCTGAAAACCTGGCCGGAGTCCGGTACCCTCCGCTGTACCCCGCCCTGCTCGCACTCATCTGGAAAATTGCCCCGGACCGCGACGCGACCGTCGTGGCCGCGAAATTCGTGAACATGTTCTTGTTGGGGATCGGGGGCGCCGGATTCACGGTGGTCCTCATGCGTCCCTTTGGTGTGCGGCCGGCCGTTGCCGCGATCGCGGCGCTGGCCGGCAGCCTCGCGGTGCCCGTGCTTGCCACGGCGAGCGTGCTTTTCTCGGAGCCGCTTTTCTTCGTCACACTTCTGGGCGCCGGCGCGCTCGCAGAGCGCGTGGCGCGGGACCATACGGGTCCAGGTCGGGCGTTCACGGCGGGACTCATCTGCGCGCTCCCCGCACTCGTCCGCACGGTCGGAATCGCATTGCCTGCCGGACTCTTCGTGATCCTGGTCCTCCGCGGCCGCTGGCGCGATCTCGCGTGTGCCGGCCTCGGCACACTCATCTTGCTGACACCTTGGATGGCGTGGACCGCGCGTCACGCCCCGACGATCCCGGCCATTCTGCAGGGGAATTACGGCTCGTATTTCGCGTGGTACGCCGAGGGAGCGCGAGTCGAAGGGGGGAAGCTGATTGGGCAGGTCTTGGTCCGAAATCTCGCCGAGATCGTGCGGCCGTTCGGCGTATTCCTCTCACCGATGCCGACCCTTTGGGTCCGAGTTCCTCTGCTCCTCTGCGCCGCAATCGTGTCCATCTCCGGCCTTCGGCGTCTGGCCCAATCCTGCCCGGTCGTTGCGGTCGGCCTGTTGATCTACCTCACGACCATTCTGCTCTGGCCCTTCGAACCCGATCGATTCTTGTGGGGGATCTGGCCGGTCATTGTCGGGGTCTATGTGTTGGGCGTGGGATCGTGGTGGCCGCTCGGCGCGGTGACTCGTTTCCTCCCGGCACGTTGGCTGCTGACGGCCGCGTCGGCGATCTCCGTCTTCGCGTACCTGCGGTACGGTACGATCGGGTTCAAGAATCAGGGCTGGGAGCCGGCCCAACGGAGTGTGGCCGATGCGATGCGGCCAGCGCTCGAATGGGTCGCGAAGCACGTGCCCCCCGATCGACTCGTCGCCGGGAACAACGATCCGATGTACTACCTCTATACCGGTCGACGCGCGATTCCTTCGAGCGGCTGGTCGGCCGCTGACTATGTTCGACCCCCGAGCGGCGCCACCGCGATCGCGAACCTCGAAGCCCTGCTCGATCGATTCCACCCCGAGGTCCTGCTGGTCCTCGCCCCCAACGAACCGGCGGCATTCGGAGCCAAGCACCTACTCCAGACCCGCCCGGCTCGGTTGGTGATGATCGACAGTCTGCCCCATGGTGGAGCGGTATTCCGCCCGGTCTACCCTCAGCCCCGATGACGAACCCGCGTGACTCCTTGGTTTGATTGGGCCACACCTGCGCCGCTCCGGCGGCGAGCACTCTCCAATCGCGGAACCCCACCAACATCGAGAATGCCCGGGTCAGGGCTAGGCAGGCTGCTAAAAAACTGCAGTTGTCATTCGAGGAAGCGGAGCGACCGAGGAATCTCGCTAGAGCTCCCGGAGCATGCCTCGCATCCGCAACGCAAGGCTCTCGATCGTCCGCAAGGCGGCGAGCGTCTCCGCATCAAGGCGGTCCGCCCGTAGTAGCGTCAATTGTGTTTCGGCGAGCATTGCCGCGAGCGGATTGGCGAGATCATGTCGCAACTTCGCCATGCGGTCTGCCTCTTCGCTCATGGACAGGTCCTTTCGGTTGACCGGAAAACCGTTGGCGACCGCCGTCAGCGCGGTTCGAGAAACGGGGATGGGATGAAGGTCAGAACAAAGACGACCAAGCACAGCACCCCGAGCCATCGACGACTCACCGGAACGACTCGGTCCGGAATCACCACCGATGGGTGGGCCCATCGACCGCCACCAATCAAGAATGTCATCACCACCCAGGCGATCCAGGTCGGGGACTGGAGGGACAGGACCAGCAAACCCGCCACGACGAACATACTGAGAAGCCATTGGCGCTTCCCCATGACTCCGTAAGCTACATGGCCGCCATCGAGTTGGCTCAGCGGAAGCAGGTTGAGACCAGTCACGAACATGCCGACCCAGCCCGCAAAGGCCGGGAGGCTGAGGTGCACGGCGGTGGTGCCGGGCAACAAGAAGTCCCGCAGGGCGCGGGTCAAGAGCGAGTCGCCGAGGAACGCGGGCGTTCCGCTCATGACGACATAACTGGGGGCGCCGGTCGGCACCAACGGAATTCGTTCGGACGTGAGATACCCTAACGCCAGAACGATCAGAGCAACCACGAAGCCGGCCAGCGGTCCAGCGGCGCCAACGTCCATCAGCTGCCTTCGATCGAGCACTGGACTTCGGAGCCGAATGAATGCGCCCAGACTTCCGATCGGCGAGAGGGTTGGAGGAATGGGCAAGAAGTAGGGTGGCGAGGTATTGATCGCGTACCGTCGGGCGGCGATATAGTGGCCCAGCTCATGAACCGCAAGGATGGTGAGCAGCGGAAGGGCAAAGGACCAGCCGGTCAGCAACACGCGCCAGTCACCCTGGACGATCCCGGTAAAGAAGTGGCCGGTCTGGCTCACCAGACCGGCCCCGTCCGCGGTCCAGGGGGACCACGACCCAGCGAGGACCGCCCCGGCCCCCAGTGAACAAATGATGGTGAGGAGAAGCAGGACCGCATGCAGTAGCCAACGCGCCGGTTGGTCCTTGGTCAACGGACGAATCAACACCAGATTCGTTCGGTCTCGGTCGAGCCAGTAATGCGCCCCGGGCCACTGAGCGAGGGCCTGCGTCAAAGCCGGTGCAGTAGGTCCTCGGCCGGCGACCAACGCCTCAATGACCTCCCTGCTCCCAACCCGCATGACCCGCCACGCCGAGAAATGACGCGTCAACTGATCCACTGGAGCCTCTTGACGAGCGTGAAGGAAGGCAGTAGTTTGCGACACTTCAACCAGTTCCGTGGTATCTCAACTCCCCCGATGCACATACATAACGCGCCGGAAACCCCGGGCAACCCACATACATAGCCACAGCCAATTCCTGTTCGACGACTCACTTTCTCCCACCATCGCACGAGCCGGGGCCTTTGACGGCCGGCCGGTTCAGGACACCCTCAGTGGACATTGCTGAACTAAAACAGAAGTCGGTCGCGGAACTCCACGCCCTCGCGCAGCAGTTCAACATCACCAACTATTCCGGTCTGCGCAAGCAAGATCTCATCTTCCGAATCGAACAGTCCCTCCTCGACTCCGACACGGTCATCCGGGGCGAAGGAGTGCTCGAGATTCTTCCCGAAGGGTACGGATTTCTCCGGAGCCAGGACTGGAACTATCTCTACGGCCCGGACGACATCTATGTGAGCCCGAGTCAAATCAAGCGATTCGATTTGCGCACTGGTGATACCGTGATGGGCCAAGTGCGACCGCCGAAGGAGGGCGAACGCTACCTGGCCCTGTTGAAGGTCGAGAGCGTCAATTTCGAGGAACCGGAGAAGACCAAACACCGGATCGCCTTTGACAACCTGAAGCCGCGCTACCCGGACGAGCGGATCCGGCTGGAACGCAAAAACGGCGATCTGCCGATGCGGGTAGTGGATCTGTTGTCCCCGATCGGCAAAGGACAGCGTGGGCTCATCGTCTCGCCACCGAAAGCCGGCAAGACCATCCTCCTTCAAAAGCTCGCGAACGCGATCTCGGAAAACCACCCGGAGGTCGTCTTGATCGTGCTCTTGATCGACGAGCGCCCTGAGGAAGTGACCGATATGCAGGAGAATGTGAAGGCGGAGGTAATTTCCTCAACCTTCGACGAGGCTGCCGATCGGCACGTCCAAGTGGCCGACATGGTCATCGAAAAATCGAAACGATTGGTGGAGCATGGCCGTGACGTCGTGATCCTGCTCGACTCCATCACGCGTTTGGCGCGGGCGCATAACGTGGTGGTCCCCCACTCCGGCAAGATCCTCTCCGGCGGCGTGGATGCCAACGCCCTCCAGAAACCAAAGCGGTTCTTCGGAGCGGCCCGTAACATCGACAGCGGCGGGTCGCTCACCATCATCGCCACCGCCTTGATCGACACCGGAAGCCGCATGGACGAAGTGATCTTCGAAGAGTTCAAGGGCACCGGCAACATGGAGCTGGTGCTGGATCGGCGTCTCGCGGATCGACGGATCTACCCCGCCATCGATATTCAGCGAACCAGCACGCGCAAAGAAGAGCTGCTCATGGACAAGGACGAGCTCAACCGCGTCTATCTCCTCCGCAACTTCCTGGCGGACATGCCCCCGGTCGAGGCCCTCGAATTCCTCCTGGAGCGGATGAAGCGGACCAAGACCAACAAGGAGTTCTTCGCCACCATGGCGCAGTAGGGGACGGCCGCCGTCCTGTGACCCTCCCTCGAGCTGGCCGGCTTCTGGGCGTGGATTGGGGCGAAATCCGAATCGGCCTCGCCGTTTCGGACGCAACGCAAACCATCGCCACCCCACTTGAAACACTCACCCGGCGCACCGGGAAGCGATTCCCGATGCCGAGGTTTCTGGAACTCTGCCAGGCCTATCCACCCACCGGGCTCGTGATCGGGTTGCCGCTGACTCCGGAAGGTGAGGACGGCCCCAGCGCGATGGCGGCGCGGGAACTGGCGGCCCTCTTGGCCCAAAGGACCGGGCTCCCCATCGCACTCTGGGACGAGCGCATGAGCACCGCCCGCGCCTTGGGGCTCATCCAGGAACAGGGCGGACGCACTCGGGGCCGGAAACCGGACGTGGACGCCCTGGCCGCCGCGGTCCTCCTCCAACACTTCCTCGATCACCGAAAGCTCTGCCCCGCGTGAAGCGCCGCCGGCATCTCGTCATCGGCGCAGTGCTCCTGACGGCCTGTGTTTTCGAGCCTTCGGCGAACGTGGAGCGATTTCTCGCCCCGCCAGGCGCATTATTCCGCGCCGTCGCCGAAAGCCTGGTCGCCCACGGCATCGTGCGACACCCCACCTGGTTTCGCCTGGCGGCCCGACTCGGTCGATACGACCGGACCGTCAAAGCGGGGCTGTATGAGTTCCACCGCGGCGAGGCCACCTTCACGATTTTGCGCGCGCTCCGCGACGGAAAATCGGTCACGCTGCGGCTGACGATTCCGGAAGGTTACACGGTCGAGGACATCGCGGATCTCGTCGCGTCCACGTTTCCCGTCACCCGCGAACAGTTCCTCGCTGCTGCCACGGACAGTGCTATCCGCCGCGACTTCGGCGTCCCGGCCCCGTCCATGGAAGGCTTTTTACGGCCCGAAACCTATCGCCTTCCGTATACGGTCACCGCCTCGGCTTTGGTGCGAGAGCTTGCCACGTCCTTTCGAAGCATATGGAACCCAGCGTGGGATCAAAAGCTGCCAACCCTCGGACTCACCCGACTGCAGTTCGTCACCCTGGCGTCGATCGTCGAAGGGGAGGCCAGGATCGCCGAGGAGCGTCCGATCATTGCAGCCGTGTACCTCAACCGCATCCGGCGCGGCATGCTGTTGCAAGCCGATCCGACGGTGCAGTATGCGCTCATCCAACAGACCGGACATCGGAAGCCGAGGTTGTTCGAGACGGACTATCTGGTTGAATCACCCTACAACACCTACATTCACCCCGGCCTCCCGCCGGGCCCCGTCGGGGCCCCATCCCGAGAGAGCCTGGACGCCGTCGGCGCCCCGGCCGACGTGCCGTTTCTGTACTTCGTCGCCCGCGGGAGCGGCGACGGCCACCACGTGTTTACCCGGACCTATTCGGAACATCTGCAGGCGGTGGCCCGGTATCGGCGGGAAACCGCGCTTCGCCGGCGCCGGACTGCTCCATCCGAGCGCTAAGCGCCGACTATATTCAGCGGGTCGGCGCTCCGGTCGCCCCCACCCTTTTCGCCGAAATTGCGGCCTCCTTATGAACAAGGTCTATCCCGATGCAGCATCCGCCCTCACCGACGTGCCGCACGGCGCGACCGTGCTCGTGGGTGGTTTTGGTCTGTGCGGCATTCCTGAAGAAGCCATCTTCGCACTGCACGACTTGGGAGCCCGCCACCTGACCATCGTCAGCAATAACGCGGGAACCACAGAGCACGGCCTGGTCCACCTCCTCAAGAACGCTCAAGTCAAGAAGATGGTGTCGAGTTATGTCGGAGAAAATGAAGTGTTCGAACGCCAAATGCTCTCCGGCGAACTGGAGGTCGAGTTGACTCCTCAAGGGACGCTCGCCGAAAGGATTCGCGCCGGGGGGGCGGGGATTCCCGCCTTCTTCACCGCGACCGGCGTCGGCACCCTCGTGGCCGAAGGCAAAGAAGTCCGCGAGTTCGACGGGCGGCCCTACGTCCTCGAGCGCGGCATCGTCGGCGATTTCGCCCTCGTCCACGCGTGGAAGGGAGACACCGACGGCAACCTGATTTATCGGAAGACGGCCCGAAACTTCAATCCGATGATGGCGATGGCTGGACGCATCACCATTGCGGAAGTGGAGCACCTCGTTCAACCGGGCGAGCTCGAACCCGACGGCATCCACACCCCGGCGATTTTCGTCCAGCGTATTTTCCAGTGCCGGGCGAACACCAAACACGTCGAGCGCCGCACCGTCAGAAAGCGCACCCCATGAATGCCCGTGAAATCATCGTCCGCCGCGCGGCCCAAGAACTTTTGACCCTGAACGACCAGTCGGGATACTACGTCAATCTTGGGATAGGAATACCCACGATGATTGCCAATCATGTCCCGGCGGGCATTCCCGTCGTCTTGCAATCGGAAAATGGCATGCTTGGCATTGGTCCGTACCCCTATGAGGGGGAAGAGGATCCGGACCTCATCAACGCCGGTAAGGAAACCGTGAGCGAGGCCGCCGGCACATCCTACTTCGATAGCGCGTTGTCATTCGCGATGATTCGCGGTGGCCATGTCGCGATGACCTTTCTGGGCGGCCTCCAAGTGTCGGCCCACGGCGACCTCGCGAATTGGATGGTACCGGGGAAGATGGTGAAAGGCATGGGCGGGGCGATGGACCTGGTCGCGGGGGCACGGCGCGTAATTGTGATCATGGAGCACCGCGCGAAAGACGGGGCGTACAAGATTCTCAATCGCTGTTCGCTACCCCTCACGGGCGCCCGGGTCGTCCATCGAATCATCACGGAGATGTGCGTCTTGGATGTCACCCAGGAAGGGCTCAGGGCGGTCGAGCTGTTGAATGGCGAGACGCCTGCGACGGTGCAAGCAGCCACCGAGCCCAAGGTGATCTTCTAGGAGCGTCGCGCGAGGGCGAATTGGTCGGCGTACCGACGCGCGGCACCCTCCGAGTCCGGCTCCGCCAGAATACCTGAAATGACGGCGACCCCGGTGCCGCCGACGCGGAGTACTCCCTCTACATCCTCCGGTCGGACGCCACCAATCGCCAAGACCGGGACCCGCGCCTGGCCCGCCAATCGTTGGAAGCCTTCGAGCCCGAGTGCAGTGCCGGCGTCAGATTTGGTCACCGTCCGGTGCAGCGGTCCAACGCCCCAATAGTCGGCTTCCAGCCCCAGCCCGATCTCTCCAGACGATCCCACCGAGGCTCCGATCAGGAACCCGGGAGGGGTCAATCGCCGGGCCAGGGCGACCGGCAGATCGTCCGGGCCCAGATGCACACCGGCCGCTCCAGCCGCAAGGGCGACGTCAAGGCGATCGTTCACCAAGACGGGAACCGCGACCGTTGCGAGCAACATCCGCGTAAAGGCAAGCAGCTCGCGGGCATCGGACCCTTTGAGTCGAGCCTGGATGGAAGTGACTCCACCCCGTTCCGCGGCCTGACAGAGGGCGATCAGATCCCGCCCTCGGGCCACCCGATCATCGGTGACCAGCATGAGGCGGAGGTGTGCCGCTACATTGATGCCCATGAACGAAATCAAATCGCTTGCCCCCGTTGAAACCACTTCGTCGCTCCCAGCCGGTCAAGCGACGGTCGGTGTGACACAGCGGGGAGCCGAGCGTTGGTCGCACGGACATCCTTGGATTTATCGCAGTGACGTCTCCCAGGATGCCCCGACGGCTGGAGTGGTCCGGGTCGTAAATCCCCGCGACAAATTCATCGGTCAGGCGCTGTACTCCCCCGCATCGGAAATTCGGCTTCGTCTCCTCGAGCCCACGGAACGTCCGATCGATGCAGCGTGGTGGCGCGAACGCATCGCGTCCTGCCTTGACCGGCGCAAAAGGATCGACGCAACGGCCTTCCGCGTGGTGCACGGGGAGGGCGACGCACTCCCCTCGCTCATTGTGGATCGATACGACCGCTGGGTCGTCGCCCAAATCCTTTCCGCTGGCCTGGAGACGCAGCGCGAGCTGATTTTGGCCGCAATTCTCGAGGTGCTCCAACCGGAGGGAATCCTCCTCCGGAACGACGCTTCCGTGCGCCGGCGGGAGGGGTTGGAGGAAGAGGTCGAGGTCGCCACAGGCGAAATTCCGGCGCAGATCGAAATCCGGGAAGGATCAGTGAGGTACCTCGTTGAATTGCAAGCCGGACAGAAAACCGGCGCGTTCTTGGACCAGCGAGAAAACCGGCTCGTCGTCGCGAGCCTCACCAAGCCCGGCGGTCGCGCCCTCGACTGTTTCTCGTACCACGGTTCGTTCGCGCTCCACCTGGGACACCGGGCGGCCACGGTCATCGCCTTGGACACGAGCAAAACAGCCCTTGCTCGAGGCGCCGCCAACGCCGCACTCAACGGCCTCACCAACATCGAGTTCCGAGAAGGAGACGCATTCGAAGCACTTCGCCAATTCGAGCGGTCCCGCGAACGCTTCGATACCGTAGTGGTCGATCCCCCGGCATTTGCCAAATCGCGGTCGGATCTCGAACCCGCCCTCCGGGGCTATCACGAGATCAACGTGCGCGCGATGCGACTCCTCGCGCCCGGCGGCCTCCTCCTCACCGCCTCCTGCTCCTTCCACATCCGACGTCCCGAGTTCTACACCGTGATTGCCCGCGCCGCCGCGGACAGTGGAAGGCGATTGTCTATCCTGTCTCACCTGGGACAGCCCGCGGATCACCCCGAAGTCGTGACGATCCCCGAGTCCGGGTACTTGAAAGGGCTGCTCCTGCGGGCCGATTGAGCGAACCAAGACCAGGATCCATGCTCTGGCGGCCTACCGCTCGATGCCCCGCCTCTCTTAGGTTTGTGGCCATGCCTGTTGCACCATCCCGCGCCCGGCCCCAGTCCAGGGTGTCCCGGTCGACCTGGTCAGTATGCTGACCACGGCTCAACTCGTCGCCGCTCGGCGTCATCGACCGCCGCCGTCCCTCAAACAGCAATACCAGGAGTACCTACTTCAGCGCATCGAAGGCTACAAGAACTCGATGACCCGCGAGCAACTGCTGGAGCTCGGCGATGAAGCCGCCAACGAGCTGCAAGCGACCCTCGAAGGTCAGTTCCTCCTCACTGAAGTGCTCATGCTGGAAACCGTCGACCGCTTAATCATCAAACGACTCGGCCTGCGCCCCTACGGACGCTGGCGGCAACAGTTCGTGAAATTGCGCGCGGCCCAGCGCGAACCGACTCACTGGGGATTGGAGCGAAAGCATATCGTGGCGATGCTGCTTCCCCGCCTCGAAATGGATGACCGCATCCTCGTGGTCGGGGCCGGGGCGGAGCCGACGGCGTATCTGCTTGCCGCTCACGATGCCGACGTCACATTCATCGCCGGAGACTTGGGCTGCGTGGAGCGAGTGGAGAGCCGCATGGCCTCAGAGTCCCTCGCACGCCAATTCCAAGCCTTCGTCACCAACCTGGGCGATTGGCTGCCACCGTTTGAAGAGCGATTCCACCTTGTGGTCATCGATGCCGGAGCCCTGACCGCCCTCCCGTACTCGAGGCGGCGGGCCCTCCTCGACCAACTCAAACTGATCACGACTCCGGCCGGCGTCCACGCCCTCATCCCCGGTGACCCCGCGACTCCCCCCGAAGGATTTCTCTCCCACTACAGCGGTTGGGAACGAGCCAATCCGCCCTCCTCTCGACGTTCCACCAAAGCGTCCCCACCCGCCGGCCTGCTCCTGACCGCACCCTTTCCGGCGTGTCCTTGAGACACTCCTGACGGCTTGGTCCTCGTGTCGTTTTAACACAATCGAGGTGCCCAATGTCTATCCTTGCAGCGAGGCTCAACGGTTTTGGGTCAGTGGCGGTATAGGCATGTGTCGTGCAGGTCGGTCTCATTCGTCACAGTGGCCACGAGGCAACAAAAAGGACGGTATTATGGTCATCTCAACCCCATACTCTCTCGAAGAGCAGCCCGTGGGGATCATCATCCACAACGGCGGGCAACCGAAACGACCGGCGCGGGTCTGGGCCTACATGTGGACCATGGATGAGGAGACCGCAACCGGCCACTGGCATCAGCGCGTGCCCGCGGAGAGGGCGGCCTAGCCGCGCACGGGTCTCCGCCCCACCAATAGTCCCTCAAGGGGCCTGATGTCTTGTACGCACGCCGGCCCCGGCGTTTCGCAGTCTCTTGTCGCGCTCCACACCCTCCGGTTTAGTTTCACCCCTCGCTCCCCAGCCACTCCAGGGAAGACCGTGCGTGCAATGTGGCATGCGACGGAGTGCGGCCGAACTCCACGAGCGACCCGTCATCGAGGATGTCATGCGAGCACTCGTGAAGACCGCCCCCGGAATCGGCATGGATGTCCGCGATGTACCCGTGCCCTCCTGCGGACCCACGGATGCCCTCATCCGCGTTCAGTACGCCGGCGTATGCGGCACCGACCTTCACATCTGGGAATGGGACAGTTGGGCCAGCAATCGCATGCACCCGCCGGTCGTGATCGGCCACGAATTCGCGGGCACCATCGCGAAACTTGGTCCGGAAGCCGCGGCCGCCGGCCTCCTCCAAGTCGGTGACGTTGTGACGGCGGAAGGACACATCGTCTGCGGGCACTGCCTCCAGTGTCGAACCGGCAACGCCCACCTGTGTCGCCGGACCCAAATCATTGGTGTTGACCGCGATGGCGCGTTCGCGGACTACATCGCCATGCCGGTCTCCAACGTAATGAAGCTGGATGGCATTCCGGCGGAGCTCGGAGCCATCATGGATCCCATGGGCAATGCGGTACACACGGTGCTCGAGGGCGGCGAGGTACCGGGCAGCACGGTGTTCG
Organism: Gemmatimonadota bacterium; assembly: GCA_025358055.1. Classification (GTDB taxonomy): domain Bacteria; phylum Gemmatimonadota; class Gemmatimonadetes; order Gemmatimonadales; family GWC2-71-9; genus JANYKV01. Next base: position 17,224 of record JANYKV010000040.1, read on the forward strand.
TGCTCGGGTGCGGACCGATCGGGTGTTTCGCCGTCGGGGTGGCGCGGGCGGCGGGCGCATCCCTCGTCGTAGCCAGCGACCTCAATCCAACCCGGTTGGCGATCGCTCGAGCCATGGGTGCCCATGCGACGATCAACCCCTCAACGGAGGACGTCACCGCGCGAATCAACGAGCTCACCAACGGTGATGGGATGGACCTGGTTTGCGAAATGAGCGGTCACCCGGCCGGCCATAGCCAGGCCTTTCAGGTGGCCCGTCAAGGCGGCCGGGTGAACATGTTGGGGACTCCGAGTCGAACGACGGAGGTCAACTTTGCGCGTGACGTAATTTTCAAGGGCCTTACGCTATACGGAGTCACCGGGCGGAAGATGTATACGACCTGGCAACAACTCGGCCGTTTCCTGCGCGCGGGGCAGCTCGATCCCCGGCCGGTCATTACGCATCGCTTTCCACTCGAACGGATCGGCGAGGCGATCGGCGTCATCAAAGACGGAACGGCGGGCAAGGTCATCTTGGAGATCGGATCATGAGCAATCCCCTGGAAACACGCCTCCATGCCGCGCTGGAGCAATTCAAACGCGACTCGGTGTACAAACAGTTGAACTATTTGGAAGGCCCGCAAGCGGCGCGAGTGCGGATGGAAGGGCGAGGCGACATCATCATCCTTTCCTCCAACAACTACCTGGGTCTCTCGGACGAACCGTCCGTGATCGAAGCGGGAAAACGCGGGTTGGATCAGTACGGCGCCGGAACCGCCTCCGTCCGATTCATTTGTGGCACTTTCGCAGTCCACCGTGAACTCGAACGTGCTTGCGCCACGTTGGTCGGAACCCCGGCCAGCCTGAGCTTCGTGAGTTGCTGGAATGCGAACGAGGCGCTGCCCACCACTGTGCTGACGGAGGACGATTTGGTCCTGTCCGATCAGCTCAACCACGCGTCCATCATCGACGGCATTCGGCTCGCCAAAGCGATCACCAAATGCCAAACGGGCGTGTACCAGCATGGAGACCTGGACGATCTCGATCAGAAGCTAAGGGATGGGAGCGGACGGCAAGTCAAAATGGTGATCAGCGACGGCATCTTTTCGATGGAAGGGGCGATCGCCAACCTTCCAGGACTCCTCGATGTCTGCCGAAAACATGGAGCGGTGCTCGTCATCGACGATTCTCATGCCACCGGCGTACTTGGAAAGACCGGAAGAGGAACGGCGGAGCACTACAACCTGGTGGGTGAAGTGGACATCATCACCTCCACCCTCGGGAAGGCCCTCGGCGGCGCGGCTGGAGGCTTCGTCGCCGGCTCAGCGGACCTGTGCGACTACCTCACCCAGCGAGCCCGACCCCAGTTGTTCAGCAATGCGCTGCCGGCCACTGTCGCGAGCAGCGCGATCCGCGCCATCGAAGTGCTGCAATCCGAACCGGACCGAGTGGCACGGTTGCAGAGCAACTCGAGGTATTTCCGAGAACAGCTTCTCTCCCTTGGGTTCAAACCCCTTTCGGGAGAGACCCCGATCATCCCGGTGATACTAGGCGAGACCGCGAGCGCCATCCAGATGAGTGAGATGTTGCTGGCTGAGGGGGTATTTGTTACGGGGTTTGGATACCCGGTGGTACCCCAGGGCACTGCGAGGGTCCGCTGCCAAATTTCAGCAGCCCACACTCGGGCGGACCTCGACCAGGCGTTGCAGGCTTTTCAAACGGTCGGACGGCGACTGAAGCTCATTTAGTCTCGCGTTTTACCCGATATTGTTCTATTTTGGGACGGTAGGCCAGATGAGCTGCAGGGTTCGTCGGTCCTGGTGGTACCCCGGGTGCCCGGCCCTGGCCCTCGAAGTCGCTAAAGCGCTGTCACAACTTGCAGACTTTCACACGCCTGGGATGCACCGACGGCACCGACTGAGCACGACCCTTGCCAAGATCTCCCGGGTGTGATGCACTACGCTGTACACGAACCGTCCAATATTTTGACACTCTAGCCAGTCCCTCTCTCGGAGGCAGTACGATGCGCCTGAGTATTCGAGCCTTCTCCGCGGCTCTCGTGGCAATCGCATTGAGCGGGCCCGCGGTCTCCGCGCAGCAGCGGGACGATGCCTTTCAGTGGTTCATCGGCGCTCAAGCGGGCGTATTGATCTTTGAGACTCCGAGCCAGAACCGGGGAGGCATGCCCACCTTCGGCGGCCAGATCCTCATTGTTGCCAAACGAACTGGCCTTCTCCTCTCAGTCGACGAAGGGTTCGGCTCCAAAGAAACTTCCTCGTTCCCCGATGGAGCCGGGAACAACATCCCAGTGAGTTTCAAACATATTCGCCGATACTCCGGCACCATCATGGCCTTTCCAGTCAAAGGAAATGCCCAGCCGTATTTCGGCGGGGGCTTCGGCATCATTCAAGCCGTCAATCCGTCGATCAGTGGTGCTTTCACGGACCCGAATGTCGCCGCCGCTGCGCAGGCCGACGCCGAGGACCGAGCGAGCTCAGGATTTCTCAGTCTCATTGGCGGCGTCCAGTTCCGCGTGGGACGGTTCGTTGGTTTCGGCCAGTACCAGATGACGTCCGCCTCCGGCGGGAAGCTCATTCTTGGCGCAACCCACACCCTTTCCGGGGGCCTCCGAATTTCGCTGGGATCCTCGCGCGAGGGCGGTAAAGCCGGCAGCTACTAAGCGACCCCCGACTTCTCTTTCGTCCCCCCCGGCGGGGCACCTCCAAAACGGGGTGCCCCGTTTGTTTACGCGACCACAACAAAGCGCAAAGGCCAATCAACGGCCTTGGTAATTCCAATCCGCGGAGTTCTCCGCACACTCGAGTCGGTCACCCTTCTCGCTCGGAGCACCACCACGCCGCAACCACCCATCGCTTGTCCGTCGATCTGTCGCGTGATGGCAAGTGCCTGGGTGAGCTTTCCAGGGCCATTGGCGAGAATCCGATCCGGGACCCGCCCTCTTCGGACTCGCATGATCGCAATGCCCTCTTCCGGTGTAAGTCCCCGAAGCAGCACGGCGCTTCCACTCCCCGGCGGCCCACACACCAGATTCGCGCACCAATGTAGGCCGTATGATCGGTACACGTACCACGACCCCGCGGATCCGTAAATGGACGCGTTTGAGGTGTGGCGACGGCCATGGTAGGCATGTGATGCGGGGTCATCGAAACCAAGGTAGGCCTCAGTTTCGCTGATTCGTCCGCTGGTGCGGACTCCGCCTAAATCTGATACGAGGGTAAGGCCGAGGAGGTCGCGGGCGATCTCCTCAGCCGACCGGAGGAAAAATTCAGGCCGAAGGACGCTTCTTGGCACGGGTGCGGGTCCGAGCCGCTCCAGCCGCCGCGACAAGCTTGGCCTTCGCGGCCCCGTTTGGTGCTGCTGAGTCGGCGTCGACAGCCACCGAAGCGGTCTTGGGAGCGCCACGACCGCCTCGGCGGCGCGGCGAACGGGAGGGCGCCTCAACCTTTTCAGGTGGGGCAACGCTGGTGACCTCTGGGACCGGATCGCGCTCGACCTTGACCATGCCCACTAAGGCAACGTCCGGGTGCAACGTCGGCGAGCGAGAGCCGCGCCGGAACCGGAGGGCGGGACCTCGAGGTGCCGGTTCGGTCGGCGCGGGAGTCGGTGTCTTGGATTCCGTGGAGCCTGGCTGTGCCGTCAACCGAGGGGCCATTCCCGGCGGCGGGGCCATGGTGAGAGAAAGATCCGCCTTATGAGGCAAAATCTCATAGGCCTCCTCCCCGACGTTTCGAACATCGGCAACCTCCGCGTCGTTGGCCTGGCGCAGGAGCCGGGAAAACCTCGTCGAGTCGAGCAGGGGGTCTTCGCGGCCGAGTAACGTCGCCATCCGCAAACGGAGGCTCTCATGCCCGACCGGGGGCGGAAGCTCGCGCAGGGCGCGGGTCAGCAAGTGAAAGGCGTCGGCCAGACTCAAGGCGGTCGTGGCTGGTGGCAATTCGACCGCCGGCTTGGTCTCGGTGCGTTCAGCTCCGGGCCGGCTTCGCTCGCGACCTCGTCCCCGCCCCCGCCCACCTCGACTGCGAGCCCCAGGACGACGGGCCTCCTCCCCACCCTCAGTCCCGCGGGCCTGGGGGGCGGCGGCAGGCGCCACGGGGGCGACACCCCCTGGTACCGGAGCGACCTCGAACTGGCCATTCTCGAGCTTGGTGACCTTGAGATGCCCCCGGTTCGCCGCCTCAGTCACGAACTTGCTGAAGCGGTTGAACCCTTCGTTCTTTTCTTCGAAATTGGGGTCGATCTGCTGCATGACCTGTTTGAGGCGATCCGAGCGCATGATGTCGCCATTGCGGGCCATCTGCGCCACGGCCTCGCGAACTAGTTCCCAGGCATCCCAGCGTGCGGCGGGCGTGTCGACCTCTTTGGTGAGACCCGCGAGGTCGCTGTAGGAGAAGTACTCATCGCAATTCTGAATCAGCAAGTCGCTCGCCGACTCGCGAATTCCGACCCCGATCACGTATTTGCCATACTCTTTCAGTTTCAGGACGAGCGAAGAAAAATCGCTATCACCACTCAGGAGGATGAACGTCCCGATTTCCGGCCGGGTGAAAATGAGTTCCGTCGCGTCGACGGCCAATCGGATATCGGTCGCATTTTTCTTATTCGGGCCAGCCGCCACGGCATAGATCAGATCGATCGACGATTCCGACAGCGGATAGATGTACTGCGGGTATCGCCGCCAATCGGCGTAGGCGCGCTGCACGGCAACTTTGCCCTTGATGATGTCGCTGTTCAGGAGAGTCCGGAGCTCTTTGGTGAGATCCGACCGAATCCCGAGGGTCACATTGTCGAAGTCGATGAGCAGGGCGGCGTGGGGAGCGTGAACGGCGTACGCTGCAGCGGACGGCGCGGCCGATCGGCCGGACCGGTTGTTCGGAGGTGTCACGGGTTCTTTCTTCTCCAGGCTTAAGGCCCCGCGACTCCTGATGTTTCACCCGACCGAGTCCGGCCAGGGGGAAAACATCCAGGATGAGCGTGTGGCGTCGCCTGGTCATATGGTCGCGCGGAACGCCCCATTGGCAATCCGCGAGCGCTTCCATGAAGCGCGCCGTAAACTAGGCGGGTGCTTCGTTGTTTGGTAGGCCAGGAGCGCTGGGAGCCTAGGAAACCGATGCTTCGAGGGTGGCGTTGGGAACCGGTCCCAGATTCGCCAACGGCAGATCCAAAACGAAGGAGAACCGAGTGCCCTGTCCTTGGGTGGTATCGACGCGAAGCTCGGATTGCATCGCTTCCACCAGCTTGCGGCAGATCGAGAGCCCTAGCCCAGACCCCGAAAACGCGTAGTCCCGCTCTCGTTGCCGACGCCGGAATGGTTGAAACAACATGGTCATCGCATCGGGAGGAATACCCCGCCCCGTGTCGCGCACCGCGAATTCAACCAAAGTGCCGGTCTGATCCATCGCGGTGACTTCCACGTACCCTTCGTCGGTGAACTTGAGGGCATTGGTGCTCAGGTTCAGCAGCACGCGGCTCACTGCCACCGGGTGCCCCACCCGAAACGCGGTCGTTTGAGAACCGAGCCGAATTTCCAATCCTTTTTCCTCCGCGATGGGCTGCACGATGTCGCGGACCGATTCTAAAATGTCGTTCACCGAAAACGGCAGGGGATCGAGATCAGGGAGGCGATCTCCGCCCCGAGCCAACTCAATGACATCGCTCGCCACCGAACTGAGGCCGAAAGCGGCGCTGTAGATCAGCCCGAGCTGGCGTTCTTGGAGCGGGGTCACGGGGCCGCTCCGCGCCCGCTGGAGGGTCTCCGCAAGAAACAGAATCGACGTCAATGGGGAGCGAAGATCGTGGGCCACTTCGACCACCAGCTCCAGGCCGTCCGGCCCGGAAAGCCGATCCACGAACTGGCGATCCCAGCCCGGTTCGAGGGCGAGAGTCACCCGGTCCAGTGCGGCCAGGGTTTGAAGCAGCTCTCCGATTGTGGGCGGAGGGGTGAGGCTTCCTGCTTCCGCGATGAACCCGCCCCGCACGAGATTGGCGAGCCTACGCGTCAGGGGGGAGTGGGGCAAGAGTTGGGTCGGGGCGTGATCGTCCGCAGCCGCGGCCACGGTCGCTTCGACAATGCCGCGCGCCGTCCGTCGCACTTCCTCACCAGAGTTTGCATCCTGGCGGAGGCTGGCCCAATCGGTGGCGACTCGATCAGCGGCCGCATACAACGCCGCCAGCAGACTGGGCTCGAGGAGCGCAGCACCACTCACTCAGGTTCTCCGGCCGCTTCCTCCCGGGGGAGCTTGTGCTTGTCCATGAGGCGATAAAGCGTGGTGCGATCGACACTGGCCAAGCGAGCCGCTTTTGACATATTGCCGCCCGCCCGCGCAACCAGCCGCGTGAGGTAGTCCTGTTCAAACTGGGCCACCACGCGCTCCTTGGCCTGGTGGTAGGCCTCGTCCGCCATCACCAAAGCGGACGGCCGCTCGACCGCGCCACCCTCGTTGACATCGTCATAAAGCGGGATGTCGTTGGGCCGAATCATCTGGTCCGGCTCCGCGAGGACCGCGACGTGTTCGATGACGTTTTGCAGCTCACGGACGTTCCCCCGCCAGGGCCGAGATCGGAGAAAGGCCACCGACTCCTCGCTCAGACGAGGGGTTCGATCCGCGATTTGGCGATGACGCTGCCAATAGTAGGTCAGAAAATGGTTGGCGAGCAGGGAGATGTCTTCCGGCCGCTTGCGCAGTGGTGGCAGTGCAATGGGGACGACGCGGAGGCGATAGAACAGGTCGCCTCGCAGGACGCCACTATCAACGGCCTGTTGCGGGTCGCGGTTGGTCGCCGAGATGAACCGGACGTCCACCACCGCGTCCTGCGTTTCGGAACCGACCCGACGCACCACCCCGTCTTGGATCACGCGGAGCAGCTTCGCCTGTAAGGGCATCCCCATTTCGGTCAATTCGTCCAGAAAGAGCGTCCCGCCATTTGCGGTTTCAAGCAACCCGGGCTTATCGCGGTCCGCCCCGGTGAAGGCGCCCTTGCGGTGCCCGAACATCTCCGACTCGAGCAACGGCTCGGGGAGCGCGGCGCAGTTGATCGGCACCAACGCTTTCTTGGCTCGCCGACTATGCTGATGAATGAATTGCGCGATGACTTCTTTCCCGGTTCCGCTTTCGCCACTGATGAACACCGAGGCGTCGGTCGGCGCCACCTTCCGCGCGAGCTCAACCGCTTTGCGGAAGAGCGGCGAGATCCCGATCAGGGTGAGCGTGTCGCTGTGAGAATGCTGTTGGAGCACCTGTTGCCGGAGGGTACTGGCCTCGCGATTCACCATGACGGCGTGTGAGGCGCGTCCGATCAAGACCTGGAGGTGGGTCGCGGAGAACGGTTTGGGGAGATAGTCCCACGCCCCAGCCCGCAGCGCTTCGATGCTGTTTGTGACGCTCGGATTCCCAGTCATCACGACGACGATCGTATCCCGGTTGGCTTCGAGGGCGGCGCGGAGAATTTCGAGGCCGGAGACGGCCGACATATAGAGGTCGACCAGGACAATATCGAATTTCCTCCGCTTTACGAGGTCGAGGGCCTCATCACCGCGTCCCGCGAGCGTCACGGAGAATCCATCCATTTGGAGGACGCTCGCACAGCTCTCTCGCAAGGTCCGTTCATCGTCGACGAGGAGTATGCGAATACTCGCCTTGACGGTGGCGGGAATCGACAGCGGATCCCGGGTTGCGGGCGAATCTGCGTCGCTGGAGCTTGGTTCTGGTAGTCTCGTGGCCATGGCACTACTCATAGTCGGGGCGTCACCTCACGTGCGGGCCTCGAGGCCCATGGACGTTGCATCATTGCGCGAACTAGGGGCGAATTCCGTGCCGCAAGTTCGACCAACGCCACAACGTGATGTGACACGGAACCAATATAGTTGTTCCCCCGCAACACGTAGGTGTTGCATACATACAACACTACTGTGGAGGCAACGACGCTTTTGGCCCAGTGGCGCAATTGGGTCCCCGCAACTCGAAAACGGTATTGCCCTTGCAGACGGTTCAGGCAATCTTGTGGTTTGCTCTCTTTTCGGGAGTCTTTTTGAGGGTGGACATGACTGGACACATGGTTCCCGCTCGCTCGGGCGAACTCGTACAACAGACCACAGGAGACGTCCCGGCAACGATGGGCTCCTATGGGCAACTCGCGGCCGAGTCCCAGACCGCCACGAGCGGTGGAATGGGCCGTTATTTGTCCGTATTGCAACGCTTCCGGTGGATGATCATTGGAGTCACCGTACTCGGTACGATCGGCAGCGCTGTCGCCACCGGCTTCATCAAGCCGGAATACCGCGTCGGGGCGACCGTCTGGGTGGAGTCGCTTCCCAAGTCCGGGAGCACTGGAGGCGGGGGGGGAGGTGGCGCCGGTCCGATCGAGCCCGGCCGACTCCTACCGGCCCCGGGTTGGATCCAGTTGCTCAAGACATTCCGTGTTCTGGACCCCGTGGTGCGAGAACGCCATCTGTATTTGAGCCTGGGGAAAGACTCGGACGGACCGCTCTTCAGAGACTTCGATGTGGCAGAACGGTTTTATTCCGGGGACTATGTGTTTTCCGTCTCCGCGAACGGGAAGTCGTATACCCTCGACAACCGGGATGCTAATTTCAACGAAGCCGGCAGCTTGGGCGATTCGATCGGACGCAAAGCAGGTCTGCGTTGGGCGCTCACCACTTCCCCGGCACTACGCAAGCGAAAGGTCAAGTTCAGTTTGGTGACCCCGCGTGAAGCGTCCGTGGACCTGCTGACAAAACTGACCACGCAGATGGAGACCGACGGGAATTTCTTGCGACTCACGTTTTCCGGCCCGGACCCTGATGCGGCGGCGGCAACGATGAATGCCCTCATCCACCGCTTTGTGGATGAAGCGGCGCAAATGAAAAAGCGCAAACTGACCGAGCTATCGAACCTTCTCGACGAGCAGGTCACCAACGCCCAAAAGGCCTTGAAGGAGGCCGAGACAGAGTTTGAGGACTATAAGATCAAATCCGCCACGCTCCCGAAAGAAGACGTGACAATCGCCGTCGGCCTGACCGTACAACAGAATAGCGTCATGTCCTCATATTTTCAGGAACGCCTGATATTGGAACAACTCCAAGCGCATCGCAAGGAACTGGAGACGATCTTAGTCAGCTCCGAGACCGACGAGCACGCGGTGGACGCCTACCTAGGGAATCCCGTAGTGAAAGACGCATTGGACCTGCGTCTGGTGTTGGAGGAACTCTCCCGCGAACAGGTGGCGCTCCGCGGGCTCCGGCAGAAGTACACTGATGAGAAGCGGGAAGTGAAGGAAAGCTTGGACAAGATTCACAATCTTCGCTCCAAGGTCATTCCGGAGGCCGCTCGGGCGTTGATCGCCCAAACCAGGTCGAAGGAGAAAGAACTCGTCGACCAGATCGACAAGGACTCCAAAGAACTCCGGAACATTCCCATTCGTTCGACGGAAGAAGCCCGGCTCCGGCGAACGTTTGAAAGTCAGGAAAAGCTATTCGCGCTGCTCCAGGCCCGGTATGAGGAAGCGAAGTTGGCGGAAATCAGTGAAGTGCCCGATATCCGTATCATTGACGAGGCGGTGCCCCCAAATCAGCCCTCGAAAAACACGGTGCCGGTCATCATCGGCTTCGGGTTCGTGGCGAGCCTCGCCCTCTCGATCTTCATCGGGTTTGTGATCGACCGGCTCGATCGGCGCTTTCGGTACCCGGACCAAGCAAGCAAGGAACTCGGGCTCTCTATCTTGGGGGCGATCCCTGAGATCCCCCAGGGCAGCACCGACCCCGACAAGACGGCCCAGGTGGTCGAGGCTTTCCGCGCCATCCGGCTCAATATCGCGCACCTCTATCCCAATTCGCAGCCGATCGTGCTCACGATCACCAGCCCGAATGCGGGCGACGGCAAATCCCTCATTTCCTCGAACTTGGCGTTGTCCTTCGCGGAGGCCGGATACTCAACGCTCCTCGTGGACGGCGACATCCGCCGGGGCCGTCTGTTCCAAATGTTCGGAGCCGACCGGAAGCCAGGCCTGCTCGACTACTTGTCGGGAGAGACCGAGTTCGATGCGATGCTCCGGACGACCCCCCATCGCAATCTGCGCCTCATTCCATGTGGTACGCGCAGACAGCAGGGTCCCGAACTCCTCGGCACCGAGCGGATGCGTCAGCTATTTCAAACCCTCAAAACCCGATATGGGGTCATTATCGTCGACTCTCCACCGCTCGGCGCGGGAATCGACCCCTTCGTTCTTGGCACCTTAACCGGGAACCTGCTCCTCGTATTGCGAGCGGGTGAGTCCGACCGTCAATTGGCCGAATCGAAGTTGCAAGTACTTGACCGACTGCCGATCCGCATACTCGGAACGGTGCTCAACGATCTCCGTTCCGGAGATACGGCCTATAAGCACTACGCATACATTTCCGGTTATGGAGCCGAGAACGAGCCCGCGGCGGAATTGGGCGCCGGCAGTTCGACGGAAGGGTGATCGGAATCTTAGCGATCAAAACGAAGAAGCCCCCGAACGATCGGGGGCTTCTTCGTTTCAGGGAATGGCCCGCCTAATTGGCCACCGGTGCAAACGCGTGGATCCGTTCGGTCCGGTCCCCATCGCGAAGCGCCGTGGTCGCGCGGTGGAGCATCTGCACCGCATCTACCTCGGACTCCGCAAAGTTCGCTACCGAGCAGTACCCAGCGCGCAGAACCAGCCGTCCGATCGGCGCGTCCGGGTCGATGGGCAACGTGTCGACCAAGTGATTGAAGCGCTCGACCAGCTTCACCGCGCCCTCGGTGCTGGTGGCGGGCGCGACCACTCCAAATTCAAGCGGGCCCACGCGGCCAATCGCGTCGGCCGCTCGGCCGGCTTGGCGAAGGAGGGCCCCAAATTTTGCCGCGACCGACTGGATGAGTTCGACCGCTTTCGCCACCTCGAAATCGATTCCAGCAGCTTCAGGACTCACTACGACGCAGGCCAAGGCTTGATGCTGTCGGCCCGCCTCCGACCCGATTTCCCGAGCCCGCCGGTGTAGACCGTTGGCGTTATAGAGCCCGGTGAGTTCATCCAACATCCCCTCGTTACGAAGACGGTCCACCGTCAATTTTGAGGCCGCGTAGGTCTTGATCTTGAGTAGAACGGCTTCTCCGTCCAGGGGGTGACCAAAAAACTCCCACGCCCCGGCGCGAAGGGCGGCTAACCGGTCGGTGCGACCCGATGGGCCGGCCGTCGTGATGATGATTGGAGTGGTGACTCCGAACTGCGGATCAGCTCGCAAGGTGCGGCAGACCTCGTTGCCATGCAGATCGGGCATCTGGGAGTCGAGGATCACAACGTCGGGCGATTTCAAACGAGCCAGCTCCAGCGCCTGTCGGCCAGTGTAGGCCCGAATGACGGGATAGCCTTCCGGGGCAAGAATGCTCTCGAGTGCCCGAGCCGCCCACTCCTGGTCATTGGCGATCAGGATCACTGCCGCTCGACCAGAGATGGTCGGATCAGGCATTTCAGGGGCAGCGGCCAGGGGGAAACCCTACCTTCCGTCGTAGCTACCTGGACACGTCGTTGCATGAGCCCAACGGACTTCCAGGGATCTCAGGGAATTATCGAGTGCGCACATTTCAATCTAACATGTTATTTAACAAGGGCTTATCTGACAATTGACGATCAGTGCCCAGGTGTTGTCCAATGCCATGTCTGTTCCGGCATTGCAAGTGTCTCGCCGAGCGGGTGGCTTAGCCTATTCTGGGTTCAATTCGGAGCATCGGTTGGGCCATGCCGAGGGGCCAAATCCCACAAATGTCGGAGCACTGCAACCAGCTGCATGTCTCTCTGGTTCGGTGAGTTTGTGGTGCGCCCGGAGCGTATCCTAAGGTACTCTCCTTGCGCAGAACCGATCCCGAGCGGGTTGGCGCGCCCGGCGGATACGCCGATCGCGGCAAGTGATGTATGGATGCATCAGTACGTTGCACACATACATCATGCCGGCGGCCTGATCCGGTGTAGATTTTGCTCGTGGGGGACTGAAGTCGTTACCGATTGGTCGATTAAGGGAATTGGTAAACCCGTGGTAGGATTAGAGCACGGGATGTGCACCCTTTGGCACTCGTTCGCTGTTTCCGCAGCCCTAAACTGAGAGCGGCCTTTGTTTAGACACCGTTGCATCGCCCTCGTCTTCGCGTTTTCGGCCGTCGCGGCCAACGGTGGAGTCGCGCAGCAATCAACCGACACGAGGCGAGCTCAGGCCACGCGGGCCGAGCTTGAAGCCTCACTCGTGGACATCGAGAAGGTCGTCTCCTCGTCCGGGTATAGCGGTCGCATTCGAAACGCGAAGAAAAAAGAGGCGGCCCTCATCAGGGATCGGTTAACCAACGGAGATCTCCAAGTCGGCGATGACATCGACCTCAAGATTCTGGGCGAGACGACCCTGACGTCAAAATTCAAGGTGGGCTCGGGGCAGACGCTCTCCCTTCCATCGCTTCCCGATATCGCCTTGAAAGGCGTTCTGCGATCCGAAACCCAAGCCTACCTCACCGACCAACTCAAGAAGTACTTCAAAGACCCGGTGGTGCAGGTGACGACCAATATTCGGCTCAGCATCTTTGGTGCGGTCGCGCGGCCCGGTTTCTACCAATGCCCGGCTGAATCCCTGGCCGGTGATGCCATTATGCAGTGTGCAAGCGGGCTGGGAGGCAATGCGGATCCGACTAAAATGTCGGTGAAGCGCGGCGGGCAGGAAATCTGGTCGAACGAAGCGTTCCAAGATGCCATCGCCCGAGGGCTCACGTTGGATCAGTTGAGCCTACGGGCCGGTGATGAACTCTTCGTGGACGACAAAGGCACTGGCACTGGATTTAAAGGCGTCCTCCTCTACGCCGCGCCAATCATTTCCGTGATTTTCCTGTTGACCCGAGTCGGCAGGATCATTTAGGTCGTCCATGGACGCCCCTCTCACGAACCACCACCAGATTCGCCGGATGACGGTAGCACCACCCCCTAAGCGCCGGGGCCAAGAGCCAGCCGCGAAAGCGCCCGCCGTGACCATGAACCCGGAGGGGCCCCGCCGCGTGGTGAATGTGTTCGTGGCTTCGTTGCTACTGTTCGTGAGTTCACCCGGCTTCATCATCATTGCCCTATTGGTCAAGCTGACATCGAAGGGGCCGATCTTCTATACCCAGACCCGGGTGGGTCTCGATTCCCGTGGCGATCGGAGCGGAGACCGACGCAGGGTGCGTGATATTGGTGGCCGCCCTTTCAAGATGTTCAAATTTCGAACGATGCAGGTCGACGCCGAACACGGAACGGGTGCAGTGTGGGCCACACAGGATGACCCTCGCGTCACGGTCGTGGGCCGATTCCTGCGTCAGTTCCGCTTGGACGAATTACCCCAACTCATCAACGTCCTGACCGGTGATATGAACCTCGCTGGCCCGCGTCCCGAGCGGCCGGCCATTTTCAATCAACTCCGCGATCAGATCCCAAACTATCAATTGCGGCAGAAGGCCCGCCCGGGCATCACCGGCCTGGCACAAATCAGCCAAAAGTATGACTCGACGATTGAGGATGTCCGCCGCAAGGTGGAATACGACCTCGAGTACATCCAGCGCGCGAGCGTCTGGGAGGACCTCAAGATCATGGCCAAGACGATTCCAGTGATTCTCTTTCGGCGCGGTGGTTGGTAGGCCTGATGACGGTGACACCCATTCTACAACCGGTGGATGCTCGGAGCACCCAATCCCAAACGACACCGGGGATCGAGGCGCCGTGGGTAGCGGCGATGCTGGCGTTCGTCGCGCTGTTCGCCCACCCGATCAGCCTTCTGGCCCGGGACTGGTGGACCAATCCTGAAGCGGGTCACGGGCTCCTCCTGTTCCCCGTCGCGTGCTGGTTCGTTTGGCGCATTGGCCTGTCGCCGACCCGGAGGCCGCATCGGGGCCTCGGCCTTGGAATCCTGATTGCATCCGTGCTCCTTCGCTATCTGTCGGGGCTGGCGGCGGAACTATTCACCATGCGTCTTTCCGCGCTCGGCGCGTTGGTCGGACTCACCACGTTCGCGTTTGGGCTCGGCCAGGTCCGCCGGTGGTGGCTCCCTTTCTTGCTTCTCCTGCTCTCGATTCCCCTGCCGGAAATCGTCATCCAAACCCTGTCGGCCCCGCTTCAACTCAGGGCGTCGAGGCTTGGCGCATACCTTCTGACTACTCGGCACGTGCAGGTGAGGCTCGACGGTAACGTAATCCAGCTGCGGGGCCAGCAGCTCTTCGTGACCGAAGCCTGTAGCGGTTTGCGCTCCCTCACGGCGCTCCTCAGCTTGGGTGTACTTACGAGCGCGCTCTGGCTGCGACTGACGATTTCCCGCGCCTTCGTCGTGTTGGCCACCATTCCGGTTGCCATTTTTCTCAATGGTGTCAGGGTCTTTCTCACGGGCTTTCTCGTGTATTTCGTCGACCCGAAGATGGGGAGAGGTTTCATGCACCTGTCGGAAGGGTGGCTGATGTTCCTCGTGGCCTTCCTCGTGCTGGGGCTCGTCACCTGGGTCGTATCGCGAATCGAGAACTACCGGGCCCCGGAGGTGGACAGTGCCTAAGACAATGCGCTGGATGCCGACGATCGTCCTCCTTGCAGGTTGTGCTTTGATCTTGTCGCTCGGTTCGCAGCGGGACGTCCCGTTGCGAGAACCGCTAACGGCCTTGCCGACGACCTTGGTGGACATGCAGAGCTTGGATCGCCCCCTCGACACGGCCAGCCTTCGCGTCGCGGCGCCTTCGAGCTATCTGTATCGGGTGTTCTACCAGGTCCGTGCCACCGGCGACTCCGTGGTTGGCGCCTCGCTGTACGTGGGTTACTACGAGTCCCAGAGCCAGGGAAAGAGCATTCATTCTCCCAAGAATTGTCTTCCTGGGGCGGGATGGGAGTCGCTGAGCCAGAGTCGCAAACGCATTCAAGCACCCGGGGGAACCATCGAGGTCAACCGGTACCTCGTTGCGAAGGATAGCCTGACGTCGTTGGTGTACTACTGGTATCAAGGCCGGGGCAGAACCGAGGCGAACGAATACGTTGTGAAATTCAACTTGATGCGGGACCGGGCGTTTCAACGTCGGTCGGATGAAGCCCTGGTCCGAATCGTGGTCCCGGTCCACAACGACGCGGCAGCGGCGGAAGCGACCGCGGAGGCGGCCGTTCGCGCGTTCCTCCCCAGACTTCGCGACCTGCTCCCGGCCTGACCAGTAGGCCGAGGACTCCCCCTGTACTTTTCGTGGAACCGGGGGCTGGTACGCTTCATGCTAGCTCGTATCCAGCGCGCCTGAGCCATTCGATCCCCTTACTCTGCAACTCTTTACGGGTTTGCTGGTTGGGTCGAATTCAGGCATTGAAATGTTCGCGGAATCAATTGCCGGAGGCTGGAGTGGAAGCAGGCGCGCTGCACACAATACGCACCGAGTCTCGCGCGGGGGTGGATTCCACCGCTGCGGCCTGGCCATTGTTTGTCGTGGGCTGCTTCGCTCTCTTGCTCTCTGTCCTCGTCGGTTTGGCCATTCAGACCGTCCAGGGCTACGCCGGATCCGGGGAGCGGGGAATCGCATTGACCGGCCTGTTGCTTGCGGCCGTGGTCTCCTCGCCACTCCTCATTGCCGCTGTCCGGCGTCGGACCGAGGTCGATCTGTCGGTAACGGGCCTCCAAATCGCGGCGGCGCTTGCCATCGCCATGGCCGGTGTTTGTCTGTTCGCGGCGGCTTCCCGCATTTTTTTCCCGGCCGACATTCTGATGTGGTCGGAGGGCGAATATGTCGCGGACATCGGGAAATTCAGAATCGGATATCCGATTTTCAGCGCGCCGACCGAGTTCGAGTCCTTCAACTACACGCCCGGGTCCCAGCTGTTGACTTATGGCATTGCAAAGCTCGCTGGCTATCCCACTTCCGTGCCCGCATTTCGTGTAGTGCAGGTGGCGTACGCGTTTGCAACCGCGCTGATCGCGACCCTCGCTTGCCGTCGGCTGGTTGAATTGGGCGGCTACGGGAAACGAATTACCAGGCCCTGGCTCTGGAGTCTCTTTTGGACTCCTGTGTTCTTTCTGGCTGCCACCAACGCCAAGACGAACCCCTTCACCTACCTCCTCCACAACGACGGTCTTGCCCTGTTGCTGTCGGTCACTGGCTATTGGCTGCTCCTGGAGTATATGGCAACGAGGAGTCGCCTAGCGCTACTGGCGATGCTGGCCATCCCCGGGCTCGG
Source organism: Gemmatimonadota bacterium (assembly GCA_025358055.1). Taxonomy (GTDB): domain Bacteria; phylum Gemmatimonadota; class Gemmatimonadetes; order Gemmatimonadales; family GWC2-71-9; genus JANYKV01. Next base: position 33,414 of record JANYKV010000040.1, read on the forward strand.
ATTCCTCGTCAAGCAGAGTGTCGCGATTTGGGCTGGGCTCTATGCCGGCTATTTCTGGTGCTTCGAAGAGCCTCGGAACCACCGACGCGCCCTTCTCGTTTCGCTCGCGGCGTTCGGAGGGGTCGGGGCGGCGTGGGCTGTTTGCTTGATCATCTGGGGACATAATTTCACGTACTGGGTTGTGACGGTGATGGGACATCACCCGGTGAACCCCTTGCGAAGCTTTCAGCACGTGATGGATGCCTGGGAGTTCTTCGCCGCAGGCATTCTGGGTGGATTGGCATTGCTTCGCTTCGACCGGATTTCGCCCCTCCTCGGAGCCTGGCTTGTCTGGCTTGGCTTCCTCCTGGTGGAGTCGTACACCAGCGGAATCGCCTGGATGATCAACCACCTCGGGCCCGGATCGATGATCGCGATCATTTGGGCCGCTGCGGCCACGGTGCGATGGTGGCCCGCCCGCTCGGCCGAGACGGATCGACCCGCCCTGTGGTCGCGCATCATTCCCGTGGGAGCGGCGATCGCCCTATTCCTCTTGGCCAGTAACGGGCTTGGGTTCTTTCGGATTCCGGCCCGTGAACTGCCGGACGATGTGACTCGCTATCGGAAGGCCATCGAACGAGAATTTGAAGGCATGGACCCGCGTCGCGTCATGCTTGACTACGGCACGTGGGTCTACCTTCCGAGCGGAACCGTGTCGAAGGACCACGCCGCCTCTGCCGGCGAGGCGGGGGGAACTCAGACCGGAGATTGGTCGGGGATCCTCCAACGGATTCAGAATCGGCACTACCAACGGATTCTGGTTCGGGGGTTCCATGAGCCTGATTTCACCTACGATCACTACATCTGGGCAAAGCCGAGCGGAATCCGAGCGGCGCTGATGGCGAACTACGGGGAGACTCGGCAGATCCCCGCGGTCCAAGGGATGGGGCGGCTACCCATCTGGTTCAAGACCGTGAGCGTCTTGGAACCGAAGACCCCATGACCCCTGCTCTTCGACGAGGCCTCCTGTGCCCCTGAGGAACCGATGACTGAACGGTGTTTGATCACGGGCGGTGCCGGCTTCATCGGCATCAACCTGGCCGCGCGTTACCTAAACCGGGGGGCACAGGTCACCATTCTGGACAACTTCGCGCGCCGCGGCACCGAGGACAACGTCCGTTGGCTGCAGGCGACGTACGACAATCGTGTCACGGTCCTTCGCGAAGACCTGCGCCACCCGACCGTAGCGCTCGATCGCGCCGTCGAGGACGTGGATGTGGTGTACCACCTCGCCGCGCAGGTCGCGGTGACGCTCTCGGTGACCGACCCACGCGAGGATTTCGAGATTAACGCACTCGGAACCTTCAATGTGCTCGAAGCGGTACGCAAGTCGAAGCAACGACCGATTGTCATGTACAGTTCGACCAACAAAGTGTACGGGAAGATGAGTGACGTGGAGATCGTAGAGCGCAACGGCCGTTATGTCTATCGGGATCTGCCGGAGGGTGTGAGCGAGTCCCGGTCTTTGGAGTTCTATTCGCCGTATGGGTGCTCGAAGGGCACGGGCGATCAATACGTGCTCGACTATGCCCGGATCTATGGACTCCGGACGGTCGTATTTCGCCAGTCATGCATTTACGGTCCACACCAATTCGGGATCGAGGACCAGGGATGGGTCGCGTGGTTCGCAATTCGCGCCCTCCAACAACGAGGCGTGACGATTTTCGGAGATGGGAAACAAGTCCGTGACGTGCTCTTCATCGATGACCTCAATGCGGCATACGAGGCGGCGGTCCAGCACATCGACCGCACGTCCGGCAACGCTTACAACATGGGGGGCGGGCCCCGGAACACCTTATGCCTGCTTGAACTGATCGAGATTCTGGAGCGACACTTCGGCCGAACGATGCCCCGAGACTTCGGGGATTGGCGCCCCGGCGACCAGTTGGTGTTCGTGGCCGACATTCAAAAGGCGAAGACAGACTTCGGATGGGAACCTCAAGTCGGGCCGGAAACCGGCGTGGTACGTCTCGCCACGTGGCTCGCGGCCAACTCGCAGTTATTCCCGGTGTCCGCATGATGAGAGGCCGACCGGGCAGTAAACCAGCAGGGGGAGTGAGTCCGGCATGACAAAAGTGAGCGTCATTATCCCAGCGCGGAACGAGGAGGCGAACCTCGCTCTGGTCTTGGGCGATCTGAACGCGACGATCGCCAAGCTCAAAGGCTACGAGATCGAGGTGATCGTCGTCGACGATCACTCGACGGACCGCACGGCCGAGATCGGCCGGAGCTTAGGGGCGCGGGTCGTCCAGAACCCGGGACCCAACGGCAAGGGCATGGCCCTGCGCCTGGGCTTTGAATCCTCCGCCGGCGAGATCCTCGCCATGATGGACGCCGATCACTCCCATCGAGCGGAAGAACTTCCGCGGTTTCTCGAAGCGATTCAGGACCCCAGCGTTGGGCTCGTTATCGGCTCCCGGGTTGTCGGAGGCAGCGAGGAATACACGCATATCCGAGCGCTTGGCAACGTCTTCCTCAGCGCCACGTTGGGGCTTTGCACGGGACGCTATCTCTCGGACGCTCTGAACGGATTCAAGGTGTTCCGACGGGATGTCTTCACCGACTTTGCGTACACCTCCCGCGCATTCGAGATCGAGATCGAGATCATCGCCAACACGTTGCGGCACGGCTACCGCGTCGTTGAAATCAGCAGTCACGAGCGCGCCCGAGCCGGGGGCGAAGCGAAATCACGAGTAGTCCGTCACGGCACCCGATTCTTGTTCCGAATTCTCTGGGAAGGAATCCGAGGCGTGAAGCCCCAGGTTGTTCTGGCCGCGCCAAAGGGCGATCCCGCGCGCCCCGAACCGGTTGAACCGGCGCACTCGTGAGTGGCAAACCAGAACGCACGACCGAATGGATAGGCGCGGGGGTTTCGTGCCTGAGATGAGGCCGTCCAGAGTCCGCGACTTGTGGACGACCGCATTGGCGCTCGCATTTTTCACCGCGGTTGGAGAACTTGCGCTGTTAGCCTATCAACGCTTCGTTCAGCACCGTCCGATCCTGTTGAGCTACCACTTTGTGTGGATGACGCCGACAGCGGATGCCGTGCTCTTTGGCTCGGTGACTGGCATCACGGTGCTCTGGGTGCTCGCCGCTCCGGGACCGAGGTCCTATCGGCTGGCAGTGTTTCTGGTAAGCCTCCTCGCCGCCGCTAGTCTCGTAACTATGTTTCCACGACTCTCCTGGTGGACCCAGATTGTACTTGCGCTGGGCATCGCTTCGGTCCTGACCCGGCTGCTCGACGCACCAGCACCCTCGCTCCTGCGCCAATTGCGCCGAATCGGGCTCGGCGCAGCGGTCGTCACGGCCAGTACCGCTCTCTTCATGGTGGGCCGGGACCAAATCCGGGAGCGCCATGCCCGATCCGCCTCGCACCCCCTGAGCACACCCAATGTGATCCTCCTGGTCTGGGATACCGCGCGCGCCATTGACTTCGATCTCTATGGCTACCATCGAGTCACCACACCATTCCTGGACACACTGGCCACTCGCGGAGCACAATTCACCTGGGCCTTCACAAACGCGCCCTGGACCCTTCCGTCACACGCATCGATGTTCACCGGCCGTTTCGAGCACGAACTCGAAGCCGACTTCCGAACCCCATTCGAAACCAGGTATCCGACCCTGGCGGAAGCCATGCGATCCCGCGGGTATCTCACGGCGGGGTTCGTCGGGAATACCTTCTACTGCGGTCATGAACTCGGCCTCGACCGCGGCTTCGATCACTACGAAGACTACCCCCTCTCCCCCGAGGAATTTGTGCTGAGCAGCGCCCTTGGTCGGGCGCTCACCTCGAGCGCCCGACTCCGCAGGGTGACCGGGGACTACGACATCTTCGGACGCAAGTCGGCCGCGACCATCAACCGCGACTTCCTGAGCTGGGCGGATCGGGTGGAGGGTCGGCCGTTCTTCGCCTTCCTGAACTACTTCGATCCGCACGAGCCGTACCTCTCCCCGGAGCCGTTTCGATCTCGTTTCGGGGCCCAGGGGGCGCGACAACTCGAGCGAATCGACCACCGCCAGCTGCGCAACGGCACTCGATGGCTCCGCAAGCTCATGAAACCTGAGGAGAGCCAAGCCGAGCTCGACGCCTATGATGGTGGCATCAGCTATGTCGACGCCCAACTTCGGGAGTTGGTTCAGGCCTTGGAGGCACGCCACCTACTCCGCAACACGATCCTCGTTGTCACCGCGGATCATGGCGAGGAACTGGGCGAGCACGGGCATTACAGCCACGGGAACGATGCCTACGCGGTGGTCACCCGGGTCCCCCTCGTCATTGTGGCCCCCCACCTCACGGGCAAGCACGTGGTCGACGAGCCGGTGAGCCTTCGCAGCCTGGCGCAAACGATCTTCGACCTGAGCGGCGTCGCGCCCGACGGCCGCTTCCCGGGTCGGACGCTGCGCTCGACCTGGGAGCGCGCCCCCGGGGCTCCGGTCCTCCCGCAGGACACGGTACTGACCGAGCATAAGGATGGCGGCATCCGCTCGATTATCTCGGGTCGCTTTCAGTACATCCAGCAGAGGGGACACCCTGAGAAGTCGGACTCCCTGCATGAAGAGCTGTACGACCTGGTCGCGGATATGGACGAGCGCGTCAATCTGATCAGCAGTCCTGCCGGCGATTCGATTGCCGCGGACATTCGGGGGCGCTTTCAGCAGCTCTTCGAGCGTCCTTGGGTAACACGTTCAATGGGGAAACGATGACCAAGGTAGTGATGGTTACGGGCTCCGCCGGTCTGGTCGGGGCCGAAGCGGTGCAGTTCTTTTCGCGACTTGGCTTTCTGGTCGTCGGACTGGACAACGACATGCGCAGCCAGTTCTTCGGAGCCGGCGCGTCGAACCGTTGGAAAATCGACTTTCTGCGAACCACCTGCCCGACCTACCGGCACTATGATGTGGATATCCGCGACCAAAAGGCCGTGGAAGCCATTTTCATGGAATTCGCCAAGGATTTGGTCCTCGTGGTCCACACGGCGGCCCAGCCATCGCACGACTGGGCCGCTCGAGATCCGTACGCGGACTTTACGATCAACGCAAACGGGACGTTGGTGTTGTTGGAATCCACTCGCCGCCATGCGCCTGACGCTGTGTTCGTGTTCACCTCCACCAACAAAGTGTACGGAGACCGGCCCAACACCTTGCCCTTGGTGGAGCACCCAACTCGCTGGGAGATCGACCCGAGTCACGCCTACCGCGATGGCATCGACGAGACCATGTCCATTGACGGAAGCAAACATTCATTGTTCGGCGCGTCGAAGGTCGCCGCGGACATCTTGGTCCAGGAATACGGCCGGTATTTCGGGATGAAGACGGTATGCTTTCGGGCCGGCTGCATTACGGGACCGAATCATTCCGGGGCGGAACTCCACGGATTCCTCGCGTACCTCATGAAGTGCACCGTGACGGGCGCGGCGTACACCGTCTACGGATACCAGGGTAAGCAGGTCCGCGACAACATTCACAGCTTCGACTTGGTGAACGCCTTCTATCATTTCTACCAGCATCCTCGGGTCGGCGAAGTCTATAACATTGGCGGAGCGCGATTCAGTAACTGCTCGATGCTGGAGGGCATCGCCGTGTGCGAGCGCTTGACCGGAAAGAAGTTGAACTGGACCTATGCGGAGGCGAACCGAAGCGGCGACCATATCTGGTGGATCAGTGATATCGGTCGGTTCAGCCGGCACTACCCTGAATGGAAGCTCCAACATGATCTGGAGAGCATCTCGCTCGAGATTCTCCAGCAAAACAGCGCCCGCTGGGCCTAGGAACCAGCCGCATGGGGAGCTTGGAGAACAACCTCCGTCAAATGGAGCGAACCCGGGAAGCCTACTGGAATGGCAGCCCCGGGACCTCTCCGACCAAACTGCGCTGGCGCGCGGTCACCGTCCGCCATTGCTTTCATGTCTTGCCCGGGGAGCGCATTCTCGAACTCGGGGCGGGGACCGGCCTTTGGTCGCAGCATTTGTCGGACGTCCTCCGACATGAAAACCCGATCACGGCTGTCGTTTTCAACGAGGACTACGCCCAGGTCGCGACCCAACGGCAGCTTCCCGGGGTAACGGTCGTTCGGGTTGAGGACATGACCCGAGACCTTCCGGCTGAGAGTTACGACTATGTGGTCGGCACGGCCATTCTCTGCCACGATCAGTACCCACAGACGCTTCGAGCACTCCACCGACTCCTCAAACCCGGCGGCCAGCTGCTCTTTTTCGAAGCGAACTACTGGAACCCTCAGGTGTTCCTGAAGGACCACATCCGCCCCCTCGGCCGATGGATGGGGAACGCCGCATGCCAGATCGGACTCCGCAAGTACAAGCTGATGAAGATGGCCTCGCAGCAGGACTTCACCCAGATCGAGGTGATTCCCTACGACATCGTCCATCCCAAGACCCCGCGACGGTTGATCCCGGCGCTGCAATCTCTCGCGTTCATCCTCGAACACATGCCGGTGGTCCGGGAATTGTGCGGAACGCTGTACATCTGGGCGAGAAAGCCGGGGCCGGCCCGGCGGCGCACCGCCGATCTGGCCGAACACCCTGCCTTGTTCGCATCGACCTCGTTCGTGGTGCCCTGCCATAACGAAGAGATGAATATCCCTTCGCTGGTGGATGCCTTGGTCGCGATGTATGACAAATACATCCATGAAATCATCATCGTCAACGACAACAGCCGCGATCGCACCGCCGAGGTGACTCGCGAAGTTGCCCTTCAGGAGCCGCGTGTGCGGCTGGTGGACCGCTCGCCGCCGAACGGTGTGGGCCGAGCCCTCCGGGACGGGTATGCCGCGGCGACGGGGAAATACATCTTCATGATGGATAGCGACTTCGTGCAGATCGTGCCGGAATTTCGCGATCTCTTCGATGTCATCGCCGCCGGACATGACGGGGCAATCGGCAGCCGGTTCTCCCACGACTCGATGTTGATCAACTATCCGTTTTTCAAGATCTTCTGTAACCGCGCCTTCCATCTCTTGGTGCGCTTGCTGCTGCCGGGACACGTCCGGGACATTTCCAACAACCTGAAACTCTACAAGGCGGAGATTCTCAAGACGATCACGATTGAGGAGCCCCACTTCGCCGCCAATGCCGAGACTGGGCTGAAGCCTCTCCTCGCCGGATACGACATTCGCGAAGTGCCCATCTCGTGGATCAATCGTACTATCGAAATGGGGTCTTCCTCATTCCGGATCATGAAGGTCGCCCCGAACTATTTCTTCACTTTGGTGCGCCTAGTACGTTCGAGCCTGAAGTCATCGCGGCGGCGCCCCGCAGGGGCCGCCATCGCCAGCCGAGCCGTCCCGGTGGGCCCCACCGCACATCCACCCAATGAATAAGCCGAGTCACCGCGCCTCCGTGCGTCAGAAGGTCGGAAGACCACTAGTGGCTCCCCGCCCTCGCGAAGCAGGTCACTCGTATCGGTGCGCGCTTCCTCGTACCGGCAGGCGAAGTTCCTGATGCATATGAGCAGCAGTCCCCGAGAAGTCCCCACGCCCACGAACAGCCCGATCGGCGCTCTGTTCGCCCGCGGCGCGCTCCTATGGGCGTTGGTTGCCGTGGTGCAGGTCCTGGTCAACGGCGTCGTGCTGGATGAGGTACTGACCCCCGCCCAAATCATCGCGGGGGTGGTCCAGTACCCCGATGGTCATCCCAACATCGCGTACTACAAAGGGGTGTACAGTCTCAGTCACTACGTCGCGGCGGGGTTACTGCTGCTATTTCACAACGTGAACGCCGTGGCGGCCCTGTACGATGTGTTATTCTATTTCACCACAACCTTCACGGTATTCGCGATGACCGTGGCCCTCACGCGGCGCCCGGCGTGGGCGCACCTGAGCGCCGGTCTCACCTCCGCGGGGATCTTCGTCGGGTTTCAGGGGCTCTATCCACTCTACGTCTTTCCGGACTATTTCAGTAACGGTCACCTCGGAACCTACGCCGTCATTCTGAGCGTCGCATTGTTGTTGGCGCGGTCCTGGCGGGGGGCCGGCTTCCTGGTCGGAATCCTTCCGGGCATCCATTTGGCCATGGCTGCCGTCGCGTTTCCTTGGATGGTGCTTTTCCTCGGATGGGCCAAAAGCAGGCCCATCGGGGCCAATCGCCGATCCTTCGTTCGTTTCCTCCTCGTGGGCCTTGGCTTTGCCCTCGTTCTGGCCGGCCTGGTCGCATTCGAGAAATCTGGCGCCCGAAGCGTTGCGCCGTACGACGGGACCGGTGACCCCGCGGCCATATATCGCAATTTCACCATCTTGAGCGATGCCCATCGGCAGCTGATGGTTCCGCGCTCCTTGGGGTATCTGCTCAACCCCCTGCTCTTCTTCACTCTGGGTGGGCTTCTCGTTCGATTTCGGCCTAAGGTTTCGGACGACTCTTCTCGGGAAGCCGCATCGCGGATTGGTTGGTTGTTGGGATTCGGGGCGATCATTTGGACCATCGTCTACGGCGCGTACCTCTATCGAATCGGCATTGGTTTAATGCCGACTCCGTTTGAGATCCTCATGCCGTTCCGGTTCTCCAATTTCACCGCGGTGCTGTTGATACCGCTCGTCGTCACGGTCCTCGCGACGCACTGGTCTCGTTTCACGGAGCGGGGCGCCGGGCTCGGCCTGGCCGTCCTCGCGCTCATCCTCGCGGCCGGCGCAATCGGTCTGGGCCGCGGGCAGGACGGAGCTCCACTCCACACCTTCTTTGCTCTGCTCGGCTTTGCACTCGGAATTACTTGGATGTTCCGAGCGAGCCGCGCAGGCAACTCAATGCTGGGCGTCGCGCTTCTGGCGCTCGTTGCGTGCGTGGTGTGGTTCATCCTGCACGAACGCCGTGAGCTGATCTATTTGGCCGCAGGGGCTCTCCCGGGCATCCTACTGGGAGTTCTCGGTCAAACGACCGCTGAAGACGTGAGCCACCGAGGGGCCCCGGCTCAGGTGATGGCGGGCATCCTCCTCGTCGCATCGATCGGCCTGGTCGTGGTGTCGATCTCGTCCGCGGGGCGCGGGGATACCTTCAAAACGGTTTCGCCCTTTGATCGTCAGGTTTCCGAGTGGCTCGCCCTACATGGCCGAACCGACGAGCCCATTCTGCCTCCCATGCTCCCCCTGAGCAAACTCCAGCCTAAAACCGGGCATCCGACCTTGGGGGATTGGGAGACCTTGTACATCCTGGCCTACGTCCCAGGCCTTGCCGGTCCGGTACGAGGTCTGGTCCGAGATCTCTACGGCATGGACTACGGAGATTCAGCGCAACTCACTCGCGTCTGTCCGAACCGCCGTGTGATGCCGAATTGCCCGGCGTGGAACGATGCCTGGCAACAGCGTTCCGCCGCAGATTGGAGAACCTTGAGTCGGAAGTATCGTTTCCGGCTTGTCCTTGCGAACTCTCACACCCCGCTGCAGCTATCCCGAGTGATTGAAAGCCCTCGCTGGACGCTTTACGAGATCAAAGACTCGGCTGCGACGCCGCCCTCTCCGGGAGGGGGGAGCACCCGATGAACCGCACGGCTGGTGGCGCCTCTCAGTATCTCTGGGTCGCCGCGTGGTGGGGGGTTGCTGCCGGCCTCGGCGAAGTGTGCGCTCTCATCATCGAGAAGGTGGTTTTTCACAAATTCATTTACCTCAGCCTGGAAGCAGGCTGGATGGCACCGGCGATGGATGCATTCTACTTCATGATCCCCGGGGCCCTGCTCTGGCTCGTGGCTCGGAGTCGTCGGTCTCCTCTGGCTTCGTGGCATCTGGGTGGCGAGTGCGCATTCCTGTTTTTTTTCTCGATCATCTTGATGTACTCGCGGATGAATCGCTGGGCCGCCACATTGCTCGCGATCGGCCTCGCGGTCCAAACCTCGCGCATGATCGCCGCCCACGAAGCGACCTTCTTTACCTTTGTTCGACGGACCACGCCAGCATTTCTCCTGATGATCGTGGGACTCTTCGTGGCGCCTCGCATTCTTCGCGTCGTGGCGGAGCGCCGTGGGTCAACCAGCCGGGCCACCAATGCTCAATTGCCCAACGTATTGCTGATCATCCTCGATACCGTTCGAGCCGATGAGTTGAGCCTCTATGGCTATCCGCGTTTGACCTCTCCCGCCCTCACCCACTGGGCCGCTAGCGGAGTACGATTCAATCGCGCGTTTTCGACCGCACCGTGGACCCTTCCGTCGCACGCATCTTTTTTCACCGGTCGGTTCCCGCATGAACTGGGTGCCGATTGGCTGACGCCACTCAATGATCATTGGCCAACCATCGCGGAAGCCCTCCGTGACCGGGGCTACCGGACCGGAGGCTTTGCGGCCAATCTCGCGTTCTGCACCTGGGAGTCCGGGCTCACCCGCGGCTTCCAGCATTTCGATGAAGCTCAGATCTCTCTTGGCCAGATGTTCAAGAGTACGTCGCTGGGACGGGCCGTCACCGCGAGCATCTGGTTCGACCGTTTGGTTGGCGGCCATCAACGCCTTGGGCGAATCGACGCGAAGGTCATCACGAACGAATTCCTCGACTGGGAACAGCACGACCGGACCCGCCCCTTCTTTGCATTCTTGAACTACTTCGAGGCGCACGCGCCCTACCTTCCCCCCAAGGGATTCTCCGGGAGATTCGGCCTCGAAACTCCCCGGCCAAACGTTCATCTTGGGCCGCAAGCTCAGTGGACCGCCGCTGAGGTTGCGCCCCAACGGAACGCCTACGACGCCTCCATCGCATACCAGGACGAGGAGCTAGGCCGACTCCTCAGCCGGTTGAAGGCCAACGGGACTCTCGCCAATACTCTGGTGATCATTGCGTCCGACCACGGGGAAGAGTTCGCCGAACACGGCGTGATGAGCCACGGCAACAGCGTGTATCGCGCGACGACGCAAGTCCCATTGATCATTTGGTTCCCGAATCATGTTCCGGCGGACACGACCGTCGACGCGCCGGTATCCCTTCGCGACATTCCCGCAACCATCACGGAACTGATTGGACTCGATGCGCCTTTTCCAGGCCGGTCGCTCGCCCGCTTCTGGAACGGCTCAGGGATTTCTGCGTCCACTGATACGCTGCTCGCCGAGGTAAGTCTGGCGCCCAATCTCCCGAACCGATATCCGGTGAGCCATGGCCCGATTCAAGCGATCATCCTGGGCGATCGACGGTACATCAAGTCCAAGGGCAACAAGGAGGAGCTCTTCAATTTCGAGACCGACCTCGGGGAGCAACACAATCTGGCTGGTGTTGAAGCCGCCCGGTTACCGGAATACCGGCGAGCCCTCGAGCGCATGCTCGGGTCCGCCCGCTCAGACCGATGAGAGGGGCGCGGCTCGCCTGGCTCGCTCTGGCGATCGGGACCCTGATGGTTGCAGTCGCGGACCCGGTGTTCAGAGACCCAGAGGGGCACTTTGGCGCCAACGTGGGCATTCCCCTCGCTATAGCTATTGCATCCTGTTTGGTGTCCATCGCCTGGAACGGAGACTACCGGCGCGGATCGCTCTGGTTGGGGCTCCTGATTGTTGGACAGGCAGCGACCCTCCAACTCATCGATGCCGGCCGCGTCATCCACTACCAGCATTACTTCCCGTTCCCCCAATTGTTCACCACGGCGCCGCATTGGGCCCTCGTCCTCACCGTGGGCTATGCGCTCGTCGTCGGTCTGGGCCTTTGGAAACGCCGCGACGCGCTCCGCACCGCCGTTCGACACGGCCGTCGTAGTCGGTGGTGGGTGATCCTGTCCGTCGCGTTCCTCCTGACCAGTGCGACGCTTTCCCGCTCCGTCGCCGTCTATGGCGGTGAACTCGTCTTTGCCACCCTGCTCCAGGCCATCTCCCTCGGTGCCGTGTACCTGTTGGCCACCGACCTGCCAAGCACGGCGCTGAACGGATTTCGGAGCCGATTCGTGGGTCTGGTTGGCGAGCCGGGCGACCCTGCGAATCCGATCCGGATCGACCGCTTCGTCGTTCTTGCAGCGGGGTGGGTGACGGTGGCATCGGCGGTGCTTTGCGTCGTCTCGTATCAGCGCCACCCGCACGTCCCTGACGAAATCGTGTACCTAACGCACGCTCGGTATTTCGCTCAAGGACGTCTTGACCTGCCCGCGCCATTGGTGCCGGACGGGTTTCTGGTCGACCTGATGACCTACGAGCCAACCCGTTGGTACTCGCCGGTGCCGCCAGGCTGGCCCGCGGCCCTTGCCGTTGGTGCATTCTTTGGTGCCGCCTGGCTGGTGAATCCGATCCTCGCGGGCATCAACGTCATTCTTGCCTACCTGCTCATCGGTCGGTTGTACGATCGACGAACCGCCCGACTTACGATCATTCTGTTGTGCCTCTCGCCCTGGAACCTTTTCATGGCGATGAATTTCATGACTCACACGTTCACGCTCACGTGTGCTCTGATGGCCGCGCTCGCCGTCGCGTTGGGTCGAGCAAAGCGCGGCCTGGGGTGGTTTGCGATCGCAGGGGTCGGCATCGGGGTGGTGAGCCTGATTCGTCCGCTCGAGGGGCTCGCAGTTGCGCTCCTCTGTGGAGTTTGGGCCGTGTGGGGGGAGGGGGGGAACCGGGACTGGCTTGGTCGCGTTGGCGGCGCCAGCGTGCTGACGATCTTCGCGGTCGCCACCGGCGCGGTGGTGTTGCCGTACAACCAGGCCATGACGGGAAGCATGCGCACGTTCCCGATCATGTTGTATACCGACCTCCACTATGGACCGGGAACCAACGCGCTTGGATTCGGCCCCAACCGCGGCCTCGGCTGGAGTGGCGTCGATCCGTTGCCCGGGCACGGGCCGCTCGATGTCCTGATCAACGCCAATTTCAACGCGTTCAGCATCAACACCGAGCTGCTCGGATGGGCAACCGGATCCGTCCTTCCCCTCTTGTTCTTTTTCGCCTGGAGGAAACGGAGACCCGCGGACGGGTTGATGTTGGCCACCATTGCGATGATCGCGGGCATTCACAGCTTCTATTGGTTCGCCGGCGGGCCCGATTTCGGCGCTCGGTATTGGTACCTCGTCCTGGTGCCCTGCCTCGTCCTTGCGGTACGGGGGATCGACTCGTGGAGCGACGAGTGGCCCGATCCGGCCGGAACCTCGGCCGGGACCCGACCGTGGATCGCCGCCGGGGCCCTCGCTGTCAGCTCAGTCGCCTGCTTTCTACCGTGGCGGGCAATCGACAAGTATTATCACTATCGCGGGATGCGCTCGGATATCCGATTCGTCGCGGAGGAAAAATCGTTCGGCCGGAGCCTCGTCCTCATCCGGGGAGAGCGCCACCCCGACTACGCCTCGGCCGTGCCGTACAATCCGTTGGACCTCACCGCCGCGGTCCCGGTGTACGCCTGGGATCGAAACACCGCGGTCCGGGAAAAGCTGCTCCAGTCGTATCCCGACCGCCCGATTTGGCTGGTGGACGGCCCGTCGATCACCCATGCGGGCTACCGGATTGTGGCAGGCCCCGTGCTTCCACACTCCGACGCATACCGTCAGCTGCAGTCGCGCCCGTGAGAGATCGGCCCACTGGCCATGACTGACGCGTCACTCCCCGCAATGTTGGACATCTATCGCGGGGCGCCGGCCCTGGTGCTTGGCGGCGCGGGGTTCATCGGACGATGGGTGGCTCGCCTATTGAGTCAGGCCGGGGCCGACGTCACGCTGAGCACCCGGCATCGTCAGGCGACCGAGGTGATGTGCACCCGTTACGGAATCCGCGGACGGGTTGTGGAGGTCGACCTGTCGCTCCGGGAGAAGGTTTTCGGGTTGGTCCGGGACACTCGCCCATCGGTCGTGTTCAATCTGGCCGGTTACGGTGTGGATCCTTCGGAGCGCGATCCCATCGTTGCGCGTCGTATCAACGTGGACCTAGTCGGCTGGGTCAGTGAGGCGGTTCACCAGACCTCCCGCAAGGAATGGGCAGGGCAGCACCTCGTCCACGCGGGGAGCGCCTTGGAATACGGGGCGGCCGAAGGGAACCTCCACGAGGAGACGGCGCCGCGTCCGACGACGTTGTATGGGGAAACGAAACTTGCGGGAACGCAACATCTGTTGCATTATCGCAACACTCTGGGGATTCGGGCAGCATGCGGGCGGCTGTTCACCGTCTACGGACCCGGTGAACATCCGCACCGCCTTCTCCCCACTCTGATCCGCGCGGCGGGCGAAACCGGCCGGATTCCGTTGACGGATGGATCCCAACGTCGAGACTTCGGATACGTAGCAGACATCGCATTGGGGCTATTATACTTAGGATCTTCAACCGATTCCGGGCCAGGGGTATTCAATATCGCGACCGAGCAGCTGGTAAGCGTTCGTGACTTTGTGCAGGCGGCAGCACGTATCTTGCTTATTTCTGAGGAGCGCCTGACATTCGGTTCCCAGCCCAAACGTGTTGAGGAAATGCAACATAGCCGGGTTTCGGCCGACCAGCTTCGCGCGCTCGTTGGGTGGGTCCCCGCGACCGGGATTCCCGAAGGGATTACCGCTACCGTCAACCATTTGCGTGCTATGGAGCTTGGAGAAGTCGAAGGATGACCCCAGCACTACTCGAACGTCCGATTCCTCGACTTCGATTTCAAATTCTGCTCGCACTCTGGTGCGGACTGTTAGCGGGCGTTGGCGGGCTCGTGGTCCTGGGGTTCCGGAAGTACGTCCAACATCATTTCATATTCGTACCTCCCGAAGTCATTTGGCTCGAGCCGCTCTCCGGTTTGATCGCCCTTGGTGTGCCGGCCATCCTTTGCGTACTCCTGAGTTGGCTGTTCCCCAATCGCTTGGGCTGGCCTCTCGCCGTGGCTGTTTTGGGGTTTCTCGGCGCGTTGAGCATTCTCCTCGCCATCCCATCCGTCGACTATCGTGCTTCTGTCGTGCTTGCGGTGGGCATTGGCGTGCAGATGCGGCGGCTCGCGATCACGCGGGAGATCGGCTTGGAGCGGCTGGTTCGCCGCACCGTTCCGCCTTTGGTCGCCATCATTGTCGGGGCGGCCGCTTGGCTCCATGGATCGCGGGCCTGGCGGGAGCATGAGCTCCTGATGCGGCGGCCCGAGGCAGGGGCCGAAGGGCCCAACGTGCTCCTCGTCATTCTGGACACCGTTCGCGGCTGGAACCTTAGCCTCTACGGGTACCCCCGGCCGACCTCGCCCGGGCTCGAACGCCTCGCCACCCGGGGGGTGACCTTCACTCGCGCCTTGGCTCCCGCACCCTGGACGCTTCCCTCGACCGCCAGCATCCTCACCGGGCGCTGGCCCTCTGAGCTTTCGACCGACTGGTTCACGCCGCTGGATGGCACGTACCCAACGGTGGGAGAGATTCTCTTTCGGCGGGGCTATTTGACGGCCGGTTTCGTCGGCAACGTGATGTACACCGGCTATGAAACCGGCCTTCCTCGCGGGTTCGTTCACTTCGTCGACTACCGGTGGTCGGTTGCCAGGGTGTTCACCCTCGGGCC
>JANYKV010000065.1 GCA_025358055.1 Gemmatimonadota bacterium
CGCGGAGATCGCCACTCCTACCTCCGGACGGCCGAGAGCGACTCCGATATCCTTGCCGACCACGCTCCGAGCGACCGCTCCGACCAGCATCATGTCAGCGGAGTCGAGGATGCCGCACGTGACGGCCCGGCCGGCCCAGCCCGTTGCGCCGGAGACGCAGACACGAAGGCGCTTAGACATGTCGGGTACCATCGAAGTCCATTCGCGGAGGATCGACGCGCCAGGCTATAACCACCGGCGCACCCCTTGACAATATTTATCGAAGGCCGCCCCGAACGATTTCCGTAACTGGGCTTCCTCCATCGGGATCACGAAGCGATTGACGATCCACGCTGGAAGCGGCAGGAGAGCGAAAGCCACAAGGGTAGAGGTCCAGAGTGCCACGCCGCTGTAGAGCACTACGAGGCTCAGGTACATTGGATTGCGAGTAAAACGATAAGGCCCAGAGGTAACCAAGGCCGATGAGGTTCGGTGCGGGATGATAGTCGTGCGGTGGCCGAGGAAAAGGATGACAGCCGACAGCGCCGGCAGGACCGCAATGGCCGAGACGACGCCTCCAATTCGTTCCACCATTGGTGGGAGTGCTAGAACCTGCTCGAGGCCGAGCCACCGTTGCGCCAGACGCCCGAGGAGAAAGGCCGCGACAAAGAGTAGGGGAGGAGGGATCACGGTAGCCGTGTTGCTTGAAAAGCGACGAGTTGCCACCGTCCCCGCCGGTGGACCCAAACGTCGGTGAACCGGAGCGTATACGGCGCTGGCTGGGCGGTGAGCTTCACATGAAGCAGGCCATTGACGATACCGGTTTCGCCATACACGCGAGCGAACAAGCTGTCGGGTGTGAGCGAGTCCAATCGGTATGGGCCGCCTTCGCCGACGAGAGCCAAGACCTGGGCCTTGGTGTGGAGCACTCCGCTCGTCCTGCCATAGGTGAGGTCGTCGGCGAGGAGCGAGTCGAGCATGGCACGGTCGGCCTTGAAGTCGGCGACGTATCGAACCCGGTCGAGCCTGATAAGCTCGTCCGTGGGCGCCGCGCTTTGAGCCGATAAGCCGAAGCTCATTAGTAGCGCGAGGGCGACGAAAAACCCTTTGGGCACGAGCAATCTCCTTCTCAATTCTTTCGACGGTTGGCAAGCAGATCCAAATGCCAGGTCAGCGTTTGGGTTTCGCCTTCCTTGGGGGCCGGGCTGCCTCATAGAACGCGATGTACGCCTCGGGGGTGACACTGGCAATGATCTGGCCAATAGTGTCGAGCGGCAGGTCTTCCGGTTGCTGAAACCGGACACACGACTTCCCCATATCCAACTTGAGTCCTGCCTTTGCAAAGCCGTCCTTGAGTCGTCGCGCCGACGATGAATCACCATAGACACCCATCAGGTAAATGGCGGCGTAGTTTTTTTGGGCCGCCAGGGCGGCGTACATCAATGGCCGGCCATTGTAGGTCTTCGGGTAGCGCTGGAGTGGAATCTCGTAGCTGATCACCCCCCAATTGAGCGCCTCCGCGTATCCTTTGGGCAGGGATCGGAGAATCACATTCCGAACCGCAGCGATCGTTTTGCGCCGGTCGGCCGGGAGGTCGGCGAGATACTCTTTAACTGTCTTCGCGCTGCTGCGAACCATTGTGCACCTCGCGGAAAGATCGCCACTGCCGGCGCCAGCGTTGGTTCTCGGGATTGTCCTGATCTTCGTGGGGCTGCACCAGTTCCGGATTCAAGCCCAATGCTCGGTGGCCCAGCGCTTGGCAAGGTAGAGGCCGACTCCCGTTCCAAGCATGCTCAGGATAAATGCCGTCATGACCCCAATCTGGGCTCCGAGCCACCAACCGAGGTATCCGCCGATCGTCATCCCGATGAAAATACAGAGTCGAATCACATTCACCGCCGATTACGGAGATGCCTGACCATGAAGAGAGCCCGGCCTCGGAAACCGACCGGTGAGTGAAGATACACGATTCACGTGTTCTGAATCGGCAGATCATAGATCAGCGCATCGTGGACGACGCCTGCCACTCGGAATGCTGCCGGCTGGGTTCCGATAACCGTTGCTCCTAGTTTCGCGGCGACTCGATGGCTGGCGCCATTGTCCTCGGCGATCAAGAGCCGCAGATGTTGGAATCCGTGGTGGCCAGCTGCTCGGGCCGCTAGCGTCCGCGCCGCGTTGGTCGCAACACCGTGCCCGGCTGCCGACCTCCGGACCCAATAGCCGATATACGCCGTGGCCGCCGGACGATCGATTCGATTGAGCCAAGCCGCACCGAGAAGGCGGTTGGTACGCCGATCGAAAAGTCCGTAGGTGTAGTCCGCATCCGTGGTGGACAGGGTGGCTCGTTCCAGGATGTACACTTCTACCTCTGCCGGCGTGAGGCCCGCGTGACACCACTCGTACCACCGCCCAAGTTCGTTTACCGACTCGAGTACCGCCTGCAAGAGCTGGTCCGAATCGCCGAGCGAGAACGGCCGGATCTCGGGGGTAACACAGGCCGCAGCATCGGTGGCAGTGCCGGGTTCGTTCACGGCCGTAGCTCCGCAAGTATGGGTCGTTTGGGTCCGGGGCCGTCGCCGGATGGGCGGCCTTGAAAACGCTGCCAGACCCAGGGAACGAGATATCGGCCTCCCCACGTGATTTCGGCCGCGACCCTTCGGAGGAGTGTTGGGGGCGCTGCTGGGGGAAGAGCCTGGATCCACTCGTCGTTGCTCCCCGGGAGGTCGAGGGCGTGGGCAAGCGCGGCTGCGATCCGTGAATGCCCGACGGCATTCGCGTGCAGCCGGTCGTCGCTCCAGAGTCGCGGGTCGGAAGCGACGGGATGGAGGGCGATGTCGACCAGAATCGCACCGGTCCTCGCGGATACTTCACGGAGGGATTGGTTCAGCGCATGGACCCGATCGACCACGATGCGGGCGAGTGGCATCACCGGGGTCAGGTCCGGCAGGGTGAACGTGACGACCGTGGCGCCCCCATCAACCAATGGGCGTTGGAGGAGTTCGAGGTCCGCGGCGAGCGCTCGGGCGTTGAAGCGACGACCAACGACGTCGTTGGTACCCGAAAAGACCGTTGCAAGGTCCGGGCGCATCGCCATCGCGGGCGCCAATTGCTCCTGGAGAATCTGACGAGTCAGGCGTCCGCGCACGCCCAGGTTGGCGTAGAGCAGCGATCCCTGTAGGGTCGCGATGCGCTCAGCCAGCCGGTTGGCCCAGCCCCGAAAGCCACCCACGCCATCGGGATCATCCAGCCCCTCGGTCGAGCTATCGCCGAGGGCTACATAACGTAAAAAACGGGGAGCCGAGGCGTCTGACATGGCCTGAAAGTAGGATGGGGCGAGCTCGAGAGCGAGCCGGGGCCGGCCTACTGCCGGATGTCCTTCACGTTGTCCTGGGGTAGCCGGTCGATCAGTTTGTTATAGGGATCGATCCCAGCCTTGAACGGCTGCTCGTCCACGACCAGCTCGATCGTCGATTCTTTCGTTGTGATCCACCGTTTGACGACCAGCAAAGGCTTCCCGAGCGCGTTTCCTTTCTCCTTGGGTCCGAATACCCCGATGTCGACCAGGTCATGAATCGGGATCTCGGTTTGATTCCCGAGGCTATCGGCCCGGAACTTCAGCGATTGGACCTTGAGGCGGACGATGTACTTACCGTCCGCCCGGCGCGCGGAGGAGACCTCCTCAACTTGGTTGTCCCACAGGGTGATCGTCTCAAAGAAATCCGTCAACGCGTATTTGATGGAATCCGCGGTCACTTTTCGTAGGTAACCCAAGAAATCCTTGGACGTCGGGAACGGCGGCGGCTGAAACGCATGGTCGCGCGCAAATCGGCTCAACGCAACATTGATCGAGTCCTCCCCGATCAAGTCTCGGAGGGCATAGAGCGCGAGGGAGCCCTTGTTGTAGTGGATGTATGGCTGGTTCTCCACCAGGAACAATGGCATTTCGCGCTGGGTTTCGTTCGCGCGACCGGTGAGATACCGGTCGAGCTCGTTCTGGAGGAATTTCTTGGCGGAACTCCGTCCATAGCGCTTCTCCATGGCGGTGAGCGCGGAATACTCCGCTAGGCTCTCGGACATCAACGTCGCGCCTTGCATGTTGGCGCCGACCACCTGATGCCCCCACCACTGGTGGCCTACCTCATGCCCGGTGACGAAGAAGGGCATGTCGAGGTCGTCATCCTTGTTGGTCACCCGCAAGATGAAGCCGATGCTCTCCGAGTACGGGATCGTATTGGGGAACGCCTGGGCGAAGCCTGCATACCTGGGGAATTCGAGAATGCGCACCTGGCGATACTGATAGGGGGTGAAGTTGGCGGTGTAATACTCCAGCGATTTCTTCATCGCCTCCATCATCCGATCCAGGTCGTACTCGTGACCTGGGTGGTAGTAGATCTCGAGCTTCACGCCATTCCACGTGTCGCGCTTGACCGCGTACCGTGCCGAAAGGAAGGAGTAGAAGTCCAGGATGGGCCGGTCCATCTTGTATTCGAACACCCGCCGGCCATTCTCTTGATACTCTTTGATCAAGTACCCAGGCGCGATCGCGATCTGATCTGGTGCGGTGCTGACGGTCGCCTGGAACGTGATCCAGTCGGCGTCGTTTCCGAGATAGCTGTCGGCCCGCGCCGATTCATCGTTGATGGAGGGCATCCGCGCTTTCGCGGGCAGTTTCTCCTTCTTGCGTGATTCCTCGGAGCTGAGCTCTATGCTCTCTTGGTAGCCCAAGGCGGGAAAATACTGGGAATTGACGAAGGTGCCGTTCTCAACCACGACCGTGCCCGGGCCATCATTCCGAAAGCCGTGCTCCTCCCAACGGGCGCGGTATCGAAGCCGGACCGTGTCCCCGACCGCGAGGGCCGGAGAAAAGCGAAGAATCCGGGTGCCCTTGGCGCTGTCGCTCAGGACCGGTGTCATGGGCCGGCTCCACTGGAGCGTGTCCACCCGGATGCGAGGATGAAAGATCGTGACGATGACGGTATCGATGGGTCGGGCAGTCTTGTTCACGTACGTGAAGGTGCCGCTCGCGGTGAAGGCGCTATGCTCCGGCTCGAGGTCGGCGCGAACGTTCGCATCCACGAGCCGAGGCTTCGGCCAGTCTTTGAGTTTGCGGTAGGTCCGTTCGTAACTCGCCTGTAGGTGGCGCACCGCGTTCGAAGTTTCGTAGACGTTACGGATGTTCGTATTGTAGAAGATGGCGCCGCCCGTCAGCAGGGCGATGCCTCCCCCCAAACCGGTCACCGCGCGCGCGCCTCCGCGCCATCGCGCGCGCGCCGCCCGCGCCCGATCCGCGAATCGCTCCGCGGTGCCCCGCACCCAGAAGAGGTAGGCCGCGACACCGAGTATCAGGGCGATCCCGGACGAATAAAGGATGGTGAGCACGATGCCGGGCACGAAGGGGCCATACCCGTTCATGTCGGAATAGGTGAACCCCATCGGCTGGGCATATTTGAAAAGCACGTGCTCGATTCCCAGGTTCCCCATGACCGCGCGGAACAGGTACAGCACGATCATCACGACGTGCCCCACGAACTTCTGATTGACCAGGCAATGGACCAAGAAAGCCAGCGCGGTGAGCTGGAGGAGGCCCGGCCAGGTGGTGCCGAACAGGTAGCTGAAATAGAGCCCCAATTCGTAGTGGTGAAAACCCTTCATGGACTGGACCAAGACCCCGACGCCAATGAGCACCAGAAGCAAAAAGGCTTCCATTAGGGCCAGGCCACCGAACTTGCCGAGCATGGTGACCCAACTGGGCACCGGAAGCGCGTCCGCGACCTGGTCGAGTTTGAGTTGGCGCTCTCGCCATACCGCCTCGCCCGCGTAAATCGTAATCAGCAGGACAAAGAAGATGACGAAGGTGCGGTCCACCGTTTCCACGATGGTATAGGTAACCGGATACACAGTTTGACCGTACAAGGCGTCCGCATACCAACTGTTGTTCAACAGGTTGGTGATTCCGATCGCCACGATGGCGATGAAGGGCACTTCCCGCACGATGTTGAGAAACGATAGGCGGGCCAGAGTGAGAACCTGACGGAACCGGGCCCGGCCATCAAAGGTCCGATGCGTCGCCGGAATGGCCTCGGCGGTCGGGTGGCCGGGTACCAAGATCGGGGCGGCCGGGTCATCCCGGGTCCTGCGCGCGAGGCGGGGTGGCTCGCTGCGGAAGCGGAAAAGGACATAGGTGAGCGCGAACAACGCCGCGGCCAACACTCCCCAGAGGATGCGATTGAGCAGGAGGTCGCCCGCCAACGGCACGAGTTGGCTATTCCGCTCCGCCACCGTCCAGTACTTGGTGATTTCGTTGAACGCGGAAAGGCCAAACGGATCGATCAGCGCGGCGGTGTGTTGATTGTCCAGATCCCGGGTCAGCCGCCCCGTGATTCCCCACGCGACCAGCAGGAACATGCCCTGGGTGTAGATCGCAAACAGATTCCGAGTGAGCGCTCCGACCGCAAAGAAGATCGCCGAGATCAGCAGGATGCTGGGGAGCAGGAACGCGAAGAACGGCTGAAGGTACGCCACCGCGCGGAATGGAAGCAGCTTGTCGTGATCTACCCACGGCATAAACGTCCCGACCGCCGCGCCGACCGGGATCATGAAGTTGATCAAGATCATGACGGTGAGCACCCCGAGGAACCTTCCACCGAGGTACGCGGCGCGGGTGAGGGGGGTCGTGAACAGCAGCTCGTGGGCACCGACGAGATAGTCTCGTAAGACGGCGGTACCTACGAGCGCCGTAATGATCACCTGACCGGCGACGACAAGAATCATCTCAACTTGAGCCAGGACGAAGGGCGCGTTGTTCTTGACGAGTGCTCCAGCGCCGCCGATTTGGACCGCGTCGGACGCCGAAAACGAAAAGGCGAGAATGAAGTAGACCAGCGCGTAGAGGTAGGTCACCGGGCGCTTGAGGTGGTAGCTCACCTCGAACTGATAGATCGTCCCGATCATGTCAGGCCGCCGCCTTCGCTGCGCTCAGGCCGATTTGCTGGAAGTACACGTCTTCGAGGTCAGGTTCGATGGCAGTGAAGCCATCGCCGGGGTTGGTCTCGCTGTGGATGTGGATCACCGGGCGGCCGGCCAAGAGCCGCACCGAGACGACCTGATATCGTCGTTCATGCGCCTCTAGTTCCGCTTTGGTCACTGTTTTGCGCCAGAGGGTACCACGGACCCGCTCGACGATCACCTCGGGATCGCCGGAGAGAACGACCTCGCCGCGGTTGATGATCGCCATCGAATTGCAGAGCTCCCGGACGTCTTCGACGATGTGCGTGGAAAGAATGACAACGATATCTTGACCGATCTCACCCAATAGGTTCAGAAAGCGGTGGCGTTCCGTGGGATCCAAGCCCGCGGTCGGCTCGTCAACGATCAGCAGCTTGGGGCTTCCGGCGAGCGCGATCGCGATGCCAAGCCGCTGTTTCATACCGCCCGAGAACGTGCCGACGTTCTTCTTGCGGGCCTCATACAAGTTGGTTTGCCGGAGAAGGCTCGCCACCAGGTCGCGCCGTTCGCCTGGGTGCGAGGCGCCCTTGAGCGTTGCGAAATGATCCAGTGTGACCTCGGCCGACTGATTGGGGTAGAGCCCGAACTCCTGCGGGAGGTAGCCCAGGAGCTTCCGAATTTCATCCGGTGTGGCCAACACGTCGAGGTCGCCGAATCGGATCGATCCGCTATCCGGGGTCTGCAAGGTGGCAATGGTTCGCATCAGCGTGGACTTCCCGGCACCATTCGGGCCCAGCAGACCGAACATGCCCGTACCGATGGTGAGCGATACCTGGTTGAGGGCCCGAACCCCGTTGGGATAGGTTTTGGATAAGCGATCGATGATGAGTGTCATGAATGTTCCTCGAATCAGATACCTGCCGAGCGGTGCTTTACGCCGCAGGGCAAGGAAGGGCGAAACTGGGTGTCGGACAAGGTGTTGTCCGCTGCCTACGTACCGATGATACGACTGGTTTCAGGCCCCGGGGGAGGTCGACGGGTGAGATCCCTGGGGGAGGTCGGGGCTAGGCGCCCTGGATCGCGCCTGGCCCCACACCGGGTTATTTGGACTTCTCTGGATTCAGGATCTTGCTGATTTGGTCCCGCGCATCCTCAAGGTGAGCGCGCGTCTCCCGATTGGTCGTGTGCGCGAGTGACCGTCCGATGTCTGCGTCGAGCGCCCGCAACTCGCTTCGGAACAGCGCGCGAATGTCGCTAGTGGCCCGAGCGGGACTAAACAGCGCCGCAAACTGCGCTGGGAGTCCCGGGGGCAACGTTGGTGGGACCGGATTGATTTTGCCTCCGACTGCCACGAGGTAGCTCCGCTGTAGCTCCCGGCGGAAGGGGTCGATCGCGATGCTGCCGGCCGCGAGCTCGTTCCAAATGGCGTGCCGGGTATCGGCCAGCATGTCGGCCAGGGAGTAGGCGTCGCGCTTATCGCCGGCCAAGGCCTCGTATTCGATGAGGCGCTCCATCCGCCGGTCGTTAAAGAGGGTGTTCAACACCCCTGCTTGCGCGCTATTGATCCGGCGCAATGCCCCCTCCACCTCAATGCGGCGCAAAATGTCATCGACCAAGAACTGCTTCGGCGTGGCAAAGGCATTGACGGCCAAGAATTCCACCGCGGCGTGCTGCCGGGCGCGGGGAAGGGGGAGATAGCGAACCCCACTCTGACCGGCATATTTCTCTTGTGCATCGGCGCCGCCAACCACGTCGGCGACATGGCGAAGTTCAATGGCCCACTGGCCGATCAATCGGTCATACAACTCACTCAGGTCATCATACGATTCCCCGGGGTGGACCGTGGCCTGCATGAGCAGCGGCACAATCTGCTTGATGCTCCGCATACCCCATCCGGTGGCTTTCACCGCGTCGCCGTCGCCAACCGCTTCGGTCTGATCGCCGGGATCGGCGCCTCGGGAATCCGAAAGATTGAAGCGATACCAAGGAATCGAATCCTGCTCCCGCGACCACTGATCCAGGGTTTTCCATTCGTCGTCCGGGGTCCGACCGCCCGCGATCGGCGCGTAGCCCCAGTGCGTGATCCATTTATCGTACGGTCCGATCCGCGGGATCAGGTCCTCGAGGTCGATGTGATCTTCCGGCTGCGCAGTATAGTTGAACCGGGAATAGTCCATGATCGATGGCGAATGCCCCATCTTCTTGACCCACGTGCGGCTGCGCACTGAGTCCACCGGATAGGTCGCGCTGCCTTTCTGATCGTGTTGATAGCCCAGCGTGTGTCCCACTTCGTGCGCGACCACGAATTCGACCAAACGGCCCATCAACGAGTCGGGCATGGGCCATTGGCGGGCTCGAGGGTCGAGATGTCCAACCTGGGAAAAGTACCACGCGCGTTGAAGGTTCATGATGTTGTGGTACATGTAA
Organism: Gemmatimonadota bacterium; assembly: GCA_025358055.1. GTDB lineage: Bacteria > Gemmatimonadota > Gemmatimonadetes > Gemmatimonadales > GWC2-71-9 > JANYKV01. Next base: position 9,352 of record JANYKV010000065.1, read on the forward strand.
ATGTCTGCATCGATGACTTCACCACTTCGCGGATCGTGCACGTTGGGCCCGGTCGCATTCTCGATCGTCGATGGGAACCATCGGATGACCGAGTACCGCGCGTCCTCAGGCGTCCAGTCGGGGTCCTCTTCCTTGCTTGGAGCATCCTTCGCCACGATACCGTGTCGGAAGCCAGCTGCTTCAAAGGCTGGCTGCCAGTCCTCGATCCCTTTCTTGACCCAGGGGACCAACCATTTCGGCGTGGCGGCATCGACATAGTAGGTGATCGGTTTGACCGGCTCCGACAGCGCGGCGGTCGGATCCTTCTTCTCCAGTCGCCATCGCACGATGTATTGACGCTCCTGGGCCCGCTGTTCCGGCCGAGCGTAGTCGAGCTGTTGGATCGGGAAATAGCCAACTCTCTTGTCGAACAATCGCGGCACCATCGGATGGTCAGGGAGCTTCACCATGCTCCAATGCATGAGGACGGTGGCCGTTCCAGCCGCCGGCGGGGCGAAGGGGTTCACCGGCGCACCCGGGACTCCAGGTGGGGTTGCCGCGATGGTGAGCGCCGATTCGACTTCAATGTTTTGCGGGAACGACAGGACTCGTTCGATGAAGGAGCGCGTGGGGTCCGGGGTGCCACGGAACTGGTTTCCCGGTGAAAATTCCGGCGGTGGGGCCGTAAACAAGCGAGTGACCTCGATCACCGCAGCGCTGTCGGGCCCATAGGCTTCCACATTGAACGCGGCGAGAATGACGTCGTAGTTGGCGTTCTGGACTGCTTGATGGATGGGGTTGGCCGAATCGGCGACGACTTCGTACGAAACGCTGCGGAGCAGGACCCGGTGGTCCCGGCGTTCCCATTTGAGCACGTATGATCGACCGACCTGTTGGCCGCCGTACCCAGAACCATTGGGCACCTTCGCGGCCCGGCTGATCAGCAGCAACTCTTTGCCGAGTTGGGCTCGGGGGATCTCATAGTACAGCTTGCTGCCGATCCGGTGGGTTTTGAAGAGCCCGTCCCGAGACTTGGCCTCGGCCGTAATTACTTTGGCGTATGGCTTAGGCGCCGGTTCGGCGCTGGCTCCAGGTCCGCCTGGCTTCGTGGTATCTCCGGGGACCGGCATGGCCGGGCGCCCATTCGGAGAAACCGGAATGACAGGGCTCGACGGGTCCTGCGGACGAGGACGATCGGTCGGGGCGGGGCCGGCCTGGGGTATGGCCGAGGTTGTCGGGGTGCCGGGCTGGCAGGCCAGCAGTACGCTCAAGGCCGCCACCAGGGCGCGGCGATCCATCGTAATCATCGATTGTCCTCGGGATTGGGGGGGATCTGGTCAAACATACGCTCGAAAGCTTCGGTTTGTTGGCGATTGTCAATTGGGATAAGTTTGAAGCGCCCCCTGCCGGTCAGAGGAACCTCATGCGACGCACGCTGGCGCTCGTCCTCGTTCTCGCCATCAGCTGTGCGAAGTCTGCCCCAAGCCCTGGTGTCGGTGCGCTCTCTCCGGCTCAGTGGCCGGCGGAGGAACGCGACCGCTATTTGGGCATGGTACAGAACACACCGCGGAACTCCGCGGGAATGGCTGTGGGCCGAAACGGTGCCGTGACAGTGGCCTACGGGGGTTTTGCCGCCCGGGCCGGACTCGAGGCCCTCAAACAAGGTGGTAACGCCATCGATGCCGCGCTGACTACCGCGCTCACCCAGATCACGCTCACTGCTGGGGCACCCATCAGCTACTTCGGGATCCTGTCGCTGGTGTACTACGATGCCAAGACCGGCGAGGTCGCGACGATGAATGCCGCGTGGAACACGATTAAAGGGGAAGCGGCACCACTCACGATTCCCGGTGGAATCGACCTCTCCGACGATCGTCGCCTCGGTACAGTGCCGAGCGGTCGGACGGCACTAGTCGGCGGGTTCATGAAAGGCGTGGAGGCTGCCCATCGGCGTTTTGGGCACTTGCCCTTTGCCCGGCTTTTCGAACCGGCAATCTACGTCGCCGAGCAGGGTATGCCGGTCACGAAGGGCCTCGCGAGCCAGATCAAAATGCGGGCCGCTGATCTCGCGCGCCTTCCCGAGACGAAAGCGGTCTTCACGAAGCCCGATGGTTCCTTCTATCAGGAAGGTGACCTCCTTCGCCAACCGGCACTGGCGCGTACCCTGCGCGCGGTGGCCACTCAAGGTGCCGACTACATGTACCGGGGCCTGTGGGCGAAGAAACTGGTCGCCGCGGTTGTGGCTGACGGGGGGAAGATGACGTTAGAGGACCTCGCGGACTATGAGGTGATCTGGGGCCGTCCGATCATCGGTCCGGTCGGCGACTATGAGATCTACACCGCGGGCGCCCCGAACTACGGCGGCGTGGGCATGATCGAGGCCCAGCGGCTGGCCTTCGCCGCCGGGCTCGCAAAAGATGGCCACTGGTCCCAATCAGGGACCGCGCTCCGGAAGGCCGTCAACATCACCAACGCCTGGATGCTCGGCCTGATTCCAGACGATTACCGCCGGCAACAATATCCCGGACTGGAGTTCTCCGACTCCGCTCGGCTCACCCAGGACCATGCGCGCAAGCTCTGGTCTGAAATCGCCAATGGAGTACGGCCGTTCAAATGGGTCGAGGAGGGGCCCAAACATTCGGACGACGTGGTCGTAATCGATCGAGAGGGAAACATGGCGGCCATCACACAGAGTATCAATTGCGTGTACTGGGGCAAGACCGCCATCAACATCGATGGGATTTCCATCGGTGACCCCGCGTCGTTTCAACAAGCGCAGATCGCCCAGGTCGCTCGGGGTGCGCGCCTTCCGGATCCCACGGAAACAGGCCTCCTGTTCAAGAGCGGAAAGCCCGTGGTCGCCTTTGCCTCCATGGGCGCCGGGCTTCATCAGCGAACGTTTCAAGCCTTGCTCAACGTCGCGGTGTTTGGCATGACCGTCGATCAGGCTGTGGACGCGCCGGATTTCTTTCTACCGAGCCTCTCGCCGAAGGCGGGTGGATATCTCGTGATGCTCCCCAAGGGCCGGTTTCCTCAAGCGACGCTTGATGGCCTAGGCGTTCGGTATGAAGAGGTCGACCAGGCGAGTGCCCGATTCGGTGGAGAGGGCGTCTGGGTTGCCATCAGCCGGGATCCCTCGAGCGGTGAGCTTCGAGCCGCTTCGCACAATCGGAGTAACGGCGCCGCGGTCGCATACTGAGGTAGAGCACCCGGTGTTGATTGGTCGTCACCGTTGTCAAAATGGGCCCGTGGGCCTGGTGCCCATTAAGGTGGATCGCTGTTCTGGTCAGTCCACGATAAAGAGCCGGGCACCTCCGGTGGACCTCGACCGATGGGGTATAGCGCCGGAGGATACCTCGTAACTCATGCCGGGCCCGAGGCGAACCGCACGGCCGTCCTGAAGCTCGGTCACCAGCTCGCCCTCGAGCACGAGCAGCACATGCCCGCGCTGGCACCAATGATCCGCCAGGTAGTCCGCGCTATAGCGGACCATCCGGACCCGAATATTGCCGAGCTCGAGCGTGCGCCAATAGGCCGTCCCGGTCTCGCCCGGGTGGGGGATTTCGGCAATGTCATGCCAATCGGTGGTCGTGAACGGCACGTTCGTGATGTCCATGCGGCCCTCCTGCGGCGCATCGTAAATGTGCTCCCGATGCGGCGTCCGCGCCACCGAGCCAGCTTTCTCGCACCAGACGGAGGAGTACATGAACTGGATCCCTCGTTGCCACCCCCTTCTCGCGGCCTGGCTGGGCTCGGTTGTTCGGATGGTCGGCCTTCAGGCTCAGGATGTCGCCCATCCCCTCGAACCGCTTTCGGCGGCCGAGATTGTGGCCGCGCAATCCGCGATCAAGCAGGATGCTCGCTACTCTCCTTCCAGTCGCTTCGCGCTCATCACTCTTCGGGAGCCGTCGAAGGCCGACGTCCTGGGGTGGCACCCCGGTACACCGGTTGAACGGCGCGCGACGGCCATCCTCTTCGATTGGAAAGCCGGGGTGACCCATGAGATCGAGGTCGATGTTCGGGGAGGACGAGTCCGGTCGTGGCGTGATCTCCCGCGAGCCCAGCCGTGGATGATGGAGGGCGATCAGACGGTGGCCGATTCGCTCATTCGCCTCGACCCCCGTTGGCAGGCCGCGCTCCGTCGCCGGGCGATCGATCCAACGACCGTGGAGTTGTTCGCGGCTCCCGCTGATGGGTTCGTTCCTCTGCGCCAAGACGGCGGGCGGATGTCCATGGTGATGACCGCCTGGAAATCCCCCCGGAGTGGGGAGCTCCCGATTTTCGTCTTGGCGGATCTGGCGCGTCGTCGGATTCTCTCCGTCGTCGAGCGCCAGGGGCCCTCCCAATCGATGGCGGCGACCGGTCCCGATTCCCTCAAGGGTCTGCGACCCAGCCTCACGCCTCCAAAACCGCTAGTCCCGACGATGCCGGAGGGGTCATCGTTCACGGTGTCCAATCATGAGGTTCGCTGGCAGCAGTGGCGATTCCGCTTCGGCGTGGAGTCACGCTCCGGGTTGATCTTGTATCAAATCGGCTGGGAGGACCACGGTATGGTACGGCCGATCCTGTATCGTGCGGCCGTCGCCGAGATGGCGGTGCCCTACGGCGATCCGGGATGGCACCTCTGGATGCCGCTCGACCTCGGATTGGTGGGGCTCGGCAACTACAGCAAGACCTCATTCCAGCTGGGGCGAGAGGTTCCGGAAAATGCGCAGCTCTTCGAATCTGTCATGCACGATGCGAACGGCAACCCGCTGGTCGTGCCGCGCTCGGTCGCCCTCTACGAGCGCGATGGAGGCACGCTCTGGCGCCATGGCGCGGAGGCGCGACGAGCCCGCGAGCTCGTGCTCGCCTTTTACGCGACGGTCGACAATTACGACTACGGCTTCTTCTGGGTGTTTCACCAGGACGGCACCCTGGAGCTTGAGTTGCAGCTGACGGGACAGATGAACGCCCGGCCGGTCTCCTCCGCCGGCGACACGGCGACGGCGCATCACGAACGGCCCGCCTACGGCACCCGGGTTTCGCGGGACGCCTTCGCGCCCAATCACCAACACTTCTTCAGTTTTCGCCTGGACTTCGACGTCGACGGCCCCGCCCACAACCGTGTCGTCGAGATGAACGTGACCGGAGACGCGGCCGCAGCGGGGCGCCCGAACGGGTTTCCAATGCGGGAGACCGTCCTCCGTCACGAGCGTGACGCGCAACGAAACCTGAATCTGGCGACCCACCGGATGTGGAAGGTGGTGAGCGACACTCGCAACGCCCTGGGCCAATTCACGGCCTACGGCTTGATGCCGGGCGAGAACGCGACTCCGATGGTTCCCTCCGATGCCTTCATTCGACGACGGGTCGGGTTCGTCAACTCGCATGTCTGGGTCACCCCGTACGCCGACGGCGAGATCTACGCCGCCGGGGACTTCGTGTTCAATGCCCCCGGTGGGCAGGGGTTGCCGCAATGGACGAAGGCGAATCGGGAGATCGCGGATCGCGACATCGTCCTCTGGTATACGCTCGGCGTGACGCACATCCCGCGGCCGGAGGATTGGCCTTGGATGCCGGTTCACCGCACGGGGTTCAAGCTGGTGCCCCTGGGTTTCTTCGGGGAGAATCCGACCCTCGGGCTGCCTGGGGCGGCGGGCGCTTCGCCCCCGGGTTCCAACTGAGGCTCCGGGCTAAGTCAGCGGCTCTCCATCAGGCGAATCTGTTGCACGTCGGCCATCGGGCCGATCATGCAGATACTCGCGTAGTCCGTACGAATTGTGAGTACGACATTGACCCTCAGCCCGTCATGCTTGTAGGCGGTGTCGAGGCTCATCGGTTGCACTCGACCATACTGGTCCGTGTCGAGGGCCCAGCAGCCGCCTTCCAGCGGCACATACCGTACCGTGGCACTCCCCGAGTAGGCCCGCCCGACCTCCAGCTGCCCTGGGGGCGTCACAGCGTGACAAGCTCCCAAGGCGAATAACGCAAGTAGCGCGCTCGACCAACGCATGATGATCCTCCGTTCATTGGTCCTCCCCGGACGTCGGGCGCGCATCATACCAATAACGCCGAGCCACCGGTTCCAACCCCGCAGTGCCCCGTATGAGTCCAGCCCCCGCGCGGAGCATCATCGGAAAATAGTGCCAATCGCCGAACTGATCGAACTTGCGCGTCGATGCGATCGCTTTAACTGGGCGGAGCCGGGTGAGTCTTTGGCGCCGGCGCCACCCCAGGCGTTTCAGCGCCCAGAGAAACGCCACATCCTCGGCCAAAAGGCGCCTCTCGTCGTATCCCCCAACCATCAGAAAATCCTCGCTTCGGCAGAATACGACGCCAGTATCCATGCCGGTCAGCAGCACCATGGGGACCAGCATCAGGTAGGTCATCGCGATTCCGACGGACCAGCGCTCGAGACGAACCCCGGTTGCGCCCGCAATGAACCGAGGGTTGGCGAGGGCCCGGTCGATTGCATTGAACGTATCGATGTGGATTTGCGTGTCGGCATCGACGAAACTGAGGACCGCTCCTCGGGCGGCCGCCGCCCCACCGTTCCGGGCCGCAGCGATTACGCGGCGCTCCACGGTCGCCACTCGGCAACCAAACTCGCGGGCGATGGCGGCGGTGCGATCGGTTGACTGGTTGTCCGCTACGATGATTTCGATCGTGCCGGGGCCTCCCTCATAGCGCTCTCGTGCCGCCGCCACCGTGTGCAGCAGTCGCGGCAGCAGGCGTGCCTCGTTGTAGGCCGGAATGATCAGCGAATGTCGCGGAGAAGGCGTTGAGACCGTGGCCTCCATGGGGTCGTCTCGATTACTGCCTTTGAGGTTTCGTCAGCTGGAGGACGAGCCCTTCAAGCCGGAGAATGCCCTGCTCGAGATCGTTCAGCCGGTTCAAGAGCCGTTCCGTCCTAACGCTGCCGGTGTACGCCGCCATGACCAGTTTGACCGAAACCAGAAACACGCCCGCCTCGAGCAGGAGGTCGTGAGTGAGCCCTTTCTCGAAGAGCGCGATGATGAACAGCGCGAGGGTGATCATCAACGTGACGACCGTGGCTGGATCGAAATGACGTCGCATAGCAGATACCGGTTGGATGACAGGGGGTACGAGGAGCAGGCCGCCGTTTGGGGCGGCCGTCAAATGACGTTGTATTCCCCTTCGGCAAATACTCGCCAGCGGAGCGGGGCGATGTCGACGGTATGCGCCGCGTCGTCGAGAATCTCTTCCGCCGTGAGCAGTCCGGCCGCCGGCCCATGCATGAGTCCGTGCCCGCTGAACCCGGTACAGGCATAGAGGTTCACCAGCTGGGGCAGTCGGCCCAAAATAGGCTGGTCATCCGGCGTGACCTCGTAGAGCCCGGCCCACTGATTAGCGATCTCCGCGTCCGCCAGGAGCGGCAGGCGTTGCATCGCCGCTTCGAGATGTTGGTCCCGCCACCCCTCATCGACCGTCGTCGTGAAACCGGGTGGTTCGGCGTGGTTTGACATCCCGGTGAGGATTCCACCACCCTCGTAATGAAAATAGAGTGAACGGCTGAAGTCCACGACGAAGGGGAAATCTCGTGTGATGCCGGGAATCGGCGCGGTGACGGCGATTTGGCGCCGAATGGGCTGGACCGGAACCTCGATACCAAACAACTGTCCGACCTCCCCGGACCACGGTCCAGCGGCCAGGACAAAACTCCCCGCGCTAAATTCACCCGCTGTCGTCGTGACGGATTCGACCGCGCCGGCCCGAACGACCGCTCCAGTGACCCGCACGGAGGTCCGAAGCAGAGCGCCGGCCCTGCTGGCGGCTCGGGCAAATCCCTGCAAGACGCCGTTGGGGTCGACCAGGCCATCCCGCTCGTAGAACGTGCCGGCGACGACACCGTCGAGGTCCAGTTGGGGGACCACTCCAGCGATGTCTTCGGGAGTGAGCCACCGTGTCATCACACCGTGTTCGTGTTGGAGGGCTACGTTCCGAGTAAAGGCGGCGACATCGGCGTCGGTGTGGAGAAGAAAGAGATATCCGCAGAAATTCAGGTCCACCGCCTGGTCGAACTCTTCCTCGAACCGCTCAAACGTAGTGACGCTCATTTTGGAGAGCTCGATATTCACCGCAGTCGAGAATTGGTGGCGGAACCCGCCCGCATTGAGCCCGGTCGACCCCATGCCGAGGAGCTGTTCCGCCTCGAGGAGCGTGACTCGGGCTCCTCGGCGCGCCAGGTGGTAGGCGGTGCTTACCCCCATCACGCCGCCGCCGATCACCACGACATCAGTTGTCTCCGTCACGCCGCGTCCATGGAACCATAGGGAGTCGGCTCATCCCACCTGCTCGCTCGGGTCTCCTGCCCAAATTGAAGGAGGTACCCGTTGTTGTCGTAGATGGCGAACTTTCGCATGCCATAGTCAAAGTCCTCGATGGGGTAGCGGACCCTGGCCTTCTCGTGTAGGCGCTCCCACTCAGCATCGACGTTTTCAGTCTTGAAGTAAAGTGACCCTGTGAACCTCGGTTTCTCGAATGGCTCGTGCGCGTTCGGCCGGGCCAGCATGACGACCACACCCCCACAACGCAGCGTCGCCCAGCCCCATTTCTGGCACAAGTTGTCATACCTGAAGCCTAAGATGGTCGTGTAAAAAGCGACGGAACCATTCAGATCCGCGGTGCGTAGCACAGGAGAAACATCGATCAGCGTCATTGGCACCTGAGCCATTTCAGGGTTTTTCGTTCAAGTCATGACTCGCTTGCACCAGACGTTTCCACTGGTCAAGAGGTATCACACCAACCTCCGGCCGTGGCGGGTCGGTGAGCATGGCCAACATTTCGAGCAGGTGGCCGTCGGGGTCGTAGAAGTAGAACGACGCGGCCGGCATCCATCCGAACACCACGGGGACGCGGGTCGGTTTTCGATCGAAGTCCAAGATCTCAATGCCGCGCGCCATGAGGGCCCCAATGGCACCCTCCAAGTTCGAGAGACTGACTTCAAACGCGTAGTGCTGAGAGAGGATTTGACCGGGAGGCTTTTCCCATAGCCCGAGCATCGCTTTGCCCCGAGGTCCAATCCAGAAGATTGCCAGCCGCCGTTCGGGGGAGAGAATCCCAAGTTCGAGCCCCAGGGTGCGTTGATAAAACTCCATCGAACGCTCTAGCGATCGTACGTTTAGGTGGGTCTCGAAAAGTCCGGTGATGAATTGGGCCGGCGGAGTCATGGCTCTCGCTGGGTTCGGTCGGGAGGGAGCGAGGATTGCCGGATTCTCTCCGGCAGTCGCGCCAGCACGTGGGCCTTTTCGTGGTCGTTCATTTCACTCCAGGCCGCGATCTCATCGAGGGTCCGGGCGCAGCCAGCGCACAATCCGGTGGACTCATCCATCAGGCACACATTGACACAGGGCGATGCGACGTTGGGCGCGCGTTCCACGACTATCGGGCCCTCGC